>JAKSCL010000058.1 GCA_022360615.1 Hyphomicrobiales bacterium
CATCTGACCAAGAGATTGCCTATCGTCCGGCCCGTGTGCTGATGCAGGATTTCACGGGCGTTCCCGGTGTCGTCGACCTTGCCGCCATGCGTGCCGCGATGGAGAAGCTCGGCCAGGACCCGACGAAGATCAATCCGCTCGCGCCCGTTGATCTTGTCATCGACCACTCGGTGATGGTCGACTATTTCGGCACGGTCGACGCCTTCAAGCGCAATGTGGAGCGTGAATATGAGAGGAATGGCGAGCGCTATGAGTTCCTGCGCTGGGGCCAGGATGCGTTTGACAAT
This sequence comes from Hyphomicrobiales bacterium, assembly GCA_022360615.1. Taxonomy (GTDB): domain Bacteria; phylum Pseudomonadota; class Alphaproteobacteria; order Rhizobiales; family JAKSCL01; genus JAKSCL01. The sequence continues at coordinate 288 of JAKSCL010000058.1, forward strand.
TTCCGCGTCGTGCCGCCGGGCACCGGCATTTGCCACCAGGTGAACCTTGAGTATCTCGCTCAGACGGTCTGGACGAAGGAGATAAACGGCGAAACCTTTGCTTTCCCGGACACGCTCGTGGGCACAGACAGCCACACCACGATGGTCAATGGCCTCTCGGTGCTTGGCTGGGGTGTCGGCGGCATTGAGGCGGAGGCCGTTATGCTCGGCCAGCCCATCTCCATGCTTATTCCCGAAGTTATCGGCTTTAAGCTTGAGGGCCGCCTCAATGAGGGCGTAACGGCAACCGATCTGGTTCTGACCGTCACCGAGATGCTGCGCGCCAAGGGTGTCGTCGGCAAGTTCGTCGAGTTCTACGGCGCGGGGCTCGATGACCTCTCGCTCGAAGATCAGGCGACGATTGCCAATATGGCGCCGGAATATGGGGCGACCTGCGGCTTCTTCCCGATCGACAAGGACACGATTGCCTATCTTGAAGCGACGGGCCGCGACACGGACCGGATTGCGCTTGTTAAAGCCTATGCCGAAGCGCAGGGCATGTGGCGGGCGACCGAAACGCCTGACCCCGTCTTCACCGACACGCTCGCGCTCGATCTGGCCGACGTCGTGCCGAGCCTTGCCGGGCCGAAGCGGCCGCAGGACCGTGTGACACTCGATACAGCCGCACCAAATTTCGCGAAGGTGATGGAGACCGAGTTCAAGAAGGGGGCGGAGAAGGACAAGCGGGTTCCGGTTCCAGGCGAGAATTTCGATCTCGGCCATGGCGATGTGGTGATCGCGGCGATCACGTCCTGCACGAACACCTCGAACCCGAGCGTCATGATCGGTGCAGGGCTGCTTGCGCGCAACGCCCGCGAAAAAGGCCTGACAGTCAAACCTTGGGTCAAGACCTCGCTTGCGCCGGGCTCTCAGGTCGTCACCGAATATCTCAACAAAGCCGGTCTCCAGGACGATCTCGACGCGCTCGGTTTCGACCTTGTGGGCTATGGCTGCACCACCTGCATCGGGAATTCGGGACCGCTGCCGGAGCGCATTGCAAAGGCCGTGAACGACAACGACATGGTGGTCTGTTCGGTGCTTTCCGGAAACCGGAACTTCGAAGGCCGCGTGAACCCCGATGTGCGCGCCAATTATCTGGCCTCCCCGCCGCTCGTCGTCGCCTATGCTCTTGCCGGGTCGATGAATGTGGACATCACCAATGATCCGCTTGGCGAGGATAAGGCTGGGAATCCCGTTTATCTGAAAGATATCTGGCCGAGCCAACAAGAGATCGCCGACACGATCCGGTCCTCCGTCAACCGGGACATGTTCGAGACGCGCTATGCGGATGTGTTCAAGGGCGATAAGCAGTGGCAGCAAATCGAAGTGGAAGCGGGCCTTACCTATCGCTGGAGTGCAGGTTCGACCTATGTCCAGCATCCGCCCTTCTTCGAAGACATGAAGATGGAGCCCGACCCGATCGTCGATGTCGTCGATGCACGCGTGCTGGGCCTGTTTCTCGATTCGATCACGACCGACCACATCTCGCCGGCAGGAGCGATCAAGAAGGATTCGCCTGCGGGTGCTTATTTGACGGAGCGTCAGGTCGGAGTGCTCGATTTCAACTCTTACGGCGCAAGGCGCGGCAATCATGAAATTATGATGCGCGGCACCTTTGCCAATATCCGCATCAAACACCAGATGGTGCCGGGTGTTGAAGGCGGCTACACCATCCACTATCCCTCTGGCGACCAGATGCCGATCTATGACGCGGCAATGCGCTACAAGGACGATGGCGTTCCGCTCGTCATCTTCGCGGGCAAGGAGTACGGCACCGGTTCGTCGCGCGACTGGGCGGCGAAGGGGACGCGCCTTTTGGGCGCACGTGCGGTCATTGCCCAATCCTTCGAGCGGATTCACCGCTCAAACCTTGTTGGCATGGGCGTTCTTCCGCTGATGTTTGAGGAGGGTACGTCCTGGCAATCGCTCGGCATGAAGGGCGATGAGGTGGTCTCGATCGCGGGCTTGACCGAAATCGAGCCGCGCGGACAGCTTGAAGCGAAAATCGTGTTCGCCGATGGCCGGGCGGAGACCATCCCGCTTCTCGTGCGCATCGATACGCTCGATGAGCTCGATTACTACCGCAATGGCGGTATCTTGCATTACGTCCTGAGGAACCTTGCGCGCGCTGCCTGATCTAGACAATTTGCGATCATCCGGACCGCTCGGTGACCGGTCCTGTCAACGCATCGTGAGTGGCAGTTGAGATAGGCGGGATGTATTTCAGGGACATGCCGGCACGGGTACCCGCGCCGGCATAAAGTTTCCCGAACCCCCGAGCCATGTGTATCTGAACGGCCATGATTAGCACCAAGCGTATCCAATCCCTCATTATCGCCGGGGCCCTTGCCGCGGGGCTCTCGCCCGTGACGACGGGTGTCTGGGCTTCTACCGGCGTGACGGTTGTCGAGCTGTTCACCAGTCAGGGCTGCTCATCCTGTCCGCCTGCAGATGCGCTTCTGGGTGATCTGGCCCAACGGGACGGCATTATCGCCTTATCGCTTCCCGTGGATTATTGGGATTATCTTGGCTGGAAGGATTCGCTTGCGAGCCCCATGCACACCGAGCGCCAGCGTGCTTATGCGAAAGCGCGGGGCGACCGTGCCGTTTACACCCCGCAAATCGTCATCAACGGTCGCGAGCATGTGATCGGAAGCCGGATCGGCGAGGTGATCTCTTTGGTCGAAGCGGCTGCCGAGGACGCTCTTCCGGTTGAGGTTGAACTGACAGAATCTGGCTCAAGCCTGACGGTGTCGATTTCCGAAACGGAGGTGCCGGACGGCGAAATCATCGTCTGGATGGCTGGCTACACGGCAGAAGAGCGCATCGATATCAAACGCGGTGAAAATGCGGGCCGCCAAATCGCCTATTACAATGTCGTCCGGAAGCTGAAGCCAATCGGCCAATGGGACGGGTCCGCCATGACGATTGATGTGCCCGTTGCAGAATGGGCCGACAAGACGTTGTCCGGTTGTGTGGTGATCGTGCAAAGGGCGGATAAGGGCGGTGCCGGCGCAATTCTCGGCGCAGCAAAGATTACAGGCCTTTGATTGACGAGGCGCTATGCCGCTCGGACCGTTTTCTCTGACAGTTTTGAGGATTTGAGGAGAAAAAACGGCCTGACGTGCGGCTCGAACCGAGGGGCTGGGGGGCTGAGGTTTTCGATTCTCACCACACGTCAGGCCGTTGAGGCAACAATGACTATAAAGCCTTGTTTTGCGGCTTCTGATTGACTGAATTCAGGCGAAAATATGAAATCCAGAGCAGCCTCTCGCTGGCCGTGCGGCGCACTGTTTTCGCTTTTCCTGGCGGCGGGGCTTTCCTCCTTCGAAAGTTGCGATACTCTTATCGTTTTCTGTTTCTTGCCGGTCTGCGGAAGCCGGCGGTTTGAGGAGGCGCAATGAGCGAAATCGATCCCATAGAGGGATGGCGCGGCGGGGCTGTGAGCCATCAGAAACCTGCCGCGCGTATGTTGAAAGCCCCCGATCGGGTAACGTTTAACAGGCGTGAACTGGACGCCGTCCTGCGTGTTTACGGGCAGATGGTCGCGATCGGCGAGTGGCGTGATTATGCCATCGACCATCTTCGCGATAAGGCGGTCTTTTCAGTTTTCCGCCGGTCGACGGAGTTCCCGGTGTACCGGGTCGTGAAAACACCCAAACTGCACAAGCGCCAGGGCATATATTCAGTGGTCGCCGCCTCCGGGCTGATTATGAAACGCGGCCACGATCTCAACCAGGTGCTGAAAGTCTTCGACCGGCAGAAGCTTCGGGTGGTGTAAAAACGGAAACAAAAAGCCCGGCCATTCCGGCCGGGCTTTGTGCGCATCTCCCGGCATGCGCTATGCCGGGTTTGATTCGCTGTCTCTTCAGGCGGCTTCTTCTTGATCCAGCTCAGCCGTTTCTTCCGTTCGGCTGCCGCGGCGCGGTCCCTTGGCGAGCTTCGCTTCGATTTCGCGCAATGCTTCGGTTTCTGTAAGTTTTTTCACCGCAGAGATTTCGCGCACCAGACGGTCAAGCGCGGCTTCATAGAGCTGACGCTCCGAATATGATGGCTCGGGCTGTGTGTCGCCGCGATAAAGGTCCCGCACGACTTCGGCAATCGCGATCAGATCGCCGGAATTGATCTTCGCTTCATATTCCTGGGCGCGGCGGCTCCACATGGTGCGCTTGACGCGCGGGCGTCCCGTCAATGTGTCCATGGCTTTCGTGACCGTGCCCGCGTCGGCCAGCTTGCGCATTCCAACACTCTCGATTTTCGAAATCGGAACCCGCAAGGTCATCTTGTCTTTCTCGAAATTGATCACGAAAAGCTCAAGGCGCGCACCGGCGATTTCTTGTTCTTCGATCTCGGTAATCAGCCCGACGCCGTGGGCCGGATAGACCACATGCTCACCGACCTTGAAGCCTTGTTTTTGTGCCAATTTCTTCGCCATACCGAAATCTACTCCTGGGTTCAGACACGTCGGTCGCTTGCTACGCCGGGGCGCTGCAGCGATATCGTGAAGATGTGATTTAGGCTTCGCCGTCTCTCCGGCCCGCTTGCCGCACCGCTAAATATCTGATGAGAGGACAAAAACGACGCTGCCTTGGATCAGACCTATGTGTTCGCATTACTGTCGACAAGAAAGCGCGCCCTCTAGACGCGCTGTCGATCGATCCACTGCCAAAACTTAAAGCAGCCTATTTAATATAGCATCGGCCCACCGAAAAAAAAAGTTAAAACGCGTTAATACGTTAACGCGTCCGGTTGCGGTCCTTCTTGATGATGTTGTTTGGGGATATCCAGTCCAGTATCAATCGCCTTCACCAGGGTTTTCGGAAAAATATTTCTCAAATTTGTTGTCTTCTCCGTCGAATTTTTCTGCATCCGGTGGCGCGTCTTTCTTTTGAGTTATGTTCGGCCACTTCTCTGCGTAATCCGCATTCACCGTCAGCCATTTTTCCAGGCCAGGCTCTGTATCGGGCTTGATAGCCTCGGCAGGGCATTCCGGTTCGCACACGCCACAGTCGATGCACTCGTCCGGGTGGATAACGAGCATGTTCTCGCCTTCGTAGAAACAGTCGACGGGGCAAACCTCAACGCAGTCCGTGTATTTGCATTTGATGCACGCTTCGGTGACAACGTAGGTCATGTGTTGCTCGTGATTATCCGCAGGGCTAAAGGCAATTATTGGATTGTTTGACAAGTTTCAAGACGACAGCTTATCTCAGCTTGGCAGCTATGCGGCCGGTGTTGCTTGTCCGGGAAAATGGATGCCAGTGATTTCACGGTAGCTTAAGGCCGCTTCTTTCGCGGGCCCGCGGCGAAGCGGCAGCTCAAGAACCTCGAGAACCTGTACACGCCCAGCATGGCCGATCGTCACAACATCGCCCGGTTTAACCAGATGGCTCGGCTTCAACGCTTTGACGCGATTGACACGCACCTGTCCACCGGTGGTGAGTTCGACCGCAAGGCGGCGGTGCTTGACGATGCGTGCGTGCCAGAGCCAGCGGTCGATCCTGAGCGCATCTTCAGCTTTCGGAATGGTTTGAGGGATCGCGCCTTACCTTCTTTCGACCTCGCTCCTCCGGAATGCTTAGCTCTTAAAAGCTCTTTCGTAAAATAAAGCCGCCGCGATGCCCCAGACCGAATTGATTGCAATCGCGAAAACCGGAAGGGCGATACCGACATTAAGGCCGGCTACACCGGGACCGGCATCGCCGTCCGTGCGAAGCGGGAAAAAGATGAAGAACAGCGCGGTGGTTGCGAGCCCTCCGGCGATCACGCCTCTGAGAACAGGCGATGCCGCCAGAAAGGGCGTTGCGAGGAGAAGACCCCAAATCCCGCCCCAAGTTACATTTTGATAGAGGAAGGGGAGATTGGCCGCATCGAGAGCGCCCAGTCCGATTAGTGCGACAAAACCACTCACCTGAAGCGCCGCCGCGACTGCGATGATGAACACTGCGCCCAAGGCGCCTGCAGCAAAGGCGACTGACAGGCGTTGAAGCACGCCGGGTGCGTGTGCGGCAAGGGCGGGCGGCCGGTTTGTTGTGCTCTGGCCCATGGCTAACTGGTCAGCGTTCTGGGTTCGTCACACTCAGAAGATTACGCAAGCAGAGATAGTGTCTTTCCCGATACATGGAAGCTGCCACCGATTGAAAGAGTCTAAGCGGGAACCTGAAGACGGGAGACCGGCTGCCTCTTTGTCAGCGCGGACTGGGGACAAGAGGCCTATCTTTTTTCTTTTTCCATCTGCTCTTTAAGAGCGGCAAGTGCTGCGAAAGGCGAATCGGGATCCGGCGCGCTTCGGCGCTGCTGCTCATTTCGTTTCTGGTTGCCCTGGTTTCTGCGTCCGGATGCTTGTGCCTCGGCAGGGCGCCGTTTTCCGCGCTGCTTTTTGCTATCTGTGTGCTTTTGCGGCTGCTTGCGGCGGTTTCCCTTGCTCTCGCTAGTCTGCTGATCCTCCGTGTTTCCGTCACCGGGTTTTTCACCGGTGCCGCTCCGCTGCCGCGCGCGCTCACCCTGTTGCCGGGGGCCGCGCTGGCGGCGTGGCGGGCGCAGACGCCAGATTTCAACAGTCACCATTTCCGGTTCGCCGGTGGCGTCGGATGCCGTTTCACCATCCGTTGCTTCAAGCTGCGCCGTTTCCCGCGGTTCCTGCGGCTTCGTTTCAATATTCGGCTCCGGCTTGGCGGTTTCTTCCGGTCGATCCACGCCGGATGCCGCCTGGGCAGGCTTAGGTTCGGTTTCGGTTGCCCTTTGTTCGACTTTCGATGCGGCCGATGTGTCCGGAACTACATCCGCCTTCCTTGCGGCGGTGGGCGGCGGGGCGGGTTCCTGGCGCGTTTCGCGGCGATAACCGAGCGAAGTGAGGATGGAGGCAAACTCATCGCCCGCGCAGCCGACGAGCGATGTCATAGCGACTGTCCTGCGGAAGGCGTTTCCAGGTTCAGCGCCTTCGGGCCGGCGTGTTTCACTATTTTCGTGGCCGCCCCTCCAGGCAATGAGTGGTCTGATCAGATCGGCAAGACGCTCCAGAATATCAATGCGAACGGCCATTTGCCCGCAGACCCGGTAACCGACTGCTCCGTAGAGCTCCGGTGCAAGATCAGCCTCGACCGGCACCGATGTCCGTCCACTTGCCGAAAGCGCCAGGATCCGGTTGAGCCCATCCTGCGAGGCCTCTGAAGAGAGCGCGAAAAGCTGGGCGAGAAGCGTCCGCGGGCCAGGCTTCAGGAGTGCTGGAACGAAAACGTGATAGGCGCCGAAACGTACACCGAGCGCTCTCAATTTCGCCCGGGTTTCCTGGTCGATCTGCTGGATTTCATCTGCCGCCTCGGCGCGCGGCAAAACCCCAAGCCCCTCCACGATACGAAACGCTATGCCGCGGGCAATGCCTTCAAGGCCGTCGGCTGCCCGCAAATCAATAAGCGGCTTAATGCGTGCCTCCGTCTCACCGGCGAGCCAGGCTTGCAGCCTTGCCTCGGCGCGTTCGCGCGAAGCGCCGGTCAAGGCATCGTCAGCTTTGAGCTCGATACGGGGCTTCAACAAATCATCGGACTTCGAAAGCCGCGCCACAGGTGCCCCTTGCCAAAGGATCCGGCCGTCGCGGGCCAGCGAAATGGCGCCATCGCGCGCGGTGCTCAAAAGGTCTGCGCGGTTACGCATCTCTTCGGCGAGCACGCGCTGTGCCGCTGACCGGATGGCTTTGTCGTGGCTCGCTTCACTCGTCTTGTCGGGGTGGAACGTCAGCCCTTCGATGCGGCCGAGGAAGTGGTTTTCGACGTGAATGGCACCATCAGGCTCGATGTGGGCTTCCAACTGCTCATCTGCCTGCAGACGTTTCATGAGGACGCTGGTACGCCGGTCGATAAAGCGCTGCGTAAGCCGTTCGTGGAGGGCGTCCGACAGACGGTCCTCCACCTCGCGTGTTACGCCGCGCCAGTATTCCGGCTCCTTCAGCCAGTCCGCCCGGTTGGCAACGAAGGTCCAGGTGCGCACATGGGCGATGCGGTTCGAGAGGGTATCGATATCGCCGTCATTCCGGTCGGCGAAGCCAACCTGCTGAGCGAACCAATCTTCTGGGATAACGCCGCCGTTGTGGATATGGCGATAGATCGTCGCGATCAGTTCTGCATGATTTGTGGGTGCAATGTTGCGATAATCCGGCAACGCGCAGGCCGACCACAACAGCTCAACCGTTTTCGGGCATTTGGCGAGCGCCGCGATTTCCTTGTCGTTCAGGGCATATTCGAGGGCTTGCCGGTCCTCGCTCATGGGCGCGCGGGTCAGCCCCTTCTGCGTCGGCGTGCCGTCGAGGCTCGCCTTCAATGTGGCGGCGGAGGAGAAATCCAGATCGGCATTGCGCCATTGCAGCACCTGCATCGCATCGAAGGTATGAGATTCCAGCCGCTCGACCAATTCCGCCTCAAGCGGAGCGGCCTGGCCGGTCACCCCAAAAGTGCCGTCGCGGGTGAAGCGTCCGGCGCGTCCGGCAATCTGCGAGAATTCTGCGGGCGTCAGGCGGCGGTGCTGGAAGCCGTCGAATTTGCGGTCATTGGCAAAGGCCACATGATCGACATCGAGGTTGAGACCCATGCCAATGGCGTCAGTCGCCACCAGGAAGTCCACATCGCCTTCCTGGTAGATGGCGACCTGCGCGTTGCGGGTGCGCGGCGAGAGGGCGCCAAGCACGACGGCGGCGCCGCCGCGCTGGCGCCGGATGAGCTCGGCGATCGCGTAGACCTCGCTTGCCGAGAAGGCGACAACTGCGCTGCGGCGGGGCAGGCGCGTAATCTTCTTCTCGCCCGCATAGGACAGGATCGACATGCGCGGCCGGGTGACGATGTTCGCTTGCGGCAAAAGCGCTTCGATGAGCGGCTTTATCGTCTGCGCGCCCAGAAGCAGGGTCTCGTTGTTGCCGCGCCGGTTGAGAATGCGGTTGGTGAAGACGTGTCCCCGGTCGAGGTCGCCGGCGAGTTGCACCTCGTCGACGGCGAGGAAATCGACGTCGACATCCTCCGGCATCGCTTCGACCGTGCAGACCCAGTAGCGAGCCTCAGACGGTGTGATCTTTTCCTCACCCGTGACAAGCGCCACCTTGTCGGCACCGACCTTCTCCACAACGCGATTGTAAACCTCGCGCGCAAGCAGCCGGAGCGGCAGGCCGATCATCCCGGTCTCATGGCCCACCAGCCGCTCAATCGCCAGATGTGTTTTACCCGTGTTTGTCGGGCCCAGGACAGCCGTCACCGACCGTTCAGCGGACATGGCGCGCTATTTCTCCTTGGCGGCGAGGGGTGCAGTCCGACGATGCCCTATGGGTTCTTGCCTTACTGGCTCCGGCCCTGTGGTGAAATATTCTGACCTTTGGCGGTGTGCGGCTCTTCGGCTCGTCTTCACGGCCTTTTTTGACGCGCTTTCATGTCGCCCGCAAGGGGCAAGCTGCCGGAAAATACCTCTTTGGAACGATTCTCGAACAAAAAAAGACCGAATCGATGACCCGGCCATGTTTTTGGTTTGTTCTAATTCTTAACACCTGTCAGATTCAGGTACAGTCGCGTCACCGAGCGGCGGTGCGCCGTTAACAAATGGGCGAAAAGCCGAACGAATCGCTTACGAATCAGTGAAAAGCCTGTGTTCCGGTTTTGGTCACGCTAGGCCTTGGGCCTAACACGGGCACATGAGCCATATCTTGATGTGCGGCAATGACCGCGGGCAGCATCCCGCCGGCGCCGTTAACCTTTCTGTCCCCGAACGGCACGGGTTCCATGCCATTGCGCAGCAAAGTCTTAAAACGCGGAACCTCAGATATTCGCCAATGTCATGGCTGTGAAACTTTCAGCGTTTTGGCCGTGACGGCTGCTATGCCGAGTGGGGTTGGTGCGCGGATTTCCTGAAGGATCAGCGCGTGCGCCTCGGGGACAGGTGCGGCACGGACCTCGATTTCCTTCGTGGTGCTCAGCTGGGCCGTCCATTCATCATCATTGCGGTGGCCGGCAATCGGGATGTAGCGCGCGCGGCACACTAGAACAGGACCGCGGTAGCCGTTGCCCGTGTCCACCCGGTCGAGGCCCTTGTATTCGAGTTTGACGTCATAGCGTTCGCGGCCATCGAAAATCGGAATCTCGCGGTCGCAGGCGGCTGGACTAAGGAGTTCCACCTCCCTCGACAGCGGGTAAACGATGGCGCTGAAAGCGTCGATCACGCCTTTTCTGTGTTTGTCGAGGACCGGAATGCGGGCCTTTTTCTTTTTCGGTATGGGGTCGACCTCCAGCTTTGCGATATCCGTGCCGTCAAACGCCATATAGGCGGAATAGTTCTTCTTCGGCGCCGTATAGGCATAGCGGTGGGTTTCGGGACGCAGCGTGGTGCCTTCAAGCGTTCCGATGCTGACCGCCTCGCCGTCGATATCAATCAGGACTCGGGTGAGGCCATGCGTTCCGGCCTTGGCGCTGAAAGCAAATTCATTGCCCTCGATTTTTCCGGCAAAGAAAACAACGCCAAGCGTCATATTCAAAAGCCGCGCTTCATAGCGCGCCTCTATCAGCACGTTGCGGTCTTCGGCGTAGGCCAACTGGTTTCCCGGCAACGCGAAAAAGCCCGCGAAAAGCGCACAAGCGCGGATTAAAGACGAGGTGGCGGGCAGTCCACGCATAAACCCGTTTCCTTTCTTCGGTTCCAGGCGGACTCTGGCGCTTTCGGCCTGAATGGACGCTGTATGGCCGGATGCGGAAACATGGGCGCGGGCTCCGCCTTCACAATCGAGCTTTGCCGGAATTGGGTCAAAGTTGAGGCGGAGGCATTTGTTTTGAAGCGCTTCCGCACCATCTTGACGCAAGAGGCTGGAAACACTAAAAACCGCCGTCTAACAGCCGGCGGCATTCGCCGGCCTTATCATTTCTGAAAAGACCGAAGGAATGGATCGATGTCGCGGCGTTGCGAGCTGACGGGCAAGGGCGTGCAAAGCGGAAACAATGTGAGCCACGCGAACAACAAGACGCGCCGGCGTTTCCTGCCCAATCTGTGCAATGTGACGTTGCAAAGCGAGACGCTTCAGCGCTCCGTGCGCCTGAAGATTTCGGCCCATGCGCTGCGTTCCGTCGAACACCGCGGCGGTCTTGATGCGTTCCTGCTGAAAGCGCGCGACGAAGAACTCTCCTCGAAGGCGCTCGAATTGAAGCGGCAGCTCAAGAAAGCCGTGGAAGCACCAGCGGTCTGAGCTTTAGGCCAATCACCTAAACCCAATTCTCTAGCCGTTTAGTGACGAAAACTGCGGCTGGGAGAGCTTCCGTGCGTTTCACTGAAGAGTTCGGCGAGCTTGTCGATCATTGCGCCGCCCAACTCTTCGGCATCTGAAATCGTGACGGCCCGACGGTAATAGCGGGTGACGTCGTGTCCGATGCCGATGGCAATGAGTTCGACTGGAGAGCGGGTCTCGATCTCTTCGATCACCTCGCGCAGGTGGCGCTCGAGATAGTTGCCGGGGTTGACTGAGAGCGTTGAATCGTCGACCGGCGCGCCGTCTGAAATCATCATCAGAATCTGACGCTGTTCAGGCCGGGCGAGAAGCCGGTTATGCGCCCAGGCAAGCGCCTCGCCGTCGATGTTTTCCTTCAACAGTCCCTCGCGCATCATCAAGCCGAGATTGCGCCGGGCGCGCCGCCAGGGCTGGTCGGCCTCTTTGTAGATGATGTGCCTGAGGTCATTGAGGCGGCCCGGTGCTTGCGGTTTGCCGGCAGCGAGCCATTTTTCGCGCGACTGGCCGCCCTTCCAGGCGCGCGTCGTGAAGCCCAGGATTTCCACTTTCACGCCGCAGCGTTCGAGTGTGCGGGCCAGAATGTCAGCGCAGGTGGCGGCGACCGAAATCGGCCGGCCGCGCATCGAGCCCGAATTGTCGAGGACAAGCGAGACGACCGTGTCCCGGAACTCGGCATCCTTTTCTTCCTTGAAGGAGAGGGGATGCAGGGGATCGATAACGATGCGCGATAGCCGTGCGGGGTCGAGAATGCCTTCTTCCAAATCGAAATCCCAGCCCCGGTTCTGCTGGGCAAGGAGGCGGCGCTGCAACCGGTTCGCAAGCCGTGTAACCACCGTTTGCAGGTGCTGGATGTGCCGGTCGAGAAGGGCGCGGAGCCGCTCCAACTCATCCGGGTCGCACAGGTCTTCGGCACGGGCTTCCTCATCGAAATCGCGGGTGAAGACACGATAGCCAGCCGAACTGTCCACATTGGTGAAAGGCGTGTTCGGCCGCCAAGGCTCCGAGGATTCCGTCGCATCGCTCAGTTCCATATCCTCAAACTGGTCGTCGCTCGGTGCGTCTGCCTCTTCGAAACTCGTCTCTTCCTGGGAGGCGCTCGCCTCTTCGCCTTCACGCGGGCTCATGCCCGTTGCGGCTTCCTCTTCTTGGGTATCGCCCTCATCCTTGGAGCCGTCATCGTCGTCTTGTTCGTCTTCGGTTTCCGATTCGTCCCGTTCCGGTTCTTCATCAAGCCCGTCCGCCATTTCGAGATCGGCGAGGATGCGGCGCATGGCGCGGGCATAGGCGTCTTGATCGCCCACGCTGTCAGCGAGTTCGGAAAGACCCTCGAAGCTGCGCTCTTCGATCCAGGAACGCCACAGGTCGACGATGTTCTGCGCGCATTCGGGCGGCGTCTCGCCGGTCAGGCGTTCGCGCACCATCAGCGCCATTGCCTCTTCGATGGGCGCGTTTTCCTGGTCGGATATCTTTGCGAGACCCCGCCGTTCGTAGCGGTCCGTCAGCATGGCGGAGATGTTTTTGGCGACACCCTCCATGCGGCTGCAGCCAATCGCCTCCACGCGCACCTGTTCAAGCCGGTCGAAGATGGCGCGGGCCGTCTGGCCACGCGGTGCCATGTCGCGATGAATCTTCTGGTCGTGGCAGGCAAGGCGGAGCGCCATTGCGTCCGCGTGACCGCGGGTGATCGATACCTGTTCGGGCGTGAGCGAGCGTGGCGGTTCCGGCAAACGCGCCTTATCGCCCGCAAGACCTGGGCGGTCTGTCCCATAGGAGACCGAAACGTCGGGATTACCGGCAATCGCACGAAGTGTTCCGGCGACCGCTTTCTTGAATGGCTCGGTGGGCGATGGGGCGCGGCTGTTCGATCGGCTCACGCGATATCCTCGGACTGGTCTTTAGGAGAGAGCCACATTGACGGTCGAGTCCGCCAGTTCCTCGCCGAAACAGCGCTGATAGAATTCCGCCACCAGGGCGCGTTCCAGTTCATCGCACTTGTTGACAAAGGTAACCCGGAAGGCAAAACCCAGATCACCAAAGATTTCGGTGTTCTCGGCCCAGGTGATGACGGTGCGCGGGCTCATCACGGTCGACAGATCGCCATTCATGAAGGCGGAGCGGGTCAGGTCGGCGATACGCACCATTTTCGACACGGTATCGCGGCCTTCCTCCGTTTCACTGAAGCTCTTTGCCTTCGACAAGATGATGGAGACCTCGTCATCATGCGGCAGGTAGTTCAGCGTCGTGACGATCGACCAGCGATCCATCTGGCCCTGGTTGATCTGCTGGGTACCATGATAAAGGCCGGAGGTGTCGCCAAGGCCGATGGTGTTCGCCGTTGCGAAAAGCCGGAAGGCCGGATGGGCGCGGATGACACGGCTTTGGTCGAGAAGCGTCAGTTTGCCGGAGACCTCAAGCACCCGCTGGATGACGAACATCACGTCCGGACGCCCCGCATCATATTCATCGAAGACGAGGGCCGTGTTGGTCTGCAACGCCCAGGGGAGGATTCCATCGCGGAACTCGGTAACCTGCTTGCCGTCCTTGAGAACGATTGCGTCCTTGCCGACGAGATCGATACGGCTGATATGGCTGTCGAGATTGACGCGCACGCAGGGCCAATTGAGGCGGGCCGCCACCTGTTCGATATGTGTCGACTTGCCCGTGCCATGATAGCCTTGGATCAAAACCCGGCGATTGTGCTTGAAACCGGCGAGGATGGCGAGCGTCGTCTCACGGTCGAAGAGGTAGTCCGGATCGACATCGGGCACATGCTCGTTCGGTTCGGCATAAGCAGGTACGTCGAGATCCGAATCAATGCCGAACACTTGCCGGACCGACACCTTCATATCCGGAACGCCCGGGACTTGCGCATGCGCGTCTTCAGTGGCAAGGCCTGCCATTCACGCCTCCAGTATCCAGAAATCTGCGCTCCGCAGTCCGCGCCCTTTCCAGGTGCAGGCACCTGTAAAAGGTCAGCAAAACCCGACCGATTTGAGATGCTTGTAAGCGTGGATGATGTCTCTCAAACGGTCTTCGGAACTGCGATCCCCGCCATTTGCATCGGGATGATGCAGCTTAACGAGTTCTTTATACCGCGCTCTGATCTGTTCGCCAGTAGCGGTTTCGTCAAGGTTTAGTTTTTCAAGCGATTGCTTCTCAAGCCGGCGCACGGGTCTATTGCGTTTCGGCTCGCCGCGTTCTTCGCCCTGAAATTTTGCTCCACCGAAGACGGTGAAGGAGTCATTCACTCTAAAGCCTGCAAAACGCGTCCGGTTGACATGGGCCTGCTGGCCCTTGTTTGGACTTGAGCCATTGACACCCATCGTCCAGGTCGGCCGGTCGCCGGTGGTCGTGGTCTTGTGGTGATCGGCGACTTCCTTGGCGCTCATGCCCTCAAAGTAATTGTAGCTCTTGTTGTACTCGCGTACATGATCGAGGCAAAATCTATGAAACTGCCCTTCGCGGTCCCGGCCTTTGGGTGCGCGGTAATCGCCAGCTTGCCTGCAGCCTGGCCATTCGCAAGCAGGGGCTTCGGGCTTGGCCGCAGCATCCCTTTGGGGTTTGATCCGCAGCTTGTCGAAATATTTTGGATTGGGTTTCATGGGACGCGATTATGTTGTGGTGACAGGTTCGGGACAAGCTTTCGAAGCCGTCAATTTTGGGCTATTTTGGTCGATTGAGGAGTGCCTTTTCCTGTGTCCATACGCGATCAAATCATTGAGACGTTAACCGGGCGATTCCAGCCATTAGAACTCGATGTGAAAGACGAATCACACCTTCATGAGGGCCATTCCGGCTGGCGGGAAGGCGGCGAGACACACTTCCGCGTCAAGATGGTGGCGGATGCTTTTGAGGGCGCCTCACGGCTTCAGCGTCACCGCATGGTCAACGATGCGCTCAAGGCCCAGCTGGATGATGGCCTTCATGCGCTTGCGCTCAATCTGAAAGCGCCTGCGGAATAGAGCTGGCCTTTCGCTGCTCCGCGGCTCCTACTCGGCGGCTTGACGGGTGCCTATCCGTTGTCCGTGGCGCACGCGCAGCGGTGTGATTCGGATCGAGGTCAGGCGGTTGCGCTGGCGGCCGGCGATCGAAAACCGGAAACCATAAAAAGTAAAGGTCTGGCCTTTTTCCGGTATCTGCTGCGCCTCATGGATCACAAGCCCTGCGATGGTGTTCGCCTCCTCATCGGGCAATTCCCAATCCATGCAACGGTTAAGGTCGCGGACCGGCACCGTGCCATCGGCAATCACGCTGCCATCGGGTTGCGGACGCACGCCTGAGACCGCGATGTCATGCTCGTCGGAAATGTCACCAACGATCTCTTCCAGAATATCCTCTAGAGTGACGAGGCCCTGCACCTCGCCATACTCGTCGACGACGAGTGCGAAATGGGCGCGTTTCTTCAAAAACGCCCGCAGTTGATCGTCAACCAGCGTTGTGTCCGGCACGAACCAGGGCTTGCGGGCAATCGCTGCGATGTCGATGCCGTCGGCCTTGCCTTGCGCCTTCTGGATGGCGCGGACGAGGTCTTTCGCGTGCAGGATGCCGACAATGTTTTCAGGCTCATCCTTCCAGAGCGGAATCCGCGTGTACGGGCTTGATATCGCCTTTTTCACGATCTCGTCCGCGGGTTCGCCGATATTGATGGTCGCCATCTTCGTGCGGTGGACCATGATGTCGGAGAGGTCGAGTTCCTTCAGGTCGAGAATGCCGCCAAGCATATCGCGGTCATTCTTCACAACGCCGCCTTCGCGGTGGTGCAGATCGATGGCGCCCCGCAGTTCCTCATGCGCCGTGAGCAGTTCCTCGTCATCGGGCCGGTCCGCACGCAAGAGCTTCAAGATCCATTTCACGATGGCTTCGATCGCGACGCTCACCGGCGCAAAGGCGACGACGGCAAGCCGCACCAAAGGCGCAACCAAAAGGGAGACCCGGTCGGCGTGGAGGATAGCGTAGGTCTTCGGCAGCACCTCGGCGAATATGACGACGAGGGCCGTCATCACGAGGGTTGCGTAAATCACGCCGGCTTCGCCGAAAAGCGAGATGAAAAGACTGGTCGCCAATGCCGAGGCGAGAATGTTCACAAGGTTGTTGCCCAGCAGGATCGCGCCGATCAGCCGCTCACGCGTTTCCATGAGTCGATTGACGATCTTGGCGCGCGGGTTGCCGGCATTCTCAAGATGGTGCATGCGGGCGCGCGACGAGGCCGTCAGCGCCGTCTCAGAACCGGAGAAGAAACCGGAAAAAAGGATCAGGATGAGGACGGCGAAAGCCGTCAGGATCAAAGCTGTCGTCATCTCTTAGTCGGTCCGGCCATGTGTGGTGCCGGTGTCACATTCCTTTTCCAGAAAGCGCTCGACGGTTTCAGCGTCCACATCATGGGCGATGAACGCCTCGCCGATGCCGCGCGTCAGGATGAATGTCAGGGCCCCGTCCCGCACCTTTTTGTCCTGGCGGATATGGCGAAGAAGCCCATCTGCCGCCGGTCTCTCTCCATTGATATGGGAAATCCGTGTCGGCAATCCAACAGAAGCGAGGTGGTGTGTCACGCGTTCAACGTCATCTTGGTTGCAGAAGCCTTGCAATCTGGAATAGCGGAAGGCTTGGGCCATGCCGATGGAAACCGCCTCGCCATGGATGAGCGTCCCGTCGAAACCATAGTGGGCTTCAAGCGCGTGGCCGAAAGTGTGGCCCAGATTGAGAAGCGCGCGGGCGCCGCTTTCCCGCTCGTCGGCTGCAACGATATCGGCTTTTGAGGCGCAGCTCACCGTGATGGCGTGAATGAGGTCGTCGGCGTTCCCGCGAAGCGCTCCACCCCGCTCTTCGAGCCATTTGAAGAACGCCGCGTTATTGATGAGACCGTATTTGACGACTTCTGCATAACCGGCGCGGAACTCGCGGTCGCTCAACGTTTCAAGTGTGTCGATGTCCGCGAGCACAAGGGCGGGCTGGTGAAAGACGCCAACAAGGTTCTTGCCCTGTCTGGTGTTGATCCCGGTCTTTCCGCCGACGGATGAATCAACTTGGGCGAGGAGCGAGGTGGGGACCTGAACGAATCGGACACCGCGCCTTAGAAGCCCGGCCGCGCAACCGGCAAGATCGCCGACAACACCGCCGCCAAGAGCCGCGACCACGTCGCCGCGTTCAATACCGTTTTCAAGCAAGGCCTCCAGAAGCGTTTGAAGATGGTGGAAGTCCTTTGTGCTCTCGCCCGAGGGAACAATGATGGGTACTGTCCGGATGCCAGCCCTTTTCAGGCCTGTTTCAAGGGAAGAGAGATGGAGAGGGGCAACATTGGCATCAGTCACAACCGCTACGCGCTTTGCCGGTGCATGGGCTTCGAACAAAGCGCCTGCCTGCGCGAGCAGTCCGCGCCCGATGACAATGGGATAGGCTCGCTCGCCCAAATCGACCCATTGGATGGCAGCATCCGATGGACGGGTTTCCAGCCTTTCCACCGCCTTCGCGCTCATTTCGTTGCTCCTTGTTCCTGTTGTCCTAGGCGGTTCCCCAACGCCGACAGGATGCGGTTTACAATGACGCCATGAGCGACATCCTCCGTTTTCACCGTCACATCGGCCAGCGCATAAACGGGATCGCGCTCGGCAAGCAGTTTGCGCATGGTGGCCTCGGGGTCTGGCGTTTGAAGCAGTGGACGGGTCGGCCTTCGGCGGACACGGCGCATGAGCGTCGCGAAATCCGCCTTCAGCCACACCGATATCCCGGTCTCCTCGATCACCTTACGGTTTTCCTCATCCATGAATGCGCCGCCGCCGGTTGAAAGAACCTGCGGGCCGCCTTGGTCCAACAGCCTTTTCAGCACGCGGCGCTCGCCATCACGGAAATAGGTTTCGCCATGGTCGGCGAAGATCTCAGTGATGGTCTGGCCGGCGGCTTCCTCGATCTTCTTGTCCGCATCGACAAACGGAACATCGAGCCTTTGCGCCAGCCTGCGGCCAACCGATGTCTTGCCGGCGCCCATCATGCCGACAAGGACGATGGATTTCCCATTCAAGACCTCAAGCGGAAGGGCCGCGCGTTTCTTGCGCTGACCTTTCGACAAGGCATTCATAAAGCGAGGTGACACGACCGTTCTTCAACCATTTTCCATAATCCTGTTTCTTTTCATAATCGCGAACAACCGGCAACTCGGCGTCAGCCGGAAGACTTAAGTGCGAGGGACGCATGGTGAACGGCGCGGTAAGACAGCATTCCCGTTGCGGTTGCGCACGCATCGTGTTTCAAAAAAGATCATGTTGGGCCGGAATTCCGATTCTGGAGTTTGAAGTTCCGGAATCAAAGGTCACAGGTCTTCAGGGATACCGATGCCCTCACTATTGCGCTTTTTAATGTTTTGTGTGCTGCTCGGCGGCATCGTGTTTGGCGCAATGGTCGCGCTCGACACGTTTGTCGAGCCAACCCCGCGGGAAATGCGTGAGCGCATACCGCCCGACCGTTTGCCGCAATAGGCGAACAGCATGCTTTAAGACAGGCGATCCGGATTGAACGATAGCCTTTTGATTGCAACTTTCCTCGAAGCGCTAAGCGCGGAACGCGGCGCATCCGACAACACACTTGAGGCTTACCGGTGTGATCTTGAGGATTTCGGCCAGTTCGTCTTCGGGCGCAGCCAGACGGTCGCCACTGCGGAGAGCGACGATATCCGCGCTTACCTTTCGCATTTGAACCGCCTAGGTTTTGCGCCGGCGTCCGCGGCACGCCGCCTGTCCGCCATCAGGCAGATCATGCGGTTCATGGTGACCGAGCATCTACGTGCCGATGATCCAAGCTCCGCCGTCGATGCGCCCAAGCGCGGGCGGTCCTTGCCGAAAATCCTCACGATCGAAGATGTGGACCGCCTCTTCGAAGCGGCGGAGGCGGATATGGCGAATCCGGACGCGACACCCGCCGCGCGACACCGGGCCGCCCGGCTCTACTGCCTGCTCGAACTGGCCTATGACAGCGGGCTAAGAGTGAGCGAGTTGGTATCGCTGAAACGCGATGCCTTGAGGTCCGGTAAGCGGATGATCGTGATCCGCGGCAAGGGCGGCAAGGAGCGGGTTTTACCCTTGGGCCCGGCCGCCCATGACGCTGTTGCGCACTACATCGAGGCGGAGAAGGAGGCGGGAAAAGCCGCTTCCTCCAAATGGCTTTTTCCCGCGGTCGGTGGGGACGATCATTTCTCGCGTCAGAGTTTCGGGCGTGAACTCAAACGTCTTGCCGGAAAGGCCGGGCTCTCGATGACGTCCATATCGCCGCATGTTCTGCGGCATGCTTTTGCTACCCATATGCTGGCGCGCGGCGCGGATTTGCGGGTGGTCCAGCAGCTGCTGGGGCACGCCGATATCGGTACGACGCAAATCTACACCCACGTGCTTGAAGACCAGTTGCGCGAGACGGTTGCCGTTCATCATCCGCTTGCCACAATGGGCCGCAAGGAGTGAACGTGCTAGACTTGGGTTTCTTGACACGGAAGGTCGCCCAAGACACTGTCCGCGCCGTTTTTTATTTCGTGCTTGAAACGTAACACTCCGGTTATCGGCAAGAGCTATTCAATCGGGGTTTTCTGGCCAGCCAACGGTATTCCAGTACATGCAGGTCTATCTCGAATTTGAAAAACCGGTCGCCGAACTCGAGGGCAAGGTTGCCGAACTGCGCGCGCTTTCCGACACGAACGGCTCAGTTTCAATCGGCGACGAGATCGCCCGCCTGGAGAGCAAGGCGGCGCAGGCGCTGAAGGAAATCTACGGACGGCTGACGCCCTGGCAAAAAACCCAGGTGGCGCGCCATCCGAACCGGCCGCATTTCAAGGATTATGTCGGGCAGCTGATTGAGGATTTCACACCACTTGCCGGTGACCGGGCCTTTGCCGAAGATGCGGCGATCGTCGGTGGGATCGGCCGGTTTGATGGTCAGTCCGTCGTGGTTATCGGCCATGAAAAAGGCCACGACACGCCGTCGCGGCTGGAACACAATTTCGGAATGGCGCGCCCTGAAGGCTACCGAAAGGCTGTGCGCCTTATGAAGCTTGCCGACCGATTCGGCCTTCCAGTGATTGCGCTTGTCGACACGCCGGGCGCTTATCCCGGTATCGGAGCGGAAGAACGCGGTCAAGCCGAAGCGATCGCGCGGGCGACTGAATGCTGCCTCAATCTCACCGTACCCAATGTGGCTGTCATTCTCGGGGAGGGCGGTTCCGGCGGCGCTATCGCACTTGCCACAGCAAATGTGGTCCTGATGCTCGAGCACTCCGTTTACAGCGTGATTTCACCGGAAGGCGCCGCCTCCATTCTTTGGCGCGATGCCGGCCGGGCGCAGGATGCGGCTAGCAATATGCGGATTACAGCCGTCGATTTGAAAGAGTTGAAAGTCATCGATGATATCATTGCCGAACCTGTCGGCGGGGCGCATCGGGAACCTGTGCAAACGATTTCGGAAACCGGCGAGCGAATCGCTTCCGTCCTAAAAGACCACTACGGAAGAGAACCGGAAGACCTTCAAAGTGAGCGGTGGGCGAAGTTCCTTGCCATCGGACGCACGCTTTAGTTTTGGCTCCGTTGCGCCAGATCAACTTGATGTGAGCGGGGTTGGTGTTCCCTTTTGTATGTTTCGTGTTACGCCTAGAATCCTTCGGACGGGGCTTATCAAGCTGTTGCTTTGTTGGCGGTGTAGGGGACCGTTAATTGTCACACGATAGCTTTCTCGTCGGACAGTGGTGGAGTGGACATGGTTTCGCGTAAGGTTCTGCGCTCCTTAAAGGTGGCATTTGCGCTTTCCGCGGCGGTGACGCTTGCGGCATGCTCGGCAGCCGATGCGCCGAAACACTTGAAGCCGCTTTCCTATCGGACACTGACCGATCTGCAGCAGAAGGGCCTGAGCCCGGCCGACCCCATTCTGATGAGGATTTTTAAAGCCGAGTCAGAGCTTGAGGTTTGGAAGTTGTCGGCGATCGACGGTAAGTACAGGCATTTCAGGACCTACGAAATCTGCAAATGGTCGGGAGAACTCGGTCCGAAGTTCAAGGAAGGCGACCGGCAGGCTCCCGAGGGCTTCTATCACGTCACGCCCGCCCTGATGAACCCAAACTCATCCTTCCACCTGTCATTCAATATCGGCTTTCCGAACAGTTTCGACCGGTCTCATGGGCGCACCGGCTCGCACTTGATGGTGCATGGCGAGTGCTCGTCAGCGGGCTGCTATGCCATGGAGAACGATCAGATCGAGGAGATTTATGCGCTTGCCCGCGATGCCTTCGCGGCCGGTCAGAAAGCATTCCAGGTTCAAGCCTTCCCTTTCCGCATGACGCCGAAAAACATGGCGATGCATGCGGAAAACCCGCACATGTCCTTCTGGCGGACGCTGAAGCAGGGCCACGATCATTTCGAGGTGACCCGTCAGCAACCCAATGTCGATGTCTGTGGGCGCACCTATAAGTTCAATGCAGAACCCGTAGGCGGTGCCCGTTTCATTCCGCATGCGGCCTGCCCCGCCTATGAAGTGCCGGAGGAGATCGCGGTTGCGGTTGCCGCGAAGCAGTATGAAGATATCAACCAGGAGCAGATCATTTTGGCCTCGATGCAGGGCCGCGCCGAAACCCTTGTAGCCGGTGCCGCAGCGCCAGCGCCGCCGGGCGCGAGTTCCGGTGCTCCGTCTGTGACTGCAGCGCTTGCGTCAACCGGGCAGTCGAGCGCCCAGTCGGGCAATTTCTTCAGCCGGCTTATTGGCAGAAACGCCGCGACAACGACAGCTGAACCGGCTGAGGCTGATCCGGCGCAAAGCGCGGCTACCGCACCTGCTTCTCCTCCACCGCGCCCTGCCGCGCCAGCCCCGGCCCCCGCTCCCGTTTTGGCCACATCGCCGACACCGTCCGCGCCGACCGATGCTGTGTCGGAGGCCACACCGGCTGACACAATTTCCTCCGAAGCTTCTCCGGCTTTTGCTGCCGAGCCTTTTGCGGTTCCCAGCGCACCGGTTGCTCCGGTCGCGACCGAAACGCCAACGCCCGCTGCGCCTTCCCGTGTTTGGGACCGCTGGTCGCTACGCTCCGATGGGACGGCGGCTCAGACCGGCGGATAAGTCTTTCCAAACCATTTTATAAAGAGTGCGACCGGTCAAAGCGGCCAGACGATCATGATTGCCGGAATGGCAATCGCCGTCACGACGATTTCAAGTGGCAGCCCCATGCGCCAATAGTCGCCAAAGGCATAGCCGCCGGGGCCCATGATCAGGGTGTTGTTCTTATGGCCGATGGGCGTCAGAAACGCGCATGAAGCGCCGACGGCGACGGCCATAAGGAACGGGTCCGGGTTGGCGTCAAGGAGCCGCGCGATATCGACCGCGACGGGAGCGGCGATAATCGTGGTTGCCGTGTTGTTCAGGACGTCAGACAGCGTCATTGTAACAAGCAGCAAGAGCCCAAGCACGAACCATGCGGGCGCGCCCTCGGCGACTCCGACAATCGATCCGGCAATCAAAGCCGTTCCGCCCGCTTCTTCGAATGCGGCTCCGATGGGAATCAGCGATCCCAAGAGCACAATGACAGGCCATTCGATCGATTCGTAAACCTCGCGCAAGGGTAGGATCTTGGAAAGAACCATGAGGACGGCAACGGCCGACAGTGCGATCGGCAGCGACAGAAAGCCGAGAGTAGCGAGCGCAATCGCTCCTGCGAAGAGGGCAATGGCCAGCTTCGCCTTGCCGTTGCCGACCGCTTTCAAGCCGCGGTCGGCAAGCGGCAGTGCGCCGGTGTAGGCGATCGCATCTTCGATCCGCTCGCGCGGTCCGTAAAAAAGGATAATATCGCCCGCCTGAATGGTGAGCTTGCGCAGGCGCTCACGGAAGCTTTTGCCGGACCGTGCGATCCCAAGAACCACCACACCGTGGCGGGTGCGAAGACGCAAATCGGCGGCACTGCGGCCTTCAATGCGGGCGTGATGGGGAACGGTTGCCTCCATCAGCGCCATGTCCTCGCCCGCTTCGAATTTTGCCGCGTCATTCGCGTAAGAAAGCGCCATCACTTTTGAGAAGTCGGCGATGGTCCGGGCATTGGCCTCGACAACCAGCTGATCGCCTTTTCGGATTTCAATGATCCGTGCTTGACCCGGCATTCGCCGACCGTTCCGCACGAGACCAACGATGGTGACGTCATGCTCATCGGCTGTTTTGTCGAGATCGCGCACCCTCTTGCCAATAGCCCCTGACTTCTCTTCGACAGTGAGTTCGGCGATGTAGCCCTCCAGCTGGAAGAGTTCACCCGCCCCATGGCGTTTGCCAATGTCGTCCGGCAGGAGCCGCCAGCCGAGAAGCGCGACAAAGACAACACCGCCGATGGCGCACGCCAAGCCGACCGGAGTGAAGTCGAACATCGAAAATGGCGCGCCCAGCGCATCCTCTCTGAACTGAGCAACGATGATGTTGGGTGGCGTGCCAATCAGCGTAATCAGCCCGCCGAGAATCGTTGCGAAAGAAAGCGGCATCAGCGTGAGGGACACCGGCCGGCCGGCTTTCCGCGCATTTTCGATCTCAACCGGCATGAGAAGCGCGAGCGCGGCCACATTGTTCATGACAGCCGAAAGGCTGGCGGCAAGGCCGCTCATGATGCCGATATGGGTGGGTAGGCTGCGGGCCGAATCGAGGATGCCGCGTGTGAGAAGATCGATCGCGCCCGAGTTCAGGAGCCCCCTGCTGACCACAAGCACAACCGCGACGATGATGGTGGCTGGATGTCCGAAGCCCGAAAAGGCGTTCTCATCCGCTACAACGCCAAGGACGACGGCAAGGAGGAGCGCCCCGAAGGCAACAAGGTCGTAGCGGATGCGGCCCCATAACAAAAGCGCAAGAACACCGCCGAGGATCGCGAATAAGATGATCTGGTCCTGTGACATGCGGTTCCCGGTAGCCTGCCCGGACCGTCAAAAACAAGTGTGAAAAATCGGATTTTGCCGGCGAGAGCGGCTTTGACCGGCCAGTCACGCCGGATCGCGCCCTTTCACCTTCCCATCACGTTCAGCGGCGTTTTCATTCCCGCGGCCCGCCTTCATCCCCACGTCAAGCCCATGACGCGAAAGGAGATGGGAGAAAGACATGCAAAGCAAAGCTGAAATCCAAGACGGTTCGGCGATTGTCGCGCTTGCGGGGACGGCGACCGCATTTTTCGCGCTCTTCATGACACTCGCCATTGTCTGAGACCGGGCCGCTCAAGAAAAACGGCGGACCGGAGTTACGGTCCGCCGTTTTGATTCCGGCGCGTGGGTCAGTCGAGCGTTCGCCTATGGGCCATTGCGATTGCATCGATAACAGGCAAATCGAACGGATAACGCCCTGACGTCCGATTTTCACGTTGATGCTGTATAGTGACCGGGATGCAATTCAGCGGAGCGCGCCATGAACGCCGTTTTTCGCCTTGCCGTCTTCGCCTCCGGCCTGTTGGCCCTCAACACCGTCTCCGCCGCCGATGCGGCTGAACCTTTGCGCGAGATGCAGCTCGATCCGCGTGAGACGACGGTTTCAGGCCTTTCAAGCGGCGCCTATATGGCCGTGCAACTGCATGTTGCGCATTCGACCAGTATCGCCGGTGCGGGCGTGGTGGCGGGTGGTCCTTATTTCTGCGCCGAAGGCCAATTGGCGACGGCGCTCAACCGCTGCATGGAGACGTTCTTAGGCGTTCCCAATGCCGGGGTTTTGGTAGCTATTGCCCAAGCACTTGCCGGCGCGGGCCGCATCGATCCCCTGACCGGTCTTTCCGGCGACCGCATCTATCTGTTCAGCGGCACACGGGACAACACGGTGACGCCGCCCGTCATGGAGGCCGCGCGCGAATTCTACCTTGAGGCAGGGGTGGCGGATTCCGACCTCAAATTTATTGGCGATCTGCCGGCCGGTCATGCCTTCATCGTCGAGGAGGCCGACAACGCCTGCGCCGTCAGCGACCCGCCTTTCATCAATGACTGCGACTACGATCAAGCTGGCGAAATTCTTCAACACGTGTACGGGACCCTTTCGCCGCCCCAGGCGCCGGACAGCGGCCGGCTCTTCACCTTCGATCAGTCGGAGTTCCTGCCAGACCCGGAAAGCCACGGCATGGCATCGACCGGCTTCATCTATATTCCGGAAGCGTGTGAAACGGGCGAGGCCTGCCGGTTGCATATTGCCTTTGCCGGCTGCCGGCAGACGCCCGACGATATCGGCGATCTTTTCGCGCGTGCGACAGGTTACAACCGCTGGGCGGAATCCAACCGTCTGGTTGTTCTTTACCCGCAGTCGAATGCTTCCAGCGGCAATCCGAACGGCTGTTGGGACTGGTGGGGGTATGACGATCCGGCCTATCACACGAAAAGCGGCCGGCAGATAAGCGCTGTTGCCGGAATGGCGGGGCGCCTTGGCGTCGCCTTTGCGCCCGAGGCGGATCCGGCTTTTTGCGAGCGCCACGCAGGGTGGAACTGGAGCCACTGGCTGGCGGGCCGGGCAGAGTTGTGCGGCTGGGGCGGGCTTTGCGCCGCCGGCTCGGGAGAGCGCGTCGGCTTCACCTATAGTTATACGACGCTTTACGAGAGCCCTGCCGGCATCTACACGACCACCTCATGTGCGCCATGACGTAAGGAGAAGAGGGCGGCTGGCTTCTGGCTTCACCACGCCACTGCTTCTCTCAGCGCTGCACGGGCGGCGGCCCTACCCCAGTTTCCCATGGCAATGCTTGTATTTCTTGCCGGAACCGCAAGGGCACTGGGCGTTGCGCGGCACCTTGCCCCAGGTCGCGGGGTCGTTGGGGTCGATCTTGGCAGCAGGCTTGCGGGTGCGCGATGGGCGCTCAAGAACAGCGGTGCCGCCGTCAGCGCTTTCCCGCGCCGCTATTTCCGGCTCGCTTTCCATCAACTCGTCGATGCCCGAGACCGGGTCGAGGTGGTGTTCTTCAAGCTGGTCGAAATCCTGTTCGGGATAGTCAACAACGGGTTCGCGCACGAGTTCGACATACATGAGCTGGCTGGTGACCACTTCGCGCAGGCGGGACAACAGGCTCTCGAAAAGCGTGAAGGCTTCGGTTTTGTATTCGTTCAGCGGATCGCGCTGACCGTAGCCGCGGAAACCGATCACCTGGCGTAAATGTTCGAGCATGACCAGATGCTCGCGCCAGAGATTATCAAGCGTCTGTAGAAGGACGGTTTTTTCCACCTGCCGCATCACGTCAGGGCCGAAGCGCGCCGCGCGTGAGGCCGCGCTGTCGTCGACCGCGTGGATTAGGCGTTCCTTGACCTCCACATCGGCGATGCCTTCCTCTTTCGCCCATTCGACGACCGGCAGCTCAAGGTTGAAGACACGCTTGACTTCATTCTCAAGCGTCTCCGTCTCCCATTGTTCGGGATAGGCGTTTTCGGGAATCGATTTTGCGACCAGATCGTCGATCACCTCATGGCGCATATCCCGTACGGTCTCAGAGAGATCCTCGGCCGCCATCAGTTCGACGCGTTGTTCGAAGACGACCTTGCGCTGATCGTTCATCACATTGTCGAACTTCAACAGATTCTTGCGGATGTCGAAGTTGCGCGCTTCGACCTTGCCTTGCGCCTTTTCAAGCGCCTTGTTGATCCAAGGGTGGGTGATCGCTTCGCCTTCTTCGAGGCCGAGTTTTTGCAGCATCCCGTCCATGCGGTCTGAACCGAAGATGCGCATCAGATCGTCCTGGAGCGACAGGTAGAAGCGCGAGCGGCCCGGATCGCCCTGACGGCCCGAGCGGCCGCGCAGCTGATTGTCGATCCGGCGGCTCTCATGCCGCTCGGTGCCGATGACGAAGAGGCCACCAGCGTTTTTCGCGATGGATTTCAGCTGCTCCACCTCGGTGCGGATGGCGTCTTCCTTCGCTTTGCGTTCCTCGCCGTTCGGCATATCGCCGAGTTCATGGTCAATGCGCATGTCGGGATTGCCGCCAAGCTGGATATCGGTGCCGCGGCCTGCCATGTTGGTGGCGATGGTAATGGCGCCCGGCACGCCCGCCTGTGCAATGATTTGCGCTTCCTGCTCGTGATAGCGGGCGTTGAGGACGGCAAAGACCTTTTCGGCCTTGGTGCCCTGGTCGCCGTCGTAAAGAAGCTTGAAGGCGTCGTCGTCGTCGAAGTTCTTCTGCCTGTAACCGCGTTTTTTCAGGAACTCCGCGAGTTGCTCCGACTTCTCAATGGAAGTCGTGCCGACCAAGATAGGCTGGCCGCGTGTCTTGCAATCATCGATTTCCTCGATGATGGCTTCATACTTCTCGTCCGCCGTCCGGTAGACCTCGTCATTGTCGTCGGCCCGGGCAATTGGCATGTTGGTGGGGATTTCAACGACCTCGAGGCCATAGATATCGACGAATTCAGCGGCCTCGGTTACGGCAGTGCCGGTCATGCCCGCCAGCTTGTCGTAAAGCCGGAA
>JAKSCL010000177.1 GCA_022360615.1 Hyphomicrobiales bacterium
AGTGCCGCATTTGCCGGCGCTCCGTGTCGCCACTGCGCTGCAAATGCCCGGTGCGAAAAGCGCAAGGAAGGGCTTCGCCCCCTTTCGAGCATTTTCAACAGTGAGGACCGGTTCGGGCACAAGCCCGGCAAAAGGTCCGGTGGACCTTTTGAGGTCTGAACGCCCGAAGGGCAGGCGCGATTTTGACCCAACCCATGAGGGGCCGGGCGCAAATCCGCCATTTCGGCCTCACGCGTCCTCGAATATGCCCAAGCATGTCCGTCGTCCTCCTTCCTTGCACTGGCGAATTCTCGCTCCGGCGCAGCCATTCGTTAAATCCTCACCACGACCTAGGGTCTATGAGCTTTTGGGCAGGCTTTTCGGACTGCGATCCCAAAAAGCCGGAATAAGCGCATTACCGTGCGGTGGTTCCGCTATCGAAACCTTCGATCGGCCGGCGCGGCAAGGCGGGATCGTCAGCCGTGCCATTTCCGGTTCCAAATTCAAAGATCTCGCGGAAGATGCCCGGTGCGACCGCCGACAAGGGGTTGTAGCTCAATTGCGGCGAGCGCAGAGGTCCGGAGACCCGGTAGGTGATGCCAAGCAGGCCCTCGTCCGGGCTCCCGCCAAGAATCCGCCCGAAGACCGGCACCTGGGAGAAGGCGTTGTTGAGGGCGAAGATCGGCACGAATGTTCCGGCAATATCGGTGTCGTTCCGGTCGAAATCGATCTTGCCGCCAAAGGTTATCCCGACAACCGGGCCTTTCAGCACGCCGTTTTCGACCTCAATCACACCGGGCCGGCGCCGGAAGCGCGCCTGGAGCACGGAAAACGGCGTGCCCTGTTGCGCCCCTATTTGCGGTGCCGCCTCACTTCCTATGCGCGATTGACCGACAAGGGTCTCGATCACCGGATCGTTGCGGGCCACGAAATTCGTGATTGTGAAGGCCCCGGCCCAATCTCCCGCGAATAACGGTCCGGGCACCTGGCGTGCGCGCAGGTCGAGCTGGCCGCCGCGCATCGGGTGATAGACGTCAACGAAGCGCAGAAGCGCACCCGCGTTCGAACTGCGTACAACCAGAAGCGGCTGGCCATCATTTTGCGTGAGACCGCCATTCAAGGGCGCTCCGTTTCTGGCGTTGCCGGACATCTGGAACGCCGTGAGCGCGCCGCGATCCATCGTGGCGGACAGTTTGAAACCCAAAAGCTCCTCATTGTTCATGCCGATCAGCCGGCCGATATCGACGTTCACGCGCAACGAACGGGCAGCGCCGCTGTCATCTGCCCTCAGATTGCGGGTCGGTTGGTCGAGGATCGGCCTGAGATCGAACTGCGCTCCGGTGAAGTCCATGGTGACGCCGCCGTCTTCAGCGACAACGACCGACAGCGTGGCGCTGTCGCCCGAACTCAGGCGCAGCTGTTCGAAGCGCGCCGATCTCAAACCCGAGTCACCGACGAGAATCACCTCCCCCGCTGCGAGTATTCCGGGCGCTTCCAGGCGGAAATCCTGGAGGCGGGTCTCTTCGCCAACCGTTCGCATCTCGAACGAGATACGGCCTGGAACGCCTGCCGGCTTTTCCCAGTCAATTTCGGGTATCCGCAGGACCGCGTTGCCCAAATCGAGTGAAACCGCCGAGACTTCCGAACCATCGAGAGGCGTGACATTGTCAAGCTGGATCGGGCCATCCAAATAGGTACCGAGATCAAGACCGAGTTCGCGCTGTGCGGCCGCATCCAACAGCGACGTCAGTTCCACCTCGGACGGGTTTTCGCCGTCGCTTTTCCAGAAACGCCGGAACCGGACCTGGGAGGGCACGCCTCTCACCGCAATCTTGCCCTCAGCCATCAAACCGTCGGGGTCGACCGCAAGCGAAAGATCGCCATCGCTTAGGGGCATATCACGGACCAAGCTGTCGCTGCTGAGGTCTCTCGTGACACCGTTGACCTCATAGCGCCCGGTGGTGCGACCGGGGGTAGTGGAGAGCATTGCCTGAACGTTGATGCGCAGATCCGCCTCGCCTGTCACGTCCTCGGGCGTGAACGTGATGGCCGTCGCCTGAGGCATGTCGCTGTTGGTGATGTATTCCACAAAGGCGGGGATACTGCCTTGCGCGCTGGTCGCCGCCGTCATGTTCACGTCGCCAAGGCCAATATTGGTCATCAGGAGTTGGCCGCCAGGCATCGACAAGCGCGCGCCCGAGGGCAGGAACACGTCGCCCCGCGCCATCTCCATGGTCAGGCGGTCCGTGCGCAACGTGAGGCTGGCGCGATCCACCGTCACGGCATTGAGGCCTTGATAATAGGTGAAGGCTGTCTTCTCCAAGCCGCCGTCGATGGTCGTCCTCAGGCGTCTTTCGCCGGGGATGGTGCTTAAGGAAAAGGAGCTTGGCACGACATGACCGCCCGAGACATTCGCGATAATCCAGTTGCGGGCCGGCGGCGAAATAAAGGGGAGCCAAACGCTTTTCAATTGGGCGACCGACATGCGCGACGAAGCGCCCATCGCACTGAATACCCGCTGACCGCTGCTCCAATCGACTGTTGCGGCAAGCGAGACCTGAACCTCGTCGGAAATGAGCGCGATGTTTTTCAGTCGAAGCGCCCGCCCCGGGATATCCAGGATTCCTCCGACTTCGGCACGGTCAAAGACGATCCGCTCGCCGCCATTCGGCTCGTCGAAAACCATGCTGGCCTGGTCGAGATTGATGACAGCCGATTGACCGGAGGGATCGCCGGGCCAGGATCGAGCCGTCCCGGAGGCGAGCAGAATCGCGTTGCCGGAGCGAAAGGACAGCTCCGAGACATCGACATCGCCGGTCTCGCTGTTAAGGCTCAAATTGACCGCGGCACTTTCCACAGGCACGCGCTTCCGCGGATCCCGGCGCGGTCCGATGGCTCCCTCGCCAAGGAACACATCCATCGTCGCTTCGCGGATAAGACCTGCCTCATCGATGCTGATCTCCCCATCCGCGCCAATCGGGGCGGTAAAGGCAAGCCCCTGGCCGGCGCGGTCCAGCGCGCTGTCTGGAACAAGATCACGCAACGCGAATGTGGCGGACGCCGCCTGTGATTGCGGATCAGTCCGGATCGTGAACGCGAAACTGGACGTGGGCGCGGTCTCGCCCCCTACCCCGCCCGGATTGATGTTGATCTCAGCACGGCCCAAAAGCTCCCGGGCGCCGCTTGTCTTCAGCTTCACACGCGCAAGCTCGATCTCGTGGACGGTCTCGCTTCCAAGCCGGAGGCGCGTTCCCGTAATCTCAATGCGCCGAAAGCCAGCAGCTTCGAGTTCACCGCCAAATTCGGTCAGCCGGTGCGCGTGCTCGGACAACCACTGCCCGATGCCCGAAAGAGCCCCCATGCCCTCGAACGAGAAACCGCCGACACCATCTCCACCGCCCGCCGGCGGCGCAAGCACGCCCCCGCGCACTGCAATGCCATGCGGCTTCACGCGTCCGGTCAACAGCGCGACGGGCGACAACCACAAATCAAGCTGATCAAGGGCGAGCGCCTCTCGCCCGTCTGGAAAAGCGATGACGGGCCGTTCAAGGGTGACCATCGGACCATCGCCAAGCGATGCCCAGCGCATGGAAAGCCCGGCAACCTGCGCCGTTGCCCCGTCCCCAACGCGCGCCTCAATAGCCCTTTCGGCGGTCTCCCGCCAAGCTTCAAGCGAAACGGGGGCTTCGGAAATGCGGATAATCGCCACCCCGACAAGCGCAATCAGCGCCGAGAGGCATATGGCAAGTGTTTGGCGGCGAAAGCGTTTGCGCAGGAATGGCCGCCGCACGCCGCCGCGCGGTCTATGGTTGTGGCGCCTCACCTCGCAAAATTGCTTGCGGGTGCGGAATTGGGGCTGCCTAACCAATGCTCTGAACGCTTCCGCCCGGGTTTGGTGTCGACTTGACGGGCTTGCCCGCCTACACACATAGCGCTAACGCAGGTTCCCGTTTTCTCCAAGCAATCGCTTGCAACAATCCCAGGCAAAAGGATGACGAACATGGCCGAAGCCGTTGTGGAAGGTACCGAAGCACCAGCTTTTTCCTTGCCCGCGACAGGAGACCGTACAATCAGCCTGTCCGATTATTCCGGTAAATTCTTGGTACTTTATTTCTATCCGAAAGACGACACGAGCGGCTGCACGAAAGAGGCTATTGCTTTCAGCGGCCTCAAAGACTCGATCGAAAAAGCCGGTGCTGCCATCCTTGGGGTTTCTCCAGATAGTGTGGTCTCTCACGAAAAATTCAAGAAAAAGCATGCGCTAGAAATAGATCTCGCATCGGACGAGGAAAAAGCCATGCTGGAGAGTTACGGGGAGTGGGTCGAGAAAAGCATGTATGGCCGGAAGTATATGGGCGTCGAACGCTCGACTTTTCTCATCGGACCGGACGGGAAGATCGTGAAAGTCTGGCGCAAGGTCAAAGTGCCTGGCCACGCGGAAGCGGTTTTAAAGGCGATTGAGGAGGCGTAGGGCCGCAAACGGTTCTCTTCAACTCATCCACATCGTTCAACGGCATTTACCGCTTCGGAAAATACGTGTTCGAGTACTTTGAAACGTTCGATCTCTCCGCCGGCGACGTCACCATTCACGGTGTGACGGGCGGGCGCGGACCAGCACTGCTGCTTTTGCACGGCTATCCGCAGACCCACGCAATGTGGCACAAGGTTGCCCCTGTTTTGGCCGAACGGTTTACCGTGGTGGCGGCCGATTTGCGGGGATACGGCCGCTCGTCAAAACCGCCGACCGCCGATGACCATGCACCCTATTCGAAGCGCGCCATGGCCACCGACATGGTGCGGGTCATGGATGCGCTGGGGCACGACCGCTTTTTCGTGGGCGGCCACGACCGGGGCGCCCGGGTTGCCCATCGGCTTGCGCTCGATTGGCCGGAAAGAGTTCGAAAACTCGCCGTCTTGGATATCGCACCAACGCGCGAAATGTACGCAAACACGACTGACGGCTTCGCACGTGCCTATTGGCACTGGTTTTTCCTGATCCAGGCGGCCCCCTTCCCCGAGCGCATGATCGGCGCCGACCCCAAAGCCTATTGGATGAAGAAATGCGGCTCGGGCTCGGCCGGTCTCGCCCCGTTCACAGAAGAGGCGCTGGAAGCTTATCTCGGCGCATTTCAACACGCAGAGACCATCCACGCCTCGTGTGAGGACTACCGGGCGGCCGCCACAATCGACATCGCCCACGACAACGAGGACAACGGCAAGAAACTGACCTGCCCCTTGCTGGCGCTTTGGGGGAAATACGGGGCGATCGAAGCTCATTTCGATTGCCTTGCCCTCTGGCGCGAGCGGGCGGAAACCGTAACGGGCCAAGCCCTTGACGGCGGACATTACCTAGCGGAAGAAAAGCCCGGCGACGTTATCCAGCACTTTCTCGCATTTTTCACAAAAGAGGATGCCCCATGAGCACCGGAAAAACATACAAAATCGCGAGCATTCCCGGGGATGGGATCGGCAAGGAAGTGATCCCGGTCGGCCAGAAGGCTGTCGAACAGACAGCCAGCAAATATGGGTTCCACGTCGAATGGACCGAATTCGACTGGTCGTGCGAACGCTACGCTCAAACTGGCCGGATGATGCCGGAAGACGGTGTCGACCAAGTCAAAGCGCATGACGCCATTTACCTTGGCGCCGTCGGCTGGCCGGGCGTGCCGGACCACGTGTCCTTGTGGGGGTTGTTGATCCCGTTGCGCCGCGAGCTCGATCAGTATGCGAATATCCGCCCGGTCCGCTTACTCCGCGGGGTCCAGTCGCCTCTGGCAAACCGCAAGCCGGAAGAGATTGATTTCATCGTCGTACGCGAAAACGTCGAGGGCGAGTACTCGGAAGTCGGCGGCCGGATTTATGGCGGAACAGAGCAGGAGATGGTCACGCAGGAATCCATTTTCACCAGGCGTGGCGTCGACCGGATCTTGGATTACGCATTCGAGATTGCATCGAAGAGACAGCGCAAACACGTCACCTCGGCCACCAAATCGAACG
>JAKSCL010000072.1 GCA_022360615.1 Hyphomicrobiales bacterium
GGGCACAGCCCGGCAAAAGGTCCGGTGGACCTTTTGAGGTCTGAACGCCCGAAGGGCAGGGGCGATTTTGGCCCACCCATGAGGGCCGGGCGCAAATCCGCCATTTCGGCGTCACGCGTCCTCGAATATGCGCAAGCATGTCCGTCGTCCTCGTTCCTTGCACCGACGAATTCTCGCTCCGGCGCAGCCATTCCTTAAATCCTCACAACGACCTAGAACGCTCCGGATCAGCGCGTGAACACCATCTGGCGCACATCCACATTGCCGGACCGGAAACCGGCTTCGCAGTAGCACAAATAGTACTCCCATATCCGGCGGAAGCGCTCGTCGAAGCCGAGCTTTGTGATCTCCGGCCAGGCGGCGAAAAAACTGTTGCGCCATCGCGCCAGCGTACGCGCGTAGTCCAGGCCGAAGATGTGCTCGTCCGTTATCTTCAGGCCGGCATTTTCGCTGACATCCTGCAAAACCGATGGGCAGGGCAGCATCCCGCCTGGAAAAATATAGCGCTGGATGAAATCCGGATTGAACATTCTGTAGGTGCCGAACATGCTGTCCTGGATGGTGATGACCTGCAGCCCGGCGCGCCCGCCCAGTTTCAGGCAGTTTTCGAGCTTTGAGAAATAGGTCGGCCAATACTCCTCGCCGACAGCCTCGAACATTTCGATGGACGCGATCTTATCGAAACGGCCATCGAGATCGCGGTAGTCCTGAAGACGGATTTCGACCTTTTCGTTCAACCCGGCAGCGGCAATCCGTTTCGATGCATAGGCGTGCTGCTCTTCCGAGATGGTGATGCCCGTCACATGGCAGCCGATCTCTTTTGCGGCGAATTCCGCAAAACCGCCCCAGCCGCAGCCGATCTCAACCACATCGTCCTGATCCGAAAGCGAGAGGCGTTCCGACAGCGCCTGATATTTCCTCATCTGCGCTTCGGTGAGATCGGGCTCGGAGCCTTCGCCGAACATGGCCGAGGAATAAGTCATCGAGGGATCGAGCCATAGCCCGTAGAAGTCGTTTCCGAGATCGTAGTGAGCAAGGATGTTGCGGCGCGATCCGCGCCTTGTGTTGCGGTTCAGCCAATGCCGCACACGCATCAAGGCCCGCGCAATCGGCTTGTCCCTGACAAAGGTGCTAATGATCCGCCAGTTCTCGCAGAAAAGCTGCAGGAACTGGGTCAGATCGGGGCTCGACCATTCTCCGGCGATATAGGATTCCGCAATCCCGACCTGGCCCCGGCCAAGTACGCGTTTTGCCATGTTGAAGTCGTGAATGACCATCTCGGCCTCGCGGCCGTCTTTGCGGCCCTGGATCACGAAGACCTTACCGCCTGTTCGGAATTTCAGGACGCCCCGCTCAAGCCCGAGGCAGAAGCTCATGGCGCGGCCCACCATTGCCGGTAGATCGCGCGTTGCCTCGCGCCAGTTATCACGCGTCAAGACGACCGACTTCGACATTTCTCAGTACTCTCTAGTAACATGTCTTGCCTATGACACGGGTCTCTTATCTGCCAGCCATCATTGCCTGAACGTGGCGCTTCCCGGGTCCGGAACGGATCTGTGGCCGTGGTACTTTGCGCCTTTCAAAACAAGCTGCAGAGCTTCGACATGTATTCCCGCAATAACTTTGAGCGTCATTAGCGGATGGGTGAAGAATAATCGAAGAAGTGTCATGTCCTCAAGAGGCCTCCGGACACCGTTCTGAATCGCCGAGAAGACCGGACCTTCGGCATCCACCTCGTGAATGCGCATATGAAGCTTCTCGCCCGGCGGAGAGAGACGGAAATGGTAAGTCATCGGCATGTCGATGAAGGGCGAAACGTAGAAGCGCTTGTCCTGGCCGTGCGCGATCTTCGCCGCCTTCTCGTCTTCGGGGCGTACCGGCATCACATAGGCGTGCATTCCGCCAAAGGTGTTGCGCACTTCGTAGACAAGGCCGGTTAGAGCGCCGCCCCGACCGTAGCAGAAATAGACTGAAAGCGGATTGAAGACGTA
>JAKSCL010000217.1 GCA_022360615.1 Hyphomicrobiales bacterium
GAGATCATGGACGCCATCCATGCCGGCAACATTCGGGGTATGTATATTCTCGGCGAAAACCCGGCCATGTCCGA
Source organism: Hyphomicrobiales bacterium (assembly GCA_022360615.1). Lineage (GTDB taxonomy): Bacteria > Pseudomonadota > Alphaproteobacteria > Rhizobiales > JAKSCL01 > JAKSCL01. The sequence goes on from JAKSCL010000217.1 coordinate 75, forward strand.
CCCGGATGTGGAGCACGCCCGCCATGCACTGGCGAAGCTTCAGCATCTCGTGGTGCAGGACATCTTCCTGACCGAGACGGCCAACTTTGCCGATGTCATCCTGCCCGCGACCGCTTGGCCCGAGAAGACGGGGACGGTCACAAATACAAACCGGCAGGTGCAGATGGGCCGCAAGGCCGTTCCCGCACCGGGCGAAGCGCGCGAGGATTGGGTGATCACCGTCGAACTCGCCAAGCGTCTCGGTCTGGACTGGACCTACACCCATCCGCGCGAAGTCTTCGCCGAGATGAAACGGTCGATGGCGTCGCTCGACAATATCACCTGGGAGCGGCTTGAAATGGAGAACTCGGTTATCTACCCGTCGCTCTCACCGGATGATCCCGGCCAGCCCATCGTCTTCGGCGATAGTTTTCCAAGACCCGAAGGCCGGGCCCGGTTCACCCCGGCAGAGGTTACGCCACCGGCCGAGACCCCGGACACGGACTTCCCGTTCATTCTGACGACGGGACGGCAGCTTGAGCACTGGCATACGGGGTCCATGACGCGGCGCGCGACCGCGCTCGATGCGCTCGAGCCGGAGGCCAATGCCTCGCTCCATCCCAGGACGCTTCGCGCACTTGGTGTTGAGGCAGGTGAAATGCTTAAGATCGAGACGAGACGGGGCGCCATCGAAATCATGGCCCGCGCCGACCGGGCTGTGGCTGAGGATATGGTTTTCATCCCCTTTGCCTATGTCGAGGCGGCGGCTAACATCCTGACCAATCCGCAGCTCGATCCCTTCGGCAAAATTCCGGAATTCAAGTTCTCGGCCTGCCGTGTGGAACCGGTGCGCCAACCGGTGGCGGCGGAATAGGGGTCTTCAAGCTCTCTGCCTGCGCCGAGGCAACGGCGGCCGGATGGCCGCCGTCGCTTTTTTAGAGTCATACACGGCGTTTAACCCCCGGTTTCGATTGGATCGAAACCGGGGTTTTCATTTAAGCAATCGCCTGAAGGACCGCTTCTCCGAGGCTAGCAGGACTGTCGGCAACAACGATACCGGCGGACTTCATAGCCTCAATCTTGTCGTCTGCGCCGCCCTTGCCGCCAGCGACGATCGCACCGGCATGCCCCATGCGCCGGCCGGGGGGAGCCGTGCGGCCGGCGATGAACCCGGCGGCGGGCTTCACGCGGCCGGCCTTGCGCTCATCGGCGATGAACTGCGCGGCCTCTTCTTCGGCTGAACCGCCGATTTCGCCGATCATGATAATCGCTTCGGTCTCATCGTCGGCCATGAGCCATTCAAGTGCGTCGACATGTTCCGTTCCCTTGATGGGGTCTCCGCCGATGCCGACGCAGGTGGATTGGCCAAGGCCTGCGTCCGTCGTCTGTTTCACCGCCTCATAGGTCAGCGTGCCGGAACGCGAGACCACACCAACGGAGCCGCGCTTGTGGATGTGGCCCGGCATGATGCCGATCTTGCACGCATCCGGCGTGATAACGCCTGGGCAATTCGGTCCAATCAGCGTCGAGGATGAACCCTCAAGCGCCCGTTTGACCTTCATCATGTCGACGACCGGGATACCTTCGGTGATGCAGACAATCAGCGGGACCTCCGCGTCGATTGCCTCTAGAATCGCATCGGCGGCAAACGCGGGCGGCACGTAGATGGCGGTGGCATTGGCGCCCGTTACCTCGATCGCGCTTTCGACAGTGTCGAACACCGGCAGACCGATATGCTTGCTGCCGCCCTTTCCAGGCGTGACACCGCCGACCATGTTCGTGCCGTAGGCGATCGCCTGCTCGGTGTGAAAGGTGCCCTGAGAACCGGTAAGCCCTTGGCAAATGACTTTTGTGTTTTCGTCGACCAGAACGGCCATTGGAACGTTTCCCTCTTTTTGGAAATCAGTCGGAACAGGTAATGCGGATCGCATCGCTGCTGGTCGAAAGCAGTCTCAGCGCGGCTCTTTGACGGCCTTTACGATCTTTTGCGCGGCATCAGCCAGGTTGTCGGCGGCGATGACGTCGAGACCGCTCTCGCCGATGATCGTCTTGCCAAGCTCGACATTCGTGCCCTCCAGCCGGACGACGAGCGGCACTTGCAGGCCGACCTCCTTCACGGCGGCGATGACCCCTTCGGCAATGGTGTCGCAGCGCATAATGCCGCCGAAGATATTAACCAGAATGCCTTTTACATTCGGGTCCGAGGTGATGATCTTGAAGGCTTCGGTCACCTTCTCTTTGGACGCGCCGCCGCCAACATCGAGGAAGTTCGCGGGTTCCGCGCCATAAAGCTTGATGATGTCCATCGTCGCCATGGCAAGTCCGGCGCCGTTCACCATGCAGCCGATTTCGCCATCGAGCGCGATGTAGTTCAGATCGGACTTGGACGCTTTCAATTCCTTGGGGTCTTCCTCGGTCTCATCACGCAGCGCCAGCACCGCCGGTTGCCGGTACAATGCGTTGCTGTCGAAATTCATCTTGCAGTCGAGGCAACGCAGATGCCCATTGGACAAGACGACAAGAGGATTGATCTCCAAAAGGCTCAGATCCTTCTCGATAAACAGCTCATAGAGCTGATCGATCAGCGTCACGCACTCCTTAAAGGCAGGGCCGCTTAGGCCGAGCGCGAAAGCGATCTTGCGGCCATGGAAGCTGGACACGCCTGACGCCGGATCGACGGGGAAGGTAACGATTTTCTCCGGCGTTTCGGCCGCCACTTCCTCGATATCCATGCCACCTTCCGTGGAGGCGATGAATGAGATGCAGGATGTCTCGCGATCCATCAGAAGGGCGAGATAGAGTTCGGTTTCGATCTCCGCGCCATCCTCGATGAAAACGCGAGGAACCTGTTTGCCCGCTGGGCCGGTCTGGTGCGTGACCAGCGTGCGGCCGAGCATCATTTGAGCTTGCTGAGCAGCCTCTTCGGCAGACTTTGCGATCCGCACGCCGCCCTGATCGCCGGCGCCTGCTTCCTTGAAGCGGCCCTTGCCGCGTCCGCCTGCATGAATCTGGGCTTTGACGACCCAGACAGGGCCTTCCAGCCGGTTTGCCGCCGCTCCGGCCTCCTCGGCTTTCAGCGCGACATATCCTTCGGCCACGGGCGCATCATACGCCCTGAGGATCTGCTTGGCCTGATACTCGTGGATATTCATGTGATCTCCGTCCTCCCTTTGTTGTTTTCTCTCTATGCGCAAGGGGCCGCCCCTGTCCGTTGCGGCGTCAGTCAGGCTTTCTCCATTGATTACTTGATAAGGTGTAGAAGGCGCTTGAAGCTCGGCGTACCCGCCTTTCCCATCCATTCGAACAGCACCATCTCCGTTGTGACGATGCCCGCGCCTTCAGCGCTCAGCCGTTCGATGCAGGCATGCTCGCTGGCCGTGGTGCGTGAGGCCGTGGCGTCTGACACCACAAACACCTCGCATCCGCTTTCCATCAAGCTCGCGGCCGTTTGCACCACGCAGATATGCGCCTCCATTCCGGCAATGACGGCCTGCCGCCGGTCAAGCGTCTGAAATGCATGAGCAAATACCTCGTCCTCCATGCAGGAGAAATGCATCTTCTCAAGGACCGGCATGCCTTCAGCAACCTCGGCAATCTCACGCACGGTGCGCCCAAGGCCCTTCGGGTACTGTTCGGTCAGAAGGACCGGCACCTCCAACTCTCTGGCCGCGGTAATTAGATGACGGGTGTTGCGAAGCGTCGTCGCCGGCGCCTGCATGGCCGGTACGAGGCGCTCTTGCATGTCGATGACAATGAGTGCGGAGTCTTGGGCCCGGATAAGCAATGACACTTTCCCCGATTCTCAAAGCGCCGCCGGATCACGGGAGATGCGGGTATCGGCACTATCGAAACACGCAATAGGTATACCAGATACCAGTAGGCCATTGAAAGATCAAGACGGCGAGGATATGGCGGCGCAAAACGATGCCTGTCGCGTCGGCGCGTACAGAGAATAGGAGTCCAAAAAAAA
>JAKSCL010000111.1 GCA_022360615.1 Hyphomicrobiales bacterium
GATCCGGCGTTGACTGAAACAATGGTTCGTACCAGCGGTTTTCAGATACCTGATGCGGGTGAAGGCTCTATTATTGGTATTCCACTCGGAAAAGGAAAGCGGGCTGAAGGTTTGGAGCATGGTGCACCCGCATGTCCTTTTCAGCGATGACTACCGGCGGCTGCTGGGCGAGGCTGGTTTCTCCGATGTGCGGCTCTTCGGCGGCTACGGTTTCGAGGCCTGTGACGCCGAGACAAGCAACCGGCTGATCGTGGTGGCGCGGCGGTGAGTGAACGCTGCTTTCCATAAACGGTACGGCCTGACGATCAGACGGCGCGCGTCAGGCCGCCATCGATAGGCAGACACGGCTGCCCATCTTTAGGATACGCGCCTTGCCCGCGCCACGGACCGATTGAGCGCCGTGTCGGCTGGGGCGCATTCACCCTAATCCTGTAACCGGAGACGCAAGCGATACCGGCCGGGGTGCTGCAACTGTCTGGCATGCGCCTTGCTTCGTCCTTGGCGCAGCATGCTGCTGTCGAATTATGGGACATTTCGCAAGAGGCTTCGGTCTTTCATGTCTGAGCGTAAAGCCATTTTGCTTCTCGGGAACTACCGGCCGACGCTGACGCTTGCGCGGACATACGCGAGGCAGGGCTATAGGGTCGTCGTGACGCGTGGCGGCGGAGAGGGCCTCACGGAGTTTTCCCGTTACGTCTCCGGCGTATGGGACGAGGGCGGTGCCGGCAAGGATGACCGGGCCTTTGTGGCGGCGCTTGCGGACTATCTTTGCGGTCATCCGGATATTGGGACCGTCGTGCCTGTGACCGAGCGGTATGCCGTTGCCGTGGCCAAACACTGGGACCTTCTGCCGCGCGACCGCGTGTTTGCCACACCATTGCCTAAACTGGTTCTGGCCACGCTCGACAAGCTCAACCTTTTTGAGCGCGTGCGGATGCTCAACGTGCCGATTGCGCCGTTCGCGCGGGTGGATGACTACGATTCCCTTTTGCGCAGCCTCAACACCATCGGCGGCCCGCTGGTGATCCGGCCGCTGGTGTCGGATGTGCGCCTTGCCGGAAGAAAGGCGCTCAGTGTCACTTGCCCCGGTGAGCTGCGTGATGTGCTTCCGGTCTGGCCAACCGAGCATGCGGGCCTGTTGGTGCAAAGGAAAGTGCCCGGCCTGCGCCACAATTTCTATTTTGCCGCTCAGCACGGTCAGCTCGTACGTTCTCTCCAGACGAAAATTCTTGTCACCGACGATGCCGATGGGTCCGGCCTTGCGACCGACGGTCTCACGATCGCGACCATGCCGGACATCGCGCGTTATACGCGCCGCATCATTGCAAGCCTTGGCTATCACGGCGTCGGCTGCGCTCAGTATCTCGTCGATGAGGCGACAGGCGGGATCAATTTTCTCGAGATCAACCCACGGATCGCCGGTAACCACGCGGTGCCTGAGGCCGCCGGCCTGGAACTGGGAGCGGTGGCCGTTTCGCTCGCCCGGAACCCGGCTCTGCCCATTGCCTGTAAACACGGGCGCACCGGCCAGCGCTACAGCTGGACCTATGGCGCAGTGCGCGCGCTGAAGACGGCGGTGGCAAGCGGGCAAATGCAGCCGCGGCAAATCCCGTCACGTTTGTGGCAGATCGCACGCTCGGCATGGCGCAGCGACATCCACATGACGTGGTCCGCCGCTGATCCGCTGCCGACATTCGCATTGTTTGCAACCCAGCTCATTCCGTCCGGGCGGCGCAACCGCCCGGCCAAGACACCTGCAACCCGCAAGACCGTCGTACAAGAGGCCGTTCCAGATGTTTAGCCGTTTATCAGCCGAATCTGCCCTGCCATTGCCGCGCATGGCAATGGCTGCGAAAGCCGGCCATGCGTCTATGCAAACACCCAAGGTTGCATGGCGGGTCGACGATCTGAACCCGGCCGCCTGGGATGCATTCGCCGCCCAGTTTGACGATGTAAGCTTCGATCAGTGCGCGCTCTATACCGAGCACCAGTGGCCGGCCCGCACAAACCGCATCCAGGTCTTCGAAAACGGCTTGCCAATCGGCGGCGCCGTCATCGTCGTGGTCACGCCGCCACTTTTGAAATCCGGTCTTGCCTATGTGAAGGCCGGGCCGTTTTGGCGGCAACGCGGGACGGCTCTCGATATCGGCCGTTACGAAACGGTCATCGGTGCGGTTGTCGAAGAGTTTGCCAGGCGCAGGGGGCACCATTTGACGGTGCTCCCCAGAGCAACGCCCGGCTTTGCCGCTCTCGAAGAAAATGCGCTGGAACGGCTTGGGTTCGCCATGCTTCGTCCGATGACCGATCCGAACCGGTATCTGGTGCGGACAACGCTGTCTGAAGACGATCAACTGAAGAGCATGGCCCAGAAATGGCGCTATAACCTCCGGAAATCCTGGAAAAACAAGTTTAAGATCGTCAAAGGCGACAGCCTTGATGAGATTGCGACGTTCCGCGCGCTTCACGCCCGGATGCGGGGACGCAAGAGGCTTGGCGCGCACGAGCCGGTCGGCCTCATTCCCGATCTGGTGGCGCAGCTACCGTCGGCCCTGCGTCCGACGATTTATCTTACCTATCACGAGGGCAAGCCCGTTTCGGGCGCGGTGATCACCCATCACGGCGACACGTCCTATTATGTGTTCGGGGCCACGGCTGACGAGGCGCTGCCGCTGAAAGCCGGCTACGCGCTGCAGTGGGCGATTATCCGGGATCTCAGAGACACCCGGGTCCAGTGGTACGATCTCGGCGGTGAGGCCAATTCGCAAGGTCTTCTGCAGTTCAAGAAAGGGCTGGTGGGCCGGGAAGGCGAAATCGTCTCGATGACCGGCGAATTCGAATACAGCGGCAGCGTGTCGGGGACGAGTGTCTCAAAGCTTCTCTTTGCGGCCCGCGCGGCGAAGCGTTTCGTGAAAGAACGAAGCAAGTGAGCGATGCTTCGGTTGCCACCGCGCCTCCGTTTTCCCGGAGTGTGAGAGCGCTAACCTCGCGTCTGCGCGCCCCGGCTGTCATCACGGTTGCGCGGATCGCGGGCGCCGGGCTCGCCCTCGTCGTGCAAATTCTTCTCGCCCGGTCGATCCCGCAGGCTCTTCTCGGCCACTATTTCACCGCCATCAGCCTTGCGACCGTGATTGCCATGGTCACGGCCATGGGCTATCCGGGCATTACCGTGCGCTTTGTCTCGCGCTACAATGCGAAAGCCCGGCCAAGATGGCGGCAATCGTTCTTGCGGCTGGCCCGGCGCGACACCGCCATCCTGGCCCTTTTCGGCATGGCGGCCCTCTTATGCGCAATCCGGATCATGCCGCTTCACCCCGATCTGCGTACGGCGCTGATGTTGACCGCGCCGCTTGTGCCGGCGATTGCCTTCATGCGGATCGCAGGCGCACGGGCGATCGCCGAGAAGCGGCCCTATCTCGGCTTTCTCCCCGACACGTTCGGGCGGCCTTTCCTGCTTTTTGCGGGCGTCCTCATCCTTCTGTCATGGCAGAACCATATCGGTTTCGAAGCTGTTTTGTTGATCACCACGATCTCGGCTTGTCTGATGGCGATTGTCCAGTCCCTGCTCGTCGTTCAGATGTCAGGTCTCCGTCCCCAGTCCGTTGAAAGGTGCGAAGAGGATGCCACCGCAGAGACATCGCGGCGGCTCACAAAGCGCTGGCGGCACGCCGGTCTCGGTCTGATCCTTCCGACCCTCTTTGCCGGTCTCCTCGTCGACCTCATGCTGGCCTGGTCGTCCATCTTTCTTCCGGCGGCGGAAATCGCGGTTCTCGCCATTTGCGCCAAGGTCGCGTTCCTGGCCGGTTTCGTGAGTCAGGTCCTGCTCCAGACGCAGATGCCGGACATCGCAAACGCCTATTTCCGGAATGACGCCAATCGCCTCCTGCAGCGGTGCGCCCGCACGCTTGTGCTCTCTCTGGCGCTGTCGGGGCTGGCGCTGATCTTTTTCTCTCTTGCCGGGTCCAGGGTCCTTGCGCTGTTCGGGGATGCCTATGTTGACGGTCAAGCCTTGCTTGTCGTTTTCTCGCTAATGCTTATCCTGCGTATTCCGGGGATGCTTGCCGTCCAGCTTCTCACCGTCATGGGCAGGCACGCGGCGATCAACCGGGGCTTGCCCTTCGTGCTTTTTGCCGGCCTCGCGCTCATGGCAGTTCTTAGCGGCAGTCACGGGGTCTTGGGGGCCGCCTATGGCGCAACGGCCATGATCGCCCTCCATTCAACCGTGTTTTCAGGCTTGGTGTTGCGGCTGCTTCGGTTGCGGCGGTTAGGGGTACGGTGAGTGCGGGTTCTGCCGACCCGTGATGGGAGCCGTCGTTCCTGAAAGGATGCGGCTGCGACGAGGCTGACCGCCCGAAGAGAGCGTAAGTCTCTGAAATCGGACGTCGCTTGCCGAAGAGAACTGCGCGGACGCGCTCATAGGAGACGGGGGCAGGGGTGTCGTCATAGGTCGGCCGTTCCCGCCCACTGCCTGGAATAGCGCGTGCTGCGCCTGAGATTGCACATAGACGCCTTCGCCGGGACGGTAAAGGAATGGACCACGCGGCTCATCCTTCGAGACGCCCGCTGCGCGCGCTCGGGGTGCGGTTCGGTTGTGTGGCTTTTTGCCGGCCGCGCAGGCTCCGCTTACCCGGGAAACACGTCGTCGGAGCGCACCTTCACATAGGAGCCCGGCGCGTCTTCGATCGGCTTGAAGCGGCCCTTGCCGGGTTTCCTCGCGGGCACGGTCTCTTTGTCGAGCTTTTTCAGCCAGGCCCGCCAGTCAGGCCACCAGGAGCCTGGATGCTCCTTGGCGTTCTTCACCCAAGTCTCGTATTCGCCCGAGGGCTTGCGGCCCGTCCAGTACATGTATTTGTTGCGTGCGGGCGGGTTGATGACGCCCGCGATATGGCCCGAGCCCGCCATCACATAACGCACCGGCCCTCCAAAATGCTTCGAGCCGGTAAAGACCGATTTCGCCGGCGCGATGTGATCCTCACGTGTCGCGAGATTGTAGACGGGCAGGGCGACCTTCTTCAGGTCGAGCGTCTTGCCGTTGATCACCATCTCGCCGCGCGTCAGCTTGTTCTCCAGATAGCAATTGCGCAGATAAAAAGAGTGGTTGGCCGCCGGCATCCGCGTTGCATCCGAGTTCCAATAAAGGAGGTCGAACGGGAAGGGCGCTTTGCCGAGCATGTAGTTGTTCACCACATAAGGCCAGATCAGATCGTTCGAGCGCAGAAGGTTGAAGGCGGACGCCATCTTCTTGCCTTCCAGATAACCGCGCTTTTCCATCTCCGCTTCAAGCGCTGAAAGCTGCTCCTCGTCGACGAAGACCTTCAAATCGCCCGCATGGGTGAAGTCCACCTGAGTGGTGAGGAAGGTTGCGCTTGTTGGACGTGTGTCAGCCATCTGGGCGAGATAGGCGAGGGTGACGCCGAGCAGCGTGCCGCCCACGCAATAGCCCATGAGATGCGTGTTGTCCTCGCCGGTGACTTTCTCCACCACATCGAGGGCCGCGATGATGCCGTCCTGCATATAATCGGCGAACGATTTGCGGGCGAGGCGCTCATCGGGGTTCACCCAGGAGACGACGAACACGGTCAAGCCCTCGGCAACGCACCATTCAATGAAGGATTTCCCGGGCCTGAGGTCGAGAATGTAGAACTTGTTGATCCAGGGGGGCACGATGAGGAGCGGGACCTTCGACACCTCTTCGGTCGCGGGCGCATACTGGATGAGCTGCATCAGATCGTTTTGATAGATCACCTTGCCCGGTGTGAGGGCAAGGTTCTCGCCAACCTCGAAGGCTTCCGGGTCCGTTTGCCTAATCCTAAGATCGCCCTGGCCCGCGGCGATGTCCTCGGCCAGCATTTGCATGCCTTTGACGAGATTCTCGCCGCTGGTTTCGACCGTTTCGCGCAGAATGGCGGGGTTGGTGAGGAAGAAATTGGTCGGCGCCAGCGCGTTCACGACCTGCTTCATGTAGAATTCGGCCTTATGGCGTGTGTGGTCGTCCATGTCCTCCGCGTCGCGCACCAGGTTGTGCGCCCAGCGCGCGGTGTGCAGATAACTTTGCATGCACAGGTCGAAAAAAGGGTTGGAGGTCCAGGCGGGATCCTCGAAACGCTTGTCACCGCGGGCAGGCTCCATGACGGGGTCCGTTTCCTCGCCCGCAATCCGGCGCACCGCGTTGCTCCAGATATCGAGGTAGCCGCTGATCAACTCGCTGTTCGCCTCAACCACCCGCTGCGGATCGGAGAGCCAGTCTTCGGCGACCTTGGCGAGCGTTTTCGACATGTCCGCGATTTCCTGAGGAAAGGCGAGCGAAGCATCGCCCCTTTCACGCGGCTCGATATAGGCGGAAAGCGCCTTCCCGCCGTGTTCGATCATCTCTATAAGGTTGCGTGCAAACTCCTCCGGGTCGAATTTCGGGGCATCCATCTGCCCTTCGCCCGGCGCGTTCTCATCCCGCTTCGCAGACGCCATGGTGTTTCCTTAAGTGTTTCCGCCCATCACCATCGTTTTTCGGCCACAATACCATAGCCAGATGCATTCATAACAGCTTATCGGCAGGCTGATTCCTGATTTACCACAAGCCTTCGGCACGAAAGACGATGCAGTGTTCCAAGTGTTTTAGGGAGAGGATGGTGAGCGGCAGACGCACTTGCAAGCGCTTGTCGGTCGTTCTGCCCGTTATGTTCACCGCGCTTTTTGCGGCGGGCTGTGCGGGCCCGCAGTTGACGTCCCTGGTGGGTATCGAGACACCCGAACCGACGATCGCGGTGCCGACGGAATTCACGAACGTCTTCACCGATATCGAGCGGACCGACACGCTTAGGACCAAGGAAGAACGGGATGAAATTATTGCCGAGATGCAGGCCCAGGCCGAGAGCCAGGTGAGCCAGACAAGCGAGCGTATCGAGCGGCGTTAATTCTCTTGAATCGTTTACACGGCAGGATTCGTGTTATTGGGCATTCATGCGCCCCGGCGTGAAGCGCTCGCACGGCGCGGATTCATTGCACCGATTAACATGACGGCTTGAAGGGGCACCGGGCCCGACGCCGGAGAATGAAGACCTTGGACCAGTTTCACCATATCCGCCGCCTGCCGCCTTACGTTTTCGAAGAAGTCAATCTTTTAAAGGCGAAGCTGCGTGCCGAAGGCGAGGACATCATCGATCTCGGAATGGGCAATCCCGATCTCGATACGCCGAAGCATATCGTCGACAAGCTGATCGAGACCGTCCAGAAGCCGCGCACGCACCGCTATTCCGCCTCCCGGGGGATACCGGGCTTGAGGCGCGCCCAGGCGCGCTACTACGAGCGCCGGTTCGGTGTGACGCTCGATCCCGATACGGAAATCGTGGCGACGATCGGCTCGAAGGAAGGGCTTGCGAACCTCGCCCAGGCCATCACGGCGCCGGGCGACGTCGTGCTCGTTCCGAACCCGACCTATCCGATCCATGCCTTCGGCTTCATCATGGCGGGCGCCGTCATCCGGCACTTGCCGGCAAAGCCCGATGCGGACTTCATGGCGGCCCTCGACCGGGCCGTGAAGCACTCGATCCCGCGGCCAAGCGCGGTTGTCATCAATTACCCGTCGAACCCGACGGCCTTTACCGCAGATCTCGATTTCTACCGCGAGCTTGTTGCGTTCTGTAAGGCGAACAATCTCTACATCATTTCCGATGTCGCCTATGCGGAAATCTATTTCGACGATAATCCGCCGCCTTCCGTTCTCCAAGTGGAAGGGGCACGCGATATCACGGTTGAGTTCACCTCGCTGTCGAAGACGTTTTCGATGCCAGGATGGCGGATGGGTTTTGCCGTCGGGTCCAAATCGCTGATCGCCGCCCTTGCCCGGGTAAAATCTTATCTCGACTATGGCGCGTTCACGCCGGTTCAGGTCGCGGCTGCCGCCGCGCTCGACAGCCCGCCCGAGGTGGTTGCCGAAATCCGGTCTGTCTACCGCTCCAGGCGCGACGTGCTGGTCGAATCGTTTTCAGCGGCCGGATGGGATGTGCCCGCACCCTTGGCAACGATGTTCGCCTGGGCGCCGATCCCCGAGCGCTTTGCCGGTCTTGGCTCGCTTGAATTCTCAAAGCTTCTCATTGAGCAGGCCGGTGTCGCGGTCTCGCCCGGCGTCGGCTTCGGGGAGCATGGCGAGGGCCATGTGCGCATCGCGCTTGTTGAAAACGAGCAGCGAATCCGGCAAGCCGCGCGCGCGATGCGCCGCTTTCTTGCAAGCGCCGAGAAAACATTGCACAACGTCGTGCCGTTATCGGCGTCGCGCTGACGCGCACGCGTCCCACTTTAACGTCCTTGGAAATCACGTATGGCCGAAACGCTCCGCTTGGGCATTGCCGGACTGGGAACAGTCGGCGCGGCGACGGCGAAAATGATTCTGCGGCAGGGCAACACTCTGTTCAGCCGTTCGGGCCGGCCTATTGAGATCGCCGGACTGAGTGCACGCGACCGGTCGCGCGATAGAGGCTTCGATGTCTCGGGCTTTACGTGGTTCGACGATGCGTCCGAACTCGCCGCGAGCCCCGACATTGATGTCTTCGTCGAGTTGATCGGCGGTGAGGACGGGCCTGCGAAGGCCGCGGTCGAGGTGGCGTTGTCCGCTAGGAAACAGGTTGTGACGGCCAACAAGGCCCTGCTTGCGGCCCATGGCGATGCATTGGCGGCTCTGGCGGATGCGTCGGGCGTGTCCATCGGTTTCGAAGCTGCCGTTGCAGGCGGCATCCCTGCGATCAAGACCCTGCGGGAGAGCTTGTCGGGCAATACCGTTCACCGGGTCTTCGGCATTTTGAACGGAACGTGCAATTACATCCTCACGCGCATGGAGCGCGAGGACCGGCCGTTCGCGGAGATCCTGAAAGACGCCCAGGACCTCGGCTATGCCGAAGCCGACCCGACCTTCGACATCGACGGCCACGACACGGTCCACAAACTTGCGATCCTTGCAAGCCTTGCCTTCGGCACAACGATCCATGCGGGCGAAACCCATTGCGAGGGTATCCGCGATATCAGCCTGTCGGACATCAAGGCCGCCAAGCAGCTCGGTTACCGGATCAAGCTTCTGGGCGTTGCCATGCGCA
>JAKSCL010000239.1 GCA_022360615.1 Hyphomicrobiales bacterium
TAGTGCAGGCCTATATGGGCCACGTCCAGGACAATGCTGCCGAAAGCGTACGGCTCGTTCTCGATGCGCTTTCCGATTCAGAATTCGAGACGGTCACGGACCAGGACGCCAGGATCAAAGTGAAAATCACGGTCGATAAGGAAAGCCGCGAGGCAACCGTCGATTTCACCGGCACCTCGCCGCAACAGGACACGAACTTCAACGCGCCCGAACCCGTGACCCGTGCGGCAGCGCTCTATTGCTTCCGGGTGATGGTCGAAAAGAACATCCCGATGAACGCGGGATGCCTGCGGCCCATCAACATCGTCATTCCCGAGGGCTCAATGCTCTCGCCGTCTTATCCGGCGGCCGTCGTTGCGGGGAATGTGGAGACAAGCCAGCATGTGACCAACACGCTGTTCGGCGCGCTCGGCGCGCTGGGATCCGCCCCCGGCACCATGAACAACCTCACCTGGGGCAATGAAAAATACCAGTATTACGAGACCATCTGCTCCGGATCGCCCGCGGGTCCCGGTTTCGATGGGACGGACGGCGTCCACGTCCACATGACGAATTCTCGCCTGACGGACCCGGAAATCCTCGAAATCCGCTATCCTGTGATGCTTGAGGACTTCCACATCCGCGAAGGCTCCGGCGGCAAGGGCAAATGGCACGCGGGCGACGGCACAAGGCGCACCATCCGCTTTCTGGAGGAGATGGACTGCGCCATCCTTTCCTCGCACCGCACCGTCCACCCGCACGGGATGAAGGGCGGCGGACAGGGCGAACTCGGTCAGACCTTGGTCCGGCGCAAGGATGGAACAGTCGAGACCTTGCGGGGCTGCGACCAGACCGCCCTCGCTCCCGGCGAAGCCGTCACCGTGATCACGCCGACCGGCGGGGGGTACGGCGCGGCGTCTTAGGAGTGGGAGCTGAGAATATCCCATGCCGACGGGGCTCCATATCCGCCGCCTGCGCGTTCTCACAGGCTTGATCCTGTTCGCTTTCGCGGCGAGCCATTTCCTGAACCACGCCTTGGGGCTCCACTCGGCGCACCTGATGGAGGTTGGCCAGACACTGCGCTGGTCGGTGACGCGCAGCGGCACCGGCACCGCCATTCTGCTTGCCGCCGCCTTCATCCACATGGCTCTCGGGCTTTACAAGTTCATTGCCCGCCGGACGCTGAGGATGAGCGTGATGGAAGGCATGCAGCTCGCTTTCGGTCTCGCCATTCCACTCCTTCTCATCCCGCATGTTCTGCAAACGCGCGGGGCCTATGAGGCTTTCGGCTTCAACGACTTCTATGCGCCGACGCTCGCCGGGCTCTGGCCGGACAAGGCGGCTCGTCAGGGCGCACTCATGCTCCTTGTCTGGGTTCACGGTTCAATCGGCCTCCACCTTTGGCTACGCATGTCACCGCTTTACCGAAAGGCTATGCCATGGCTTCTGGCCCTGGCCGTTCTGATTCCAGCGCTTGGCTATCTGGGCTTCGTTTCGGGCGCGCGTGAGGTGACAGGCGGGCCGCCACCGCAAACGCTCGGGGATTTCGAAGCCAAGCAAATCGCCGTCTGGACCGATTTCGCCTATTACGGATTTGCAAGCCTTCTCGGCATGCTCATTCTTTTCCGGCTTGCGCGCGCCGTAACAGCGCGGTTTGGAAACACGATCACGGTGGCCTATGTGGGCGGGCCGACAGTCCGGACGCATCCGGGCCCAAGCCTGCTTGAAATCAGCCGTCACAACGGCATTCCCCATGCCTCCATCTGCGGCGGCCGGGCGCGTTGCTCCACCTGCCGGGTCCGTGTGGTGGATGGTCTTGAGGACCAGCCCGCGGCAAACGCGACCGAGGCCCGCCTTCTGTCCCGCGTCGGCGCCCGCGATGCCTCCATGCGGCTCGCCTGTCAGATGCGTCCACGGGGCGATCTGCGGATTATTCAGCTTCTTCCGGCCGAACGGATCACCGCTGCCGGTGTGGACCGGCTCGACCGTTACGATTGGGGCATGGAGCGCGAGGTCACGGTCATGTTCAGCGACATGCGCGGCTTCACGCAGTTTTCCGAACACCGCCTGCCATATGACGTCGTCTTCATCCTGAACCGCTATCTCGACGCCTTAAGCGGCGCCATCGTTGCCGAAGGCGGTTATGTGGACAAATTCATGGGCGACGGGGTCATGGCGATCTTCGGCATGACGGGGAGCGAAAGGGACGGCGCCCGCAGCGCTCTGCGGGCCGCTGTACGGATGCTCGATCATCTCGAAGAGGTCAACCATACGCTCGCGGAGAACATGGACGAACCGCTGACGATCGGGATCGGCATCCACTCCGGACACGCTGTCCTCGGCCGTATTGGCTCAGCGAAGCTGCACGATGCCGGGAACCGCATTACCGCCCTTGGCGACACGGTGAATACGGCAAGCCGCCTGGAAAATGCGACGAAGGAACATGGCGCATCGATTGCCGTTTCGGGAGACTCGGTGCGCATCGCCGGCATTGCGCTGCCTGATCAGGCAAAGGGCGGCATCCCGTTACGCGGCAAGAAAAACGACGTCACCGCCTATCTCTTCAGGGACGGAAAAGCCATTTCCAATGCCCTTGCGGAGGTGTCGTGAAGAGTTCCGCCTGGACGGCCATTCAAGGCAAAACATGAAACGAAATGGAACCCATCCCCAGGTGGAACCCAGGGACAGGTTTCTGCCTCTAATCAGCGCCGCCCCTCAGGAACGCCGAAACGCCAGCCGCGAAATCGGCGCGGCCCCGTTCGTCCCTGTCGAGATGAACGAAATGCGTTGCCTCTGGAATCTCGACCACCTCTGCTGAGCCGAACCCGCGCGCATCCAGATGCGTTTTCAGCATGTCCACGTCCTCGGGCCGCGACCAGAAATCATTGCCGGAACGGATGATGAGCGCATCCGCCTCAATCAGGCGCGCATCCCAGAGTGCGGCACCTTTGGCGATGAGAAAGCTGTCGAGCATGGCGCCTGAGGGCGCGCGGAAGCTCGGAGGATCACGCTCCTCGCTGGTGGTGTCGCTTGAAAGCGCCGCTGCAACATAGGCTTCAGCCACGGCGGGGTCGCGCCACGCGGCCTTGTCGTCTATGGGAATCGAACGGTCCCAGCCGGGTAGAAGGCTCTCCGCCGTATTCAGCCGGTAGTTCTGAAAACGCTCAAGATTGAACTGCTCCGGATTGTCCGGGTCTGCGACACGGGAGCCGCGTCCAATGACCGGATGCCCGGGCGAATAGCCGTAAAGTGTGTTGTAGAAAACGACTTTCGACACCTTCTCCGGCTCAAACGCCGCATACATGCCGGCCCAGTGCCCGCCGGTCGCCCAGCCGAGGATGGCGGTTTTCCCGGCACCCGTGCGGGAAAGAACGGCATCGACCGCCGCGCCGAGATCGCGCACCGCCGCGCCGGAGCGCACCAGCGGCGTCGATGCCGCACGGGGCTTCGACATGTCCGCTGGACGCGTCGACGCGCCATAGCCCCGCAGATCGACGATGTAGACGGCAAGCCCCTCGCCCGCGAGATCGGCGGCCAGGCTGCCGCCCGGCACATCAAGATCGAAGGACGGGATGCCCGGCACACGCGCGCCATGCAGGAGAATGACCGGATCGCCGGTTCGCGCGGCATCTGTGTTAATCACTTCTCGGATCGCGATCTCGATCCCGAGGTCGGAATGAACCGTGAAGGCGGACCGTTGGACCTCCGCCTCCGCCGGTGTGAAAGCGAGCGCCAAAGCCCCCGCCGAAACAAGCATCGTTCGCATCGCAACCGCCTCCATTCATGGGATTGATGCGATTGACATGGGACCGCTCTGATATTCGAAAAATACTGATTTTGATGATTGCGATATGTTATTCATATCGCTATGTCCGTTCTCGATCACCGGGGCTTGAGGCAGTTCCTTGCCGTCGCCGAAAACGGCACGGTCCGCGCGGCGGCCCGCGCGCTGAACATCAGCCAGCCGCCGCTCACCGCCGCAATCCGCCAGCTCGAAGCCCGGCTCGGTGTGGCGCTTTTCCAGCGCAGCGTGAAAGGCATGGCGCTGACGCCCGCGGGCGAGGCGCTGGCGGAAGAAGCCCGCCTTGTGCTTGGCCGGCTCGAGCGGGCGGAAAGGCGCGTCGCGGCGATTGCGGGACGCCCTGAACCGCTGCGCATCGGTTTTGTCTCAGCGGCACTCAACGGTCCGCTGCAAAGCCTGTTGCGAGGGCTGAAAACCGGGGCCGAGCCGGCGCCCCGCATTACGGAAATGACAACACCGGAACAGATTGACGCCTTTCGTGACGGCCATCTCGATGTGGGGCTATTGCACCCGCCGTTTCCAGCAGTGCCGGGCATTGATGGCTATTCGCTCGGCCGCGACCCGTTTTGGGCGGCCGTCCCCATCCGTCACCCTCTCGCTAAGCACGCAACCCTTCGATTTGCCAACATCGCGAAAGAGCCCTTCGTGCTGTTTCCCGAAGCCCAGGGTCCGGCCCTCCATGCAGCGATCAAAGAGCTTGTCGCGTTGAACGGCGGAACCATTGAAATCGCCGCTGAAGCCCGGCGGGTGCACAGCCAGCTTGCGCTTGTCTCGGGCGGTCTCGGTGTCGGGCTGGTTACCCGGTCAGCGGCAATGACGCTGACATTTCAGGGTGTTGCGATGATCCCGCTTGAAGAGACCGAAGACCGGCTCTTCGTCGAATTGCATGCGATGGCCGAGCCCGGAACCTTAACGCGGCTTTCGCCAATGCTAGGCGATTCCTATTCCAGCTAATGGCGCATCGCCTGACACAAATGCGTCACACCGGCCACGCACCGGTGTAGTCCGCATTTGGTGCCGCTGCCGCTCAAGGCGAGAGAGTTGACGTAACGTCAGAAACAAGGTCTTACTTTTCAAAGCGTGCTCTGCCTGTCATCGGCAATCGCATCAAAGGGGTTTTCTTTATGCTTCGGGGAACGGTTTTTGCAGCCGGCTTTGCCGCACTCGCCATCATGTTCGCACCCGTCCCGGCCCTGTCGGTTGAGGTCTGCGCGGAGGAAGGCTCAACCTTGCGCCTTGATGTCAGCTTCGACGCCTGGTTCGAACATGGCGTCATTGTCCAGCGGATGATCGACGGTGCCCGCGTCTATTCCTTCAACAACCATTACGGACGCGGCGCCGGTGGTGAGTGGAACGCTGGCGCCGGATCCTGGTCTTCCGGCCGTCTGACGCAAACAACCTGCTATATGGTGCTCGGTTTTCACAAGCCGGGACCCGCCAACCCGAAGCTGAGATGGCAGCCGAGCCGGGTTCAGGTTTTCGGCAGCGCCATCGGCTTCGAGGACAGCGACGATAACGATTTCAACGATGCATTCGTCCGCATCGACACAGTCGGCCCGCCGCCCATCATCACACCGTAAAGCAAAGCGCCTCAAAGCCGGCAGAAAGCGCGCAAATCGCACTCTTTCTGGTTCGCGAGACGCCGTTCCGGCCGGGTTAGGCCGCCGACACATCACCCAGGAACCGGTCGATCTCCTCGCGGAGGGCCCCGCCCTCATTGCGCACGGCAAGGGTTGCTTCAAGCACCTGCCCAGCCGACTGGTTCGTATCGCTTGCAGCTACCTTCATCTCAGAGAGGTTCTGAGCGGCATTCGACGTTCCCTCCGAGGCGAGTTGCGCGTTGTGCGAGATTTCGGTGGTCGCGGAGCCTTGCTCCTCAACCGCTGCCGCGATGGCGCCGGCATATTGGTTCACCTCGCCCATTGTCTTCTCAATCATCTGGATCGCTTCGACGGCTTCGCCGGTCGCGCCTTGAATGCCGGAAATCTGTTGCGCGATTTCCTCCGTCGCCTTGGCCGTCTGACTAGCGAGTTCCTTCACCTCCGCGGCAACGACGGCAAAGCCCTTACCCATCTCGCCGGCGCGTGCCGCTTCGATCGTGGCGTTAAGGGCCAGAAGATTGGTCTGTTCGGCGATGTCCTGGA
>JAKSCL010000061.1 GCA_022360615.1 Hyphomicrobiales bacterium
ACCAATTGCCTTGTCAGCCTTTATTTACACCCGGACTATTTTGAATATGAAGGCTTAAGTGAAAAACCCGTTTTCATGGAAAAGCCCATTGTACCATGCGAAGCAATAGCGGAGGCGTTCACCTATCTAATTTCCGATATTTTTTTAGAACAGCATACACCGCATTTCGATGAAGCCGCGACGCAAATCATTGGCCGGATTATGGACCGGCACACCAACGACATTGTCGAGACGGTAGAGGAAAAGCAAGATTGGCGCGTCCGAAGGGCAAAAGAAATACTCTTAGATAATTTACACAGAACTGTTGATTTAAATGAAATTGCATCAACCACGGGGCTCAACAAAGTCGCTATCATCCGTTTGTTCAAAGCCGCAACCGGCTTCACGCCAATGCAATGGCACCGCGCGCAACGGCTGTACAAAGCGGTCCAGATGCTGAAGTTAGGCGCGAACGCAGCATCGACTGCACTCGATACCGGCTTCGCCGACCAGGCGCATTTTACCCGCTTATTCAACCGGGCTTACGGCATGAGCCCAGGCCGTTTCCAGGAGATGCACTCACGTTCAAGACAGCATGTGTTTATTTCGGCAACTTCCGGCCCCGCGTCGTCAAACGGACGCAAGGGTGCAACTCCGGAGGTGAAACGTGATTTCTTTCGAAAACCAAGCCCGCGAACACATCGCCAATATTCCAACACAACTCACGGCTCTGTATGAGCAAAGCTTTCGTGATGAAGACATAGTCGTCATTGACCATCTGCTACCCAGTGTTCTGGCGAATGCGATGCGGCGTCAGGCTCTCGATCTGGTTGAAGCACATGGAGCACGCCGCGACCTGATCATGGATACGACAGGCGGCACGCCGCGGCATTACACCAGCGTGGGCCGCGACATAATCAGGAAACAGAACGGTCCCATTACCCGTTTCTTCGAAAGCGACGCCATCCGTGCCTACCTCTCCAAGATCGCGGCGGAGGAACTCCATAAAGTTCCGTACATCCCCGAGGAATACATCGTAAACTCACAGCAAAAACCAGGCGATACCCACGGCTGGCATTGGGACGATTATACTTTCGCTTTGATCTGGATGGTCGAAGCGCCAGCATATGACAAAGGCGGCCGCGTCGAATACATCCCCCGGACAAAATGGGATAAGGAGGATTCGGCCAAGGCTCTTGAGAAATTCCTGAAGAACCAGATTGTACGCAGCCCGTACATCCCAAGCGGATCCTGCTATCTTATGCGCGCAAACACGTCGCTGCACCGGATTGCCCCGCTCGATGGCGATACAAAACGCACGGTCATCGTCTTCACCTATGCATCCACCTCGGATTTGACGGACCCAACCATCACACACGAGACGATGGAACAAATCTACGCCGACGAAGTTGCGGTTGATTGATTTGTGAAACCAAGGCCATCAGCGGGCTGGTGGCCATTTTCAAGCAGACCATAAGTCCAGGTCAGTTCAATGATCGACAACCTTGCCGCCTTCGCGATCGCAGAGTTCATCTTCAGCGTTTCGCCGGGCCCGGCCGTGTTTCTCGTGATGTCGCTTGCCTTAAATCGGGGATTTGCAGCCGGCGCGGCCGCCGCAGTGGGTGTTGTTGGCGTTAACATTCTGTTTTTCGGATTGTCTGCCTTGGGAATTGCGGCCGCGGTTGTGGCGTCGCCCACCCTTTTCACAGTCATAAAATATGTGGGCGCCGCTTACCTGACATATCTCGCAATTCAAATTTTCAAGGATTTACGCGCCTGCAATAGCGGTGACAGTGATTTCGAAAAACAAACACCAACCAGAACGGCCAGGGCTTCATCACTATTTGGTAACCTGACATCGGGGATCGCCATTCAATCGACCAGCATCAAGAACATCATGATTTTCCTTGCGATCATCCCGCAATTCGTCGATCCGGCATACGACATTGAAACCCAGCTCTTGATCTTGTGCATCCTCTCCGTGCTCGTGGAACTGCCGGTCCTGCTGAGCTACAGCCTGTTCTCGGCAAAGCTCGCGCAACGCGTAAACAACCTCACGCTTCAGCGCAGCCTCGATGCCGCATGTGGGGCTGTCTTTTTGGTTATCGCCGGCGGGATCGTCTTCAACACATTTCACACCTAAAAATGGCGGGCGCTCGGCCCCAGCATTGCGCCTAAAGCCGGGCAAACGAAACGACTTCCGGCCCCCGCTGGAGATCGGCATTGATCGTCAGGCGATGCTGATAAAGAAACCTTAGGCAGATAAGTGAAAACGAAAACCGGAAGGGAATGTTTCACTTTTCACTCCATTTATGGGATGAGCAGCGCTATCATATTGTGACGCCTGGGATGAACTGCTCATGAAACCGCCTTCCACCGTATGGCTCCAAGGTCCAAACGGCCTCCACCGGCAACCGCCCGCATCCCATGTCCGCCAGACGACTGCACTCAACGCTGAATTTGATCATTACTGAGAGTAACCTTTCACCTCGGCTAGTATCTCCCGTAATCGCGTAACCCACACCGTTCCGTACCGTGCAACTCAAACCAGATTTTTCGAAACTCTCGCTCGCGCCCGCCTGGCCGCGCAGAGGCCGCAGGCGTTCAAGGGCGATCCGAAGCCTTGGGTTCTTTTTGTGGGAGAAGCGCTGGTTCATTATCGCGATTCTCCTTGGCATCTTCCTGCTCTCCATGCCGGTGCCCGAGGGGCTGACGCGGGCTGGATGGATCACGCTTGTCATGTCGGCCGTCGCGATCGTGCTGTTTGTCACTGAGCCGATCCCGCTGCCGACGGTCGCGCTGATGATCATTGCTGGGCAGGTGCTGTTGCTAGGCCTCGACTCAACCACGGTCGCAAAGAGCCTGATGAACGATTCCGTTCTGTTCATCATGGGTTCGCTGATGCTCGCGGTCGCGATCGTCAAACAGAAGCTCGATAAACGGATCGCCTATCTCATTGTCCGCTTGACGGGAACGAAGACGATCAATGTGTGCTTCGGCATTTCGCTCGTCTCGGGACTCCTTGCCTCCGTCATGGGCGAGCACACGGTCGCCGCGATGATGTTGCCCGTCGCGATCACGTTGATCACGTTGACCTCCAGCGATCCCAAGGAGGTCAGAAAGCTCGCTGCGGTCCTGCTCTTCTCGATTTCCTATGGCTGCTCGATAGCCGGTATCGGTACGCCCTCCGGCGGAGCCCGCAACGCCATCATGATCGATTACTGGCGCCAGTTTTTCTACGAGCCGGGGAATCCGGAAACGGAAGTCTACCTCATCGACTACGTGACTTGGATCCTCTACTGCTACCCGATCTTTCTCGTCCAACTGCCCTTTGTCACGGGCATCCTCTACCTGACCTTCAAACCGGAAACGACGAACATCTCGCGCGCCGTCGTCAAGCTGCGCCGGCAGATCGAAAATGAAGGGCCGATGAAATCGGCGGACTGGATAGCGATTGGGGTTTTCCTCCTCATTCTCCTTGCTTGGATCACCGTGTCCGACGTTTATGGCCTTGGTACGATCGCGGTCTCCGGCGTCATCATCTTCCTGGTTATTGGCCTCGTGCGTTGGGAGGATGTGAATTCGGGCGTGAACTGGGGCGTGGTGCTTCTTTATGCAGCGGCGATCTCGCTCGGCATTCAGATGAAGGACACAGGGGCTGCGCTATGGCTCGCAACGGGCTTTCTTGATCTCTTGAGTCCCATAGGCGTCGACAGCGGCCCGGCGCTTTGGGCGGCGGTCTCGGCCCTCACAACGGGGGTCACCAACACCATGTCGAACGGCGCCGCCGTCGCCGTGCTCGGGCCGATCACCTTGAAGCTTGCAACCGCTGCGGGCGAAAGCCCCATCGTCATCGGTTTCATCACCGCGGTCTCCTCCGCCTTCGCCTATCTCCCCGTCATCGGGACACCCGCCTGCACCATCGTCTATTCGTCCGGCTATCTTAAGACGACGGACTTTTTCGTTGTCGGCTTCCGCATGCTGATCCTCTCGACGGCGATCCTCATTCTGGCAGCAACCTTTTATTGGCCGTTCCTGGGGCCATGAGGCGCAGCGGGAAAGCCATGCAGGTGGGCGGCACGGATGCTATGCTCATCGGGCCCGACCAGGCGAAGGCGGGCTGGAGGTGACAGAAGTGAACGAAAAGTTTCGCATTCTTGTCTGTATTGACGGGTCCGAAGAATCCGCTCAAGCGCTGCGTTACGCGGTCCGCATCGGCTCGGGCACCGACGCCGACATGACGCTTCTCTATGTGCGGCCCATCGACCAAGGGCTGCGCTCAGGCGGTCTCCAGATCTCGGTTGCACGGCAGAACCTCCTTGATTGGGGACTGGAACTGCCTGGCACCAAGGCGCTGATGCGCGCTCGCGATCTCCTCGTGGAACTGGGTTACATGGACGCCGACTGGGAGGAGGAAGTACGGCACTCAGAGGTGCATTTCGACCCGATTGGCGATCACACCACGATCTACCACGGCAAGAACGGACGCGACATCACCCTCAAGCTGCTCGTCTCCCCATCGGTGGCAAACGGCATTCTCGATCAATGCGATATCGATGATCCCGACATCGTCATCGTGGCGCCTTCGAAGAACCCCAAAATCGGCATGGGCAATATCGATGTTGCGGTCGCGGAAACCGTCGCGATCGAACATACGGGTTCCGTGCTGGTTGCCCGGGAGTTGGAGGAAAGCCATGGCCATCTCGTTTGCGTGTGGAACAATGAGCAGTCCATCCGGGCGGCACGGCGGGACGCCGAGATTGCCGCGCGCTGCGCATGCCCGGTCTTTCTTTATGCCGTCGCACCGACCGAAGAGGAACTGCCAACCGCCGAATCGGCTGTCGCCGCCGCCGAAAAAGCCATTGAAGAAGTCGGCGTGCCCATCTTCGGCAAGAAGGTCGAGATCGGCGATCCGGTCGAGAAGATCATCGAGGAGGGACGGAAATACTCCGTGATCGTCATGTCCTCGCGCTCGAAAACGGGGTTGCGGCGCTTCTTCACCGCCGGCACCTCGTTCAGGGTTCTACAGAAGGCGCACAACTCGGTGATGATTGCCCGTTAGGGCGGCTAGACCGGGCGGACAAGTCCGTGCTTTCCGTAAATGGCTGTGACGGCGTCTGAGAACAGAAACGCCCGGAACGGAGCACCGAATTGACCGCCATTGTCCGAAACGCCGACATGATAGGCCGTTGTGTTGTTTGAGGCCTCCGGATGCCCATCCGCCGCCATCGGACCGGTTGGCACAAGATCGAAAAGATCCGGAAAGATGCGCCGGTATCGCAGCGCCAGATGATAATAGACGAGACTTGCATCGGCCTCGCCCCGCGCCAGGATTTCGGGAATTTCGCGGTGGTGGATCTGGCTGGTTTTCGGGACCCTGCCGCTGCGCAAAACCGCAGCAACACCTCCATATCCCAAATGGCGGCCGATTTCCTTCTCATAAACGCTGAACGAGGCCGTTTCAGTCACGGGATTCGACAGGGCGAGAATCACGTCCGGGCGGAACAGATCAGCGACAGACCTAATGCCTTTGGGGTTACCGCTACGTACCAGAACGGCGTTGCCGCGGCTCTGCATGAAAGGGGCATGATAATAAAGCAATCCACGTTCGACGAACTGGTTCAGTAAACCCTCCGGTCCGATCACCACATGCGGCGTGATGGGCACATCGAGATTACCGATCCGCACGGCCCCCGCTTCCGCCGCAGCAAGCACGATACGCGGCGGGACAGTCATATAGAAGACGTCTTTGGCTTCAGGCGCCTCTTCGAGGAAGGCAGCAACGGTCTCTGCAAGCGCCATATGGTGATTGCCGTCTGACGCCACATGGAGCTTCGCCTCCGCCGGATTGCCATGCAGGTCGAGGACGATATTGCTCTCAGGCAACATCAGTTCCGCCGGTGCGCGGCCGTCTGGCCGGGCCAGTTCCCGGGGCCAGTTCAGCCTCGACATCATTCGCCCGCCTCAAGCTCGCGGATCATCTTGGCACGATTGGGAATGTGGATGTGGCGCTGCGTGACCTCGATCACACCGCGGCGCTTCAGGCTGGCAAGCGTCGAGGATACCGTCTGCCGGCTTGCGCCGATCTGATTGGCGATGTCCTGGTGCGTGAGCGGATAATTAATGCAGATTTCGTCATCGGAGGAGGCCATGGCGCACGGTTTTGAGACCGCCGAGAGCCTTAGCAGGAGGCGCAAGAGGCGTGTCTCCACATCCTCGGTTGCCAGATTGATGAGCGAGTATTCAAGCGACCGCAGCCGTCCTGAGAGAATGCAGATGGCCCGCATCGCGGCTTCCGGATAACTGCGAAAAAACCGCAGGATATCCGCCCGCGATATCGCAAGAATCTCCGAGGCCATATTCGCCTCCGCCGATATCTCCCGGTCGACTTCGTTGAAAAGCTCGGCAAGGCCGAAAATCTCGCCAGGAAAGCTCAGCCAGAAGATGACTTCCTTGCCGTCAGGCGTCAGCCGGAAGAGCTTAATGCAGCCCTTCGATACGATGTAAACCGTGCCGGAGATATCGCCGACGTTGAAGATGGATTGATTCTTTTCAAGGTGGATTCTGCGGGCGCAACTGAGCAGCGCACCGGTTTCCTGCTCCGACAAATAGGACAAGAAATCCGCGTGCGCATTTGTAAATGCGTCGTTCACGGGCGTTTCCTCTGGCGGCCACCAACTCCAATTTGAGTATGACGGACGAAATACACCGGAAATGTCAGCGCGGCGACATTCCCGCCCGGCATCCTTGTGCTCTCATTTTATTCTTCTTGGGGGCCGGTGATCGAAACAATAACACGCAGCCCGTCCCCTCCGAGAAACAAAAATATAAATTATTGGCGTCGGGAGGACGCAATGACTGACACTAGCGTAGTAGAATCGCCGAGCTTTCTGCAATCGATCCGGGAAAACATCGAACGAAGCGGCCGCGATCCAAGGCGGGTTATCCCAGGTTTCTTTATTGGCTGGATTGCATTTTTTCTTATTGGCTTCGTTGTTCCACCACCGGAGGGGCTCTCGCAAAGCGGCATGATGGTCGCTGCGATCGTCGTCTGGGCCTGCATCATGTGGGTATCGGAAGCCCTGCCGCCCGGCATTACCGGCATCTCAATTCCACTTCTTCTCATTCTTACCGAAGGCATTCCATGGGTCGACGGAAGGCCGCCGCTCGGCACCGTGTTCGCCGGCTTCACCCGTCACGTGGTCTGGCTTTGCCTTTTTGCATTCCTGGTTGCGGCCGTCATGCAGCTTCTAAAGGCGGACAGGCGCATTGCGCTTGGCATCCTTGACAGGATGAAAGCATCGACGGCGGGCCGGGTGATTTGGGGAATGTTCTTCGTCAACATAGCGCTTGCCTTCGTCATCCCGGCGGCGAACGCCCGCGCCGCGACCTTGCTGCCGGTCGTCAAAGGCATCTGCAATCTGATCGGCGACACGCCCGAAGAGCGTAGCGCCCGCAAGGCGATCATCATTCAGTCGCTGGTCTACGGCACGATGATCTGCGGCGTCTTTATTATGACGGCGCACCTGCCGAACCTCATCATGGTCGACATCATGGGCCGTGAGGGGTTCAACATCTCCTATCTGCAATGGGCGATGCTGCAATTCCCCTATCTCGGCATGTTCCTGATCACGCAGATATGGGTGCGTCACCATTTCAAGACGGGCGGCGTCAAGGTGGCCGGCGGCCACCAGAGAATCCATCAGATGCACAAGGAATTGGGACCGATGTCGCGTGCCGAGTGGACGCTCGTCGTCGTGTTCTGCAGCGTTGCCCTTCTTTTCATGATGGGCAAGGGCAGCCCGATCTTTGAGCTCCACACCTACCAGCTGGGCATCATCGGCCTGGCGGGCATTCTCCTTCTGTTCACGCCGGGCCTCTTCCCGTTCACTTGGAAAGAGATATCGGACCGGACGATCTGGGGGACATTCCTCCTGCTTGGCGGCGCCATCACCATGACGGCGGCGATGAGCAAATCGGGTCTGGCAGGCTATCTGTCCGATCTGATCCACTACGGCGTGATCGGCATGTCATGGTGGCAAGCCGTCCTGGCGCTGATGGTTGGCACGCACATCATCCGCGTCGGTATGCTGTCGAATGTTGCCGCGATCGCGATGCTCGCCCCGATCACCTTCGAGCTCGGGGAAAAGCTCGGCTTCCATCCGGTCGCCTTCATGCTGCTCGTCTGCGACACCGACACCTTCGCCTATCTGCTGCCCACGCAGATCACGGCAGCCGTTATCGCCTATGGCTCCGACGAGTTTTCGATGACCGATTATTTCCGCGTCGGCTGGGTCTCGGTGCTGATTGCCATGGCCTACGGGCTGCTGGTGATGGCGCCCTGGTATGCCTTCTTGGGCATTCCAGTCTGGGACCCGACAGCGCCATGGCCTTTCTGACAACGGGCCATTCCGAAAACGGGCGCTGCCGGATGCGGGATTGTCCGGCGGCGCTCGCCAAATAGTTTACGACCACTGTTTCTTTGAGGGAGAGCAGGCATGGATAAGCGCGTTTCCGATGGCTGGTTCCGGCCACCTTACACCGCAGACGAACTGAGAGCGAAAC
>JAKSCL010000060.1 GCA_022360615.1 Hyphomicrobiales bacterium
ACGCCGATAGCCGCGCAGGCAATCATGACGGACAAGCCATCGCGCCCGGCATCGACAAGAAAACCTTTTGCCTTCGCCAATCCGAACCGGGTCATGGGGAGAAGCATGGCCACCGCCAGGGTTGCGCCTGCCGCTGACAGACCGCTGAAGGTTGGCGCGTAGCCGGAGCACAGCATCACAAGCAACGTGCCGAAGCCCGCAAAGAGCACGATCGCCTGGCCACGGCGAACGGTGGTCCACGCTTCGGGCGCCTTGTCCGATTGCGGTTCGATCCCAAGGCGCTGCGCCTCGAAGATGGCCGCGACCGATAGTGAGAGAATGAAGAGAAATGCGGGTACGATCGCAACCAGCATGATCGTTGCGTAAGGAATGCCGGTGATCTCCGACATGATGAACGCACCAACCCCCATGATCGGCGGCATGATCTGGCCGACACATGATGCGGTCGCCTCGATACCGCCCGCAAAGCTTCCGGAAAAGCCCGCCCGCTTCATCATCGGGATCGTTAGGACACCCGTCGACGACACATTCGCGGGCGCCGAACCGTTGACCGAACCGAAGAGAGTGGAGGCCATGATCGCGCCCTGGGCGGGGCCGGAGCGCATGCCGCGCGTTGCCCTCAACGCAATGAAGTTGAAGAAATCGCCAGCACCCGAAACCCGGATCGCCGCGCCCAGAATGACAAAGGCAAGCACCACATCGACAACCGCGCCAAGCGCGATGCCGTAAATGCCCTTGTAGCTGTAGGCGACCTCAAGCGCGTTCGAAAAGGGCATTGCGCGGTGGTTGAGCACCCCCGGCATGAGATGCCCATAGGCCATGTAGAAAAAGGCTGCAGCGACCACACCGAC
Organism: Hyphomicrobiales bacterium; assembly: GCA_022360615.1. Lineage (GTDB taxonomy): Bacteria > Pseudomonadota > Alphaproteobacteria > Rhizobiales > JAKSCL01 > JAKSCL01. The sequence goes on from JAKSCL010000060.1 coordinate 852, forward strand.
CAGCACCCAGCCCTCGACACGGCGCGCTGCTTCCACGATCACAAGCGTGCCGACCGCATAGCAGATCAGATCGTACCGGTTCGGGATACCTTCCCGGTAAGCGGCGATCTCATAATAGTTTTGGAGATAGTAAAGCCCGGTGCCGAGCGCCGCCGCCACAAAGACAAGGCTGAGCAGCATATCGGGGAGCGTGGGTTCTCCGTTCCGGGCAAGCGGTCCGGGCTTGAGAAGAAAGACGGCAACAAGGCCAAGCGTCAGCGCGGTTGCATATTGAGCCTCTGCCGGAAACTTCCCGAAGATGGTCGTAAAGGCAACGAAGAGCGCAATGCCCGCGCAACAGGCTTGTCCGATACCAGAAAAGCCCGCCCGCAACTTGGGATAAGACGTTGCGGGCGGTAAGGTTTCGCCGGTCATTTCGTCACAGTAAGGCTTGTGAAGACGGCTTTCGGGAGAACGGTGCGTTTCCTCTTATTGCATCAGACCGATTTCGCGGTAATAGCGCGCAGCGCCCGGATGGACATCGGCTGAGAGCGCCTCTAGCGCGCCCTTCTTGTTGATGAGCGCAAGCGCCGGGCTCATACCGTTAATCGTCTCGATGTTCTCCCAGAACGTTTTCACGAGGTCATAGGCTTTATCTTCCGGCATGTCGTCTCGCACCACCATCATGAAGGGGAAGGTCCAGAAATAAGCAGGGCCTTCGACCTTGACACGGCCTTCATAGGCAGCATCGAGGATCTCTGCCGGCACTTCCTGGAAAACATAATACTCGCCATTGGTGATGGTCTTGCGGAAGTCCGCGAGCTTTGCCGGGTCGGGCGACACGAAACGCAAATTCATCTGGTGCGACGCGTTGTCGACGGCGGCATGCGGCACGCCGCCCCAAACCAGCGTTGCGTCCATCGTGCCGTTCGCCATCTGTTCAAGCGCCGGCTGGTACTTCAGATACTGGCCGTCGGCATCGCCCGCTTCAAGATCAATGCCGTGCACCTTGAAAAGGGCCGTCGTCACCCGGCCCGCATTGCCGCCCGGCCGGCCGATGGCAAGCGTCTTTCCCTTGAATCCGGGGATGTCTGCCACGTCCGCATCCACCCGGGCCACATATTGCGCGGCACTGGTGGTGATCGCGAAAAGGACGTTCATGTCCTTATACATCTCGACCAGATTATCGGGATCTTCCTTGAACTTGCCGCCCTTTTGGGTCGCATCCTTATAGTGCGGCGCCCCAATCGCGACGATATCCGCCTGGCCTTGCGCGACCTGGCGCAGGCCCTTCACCGAGCCGTTGTCGACGACGGTCATCTTCATGCCGGAACCGCTCTCGGCAAGCAGGTTCGACCAGGCGACCGCCATTTGATAATCTTGCGTTGTCGGGCCGACGGCGCTGAAGATGATTTCCGCGGCAGAAGCCGTGCCGACACCCCCTAGGCCAACCGGCAACGCAACAAGAGCAGTCGCTAGAAACTTTCTCATGATGTCCTCCCTGTGCCGGGCTTTCGGCGCCCAGCTTGATTCGTTCAGCGGCTTTTTCCGGCAGCGATACGCTGTTTGCCAAACCATTTTGTTCTATCTGTCGGAACAGAGTTCTATAATAAGACCGGCGCAACCCAGAAGTAAAGGGCAAAGCTGGCTCGCCAAACCGGGAGTGCGCGATGAGCGATAAGGGCGTGGATGCGGTCGAGCGGGCCCTCTCCATCCTCGATTGTTTCGAGGAGGACTATGAAAGCCTCTCGCTCAAGGAGCTTGCCGATAAGACCGGGCTCTACAAAAGCACGATTTTAAGGCTTTGCATTTCGCTTGAGAAATTCGGCTATATCCGAAGAGGTGGAGATGGGCGCTATCAGCTTGGCGCAACGCTTTGGCGGCTCGGGGCACTTTATAGAAAGCGCTTCGATGTGGCAGCCCATATACGTCCAGCGCTCAAGCACCTGTCGGAAGCAACGGGAGAGAGCGCATCCTATTATGTGCGTGACGGCGATGCCCGCATCTGCCTGATGCGCCAGAACTCAAGTCAAGCCATTCGCCATCATCTCGATGAAGGCACGCGATTGCCGCTCGACAAGGGTGCGGCCGGCCATGTTATTCGCGCCTATACGGATGGCTTTGCTGAGAAGACCGATGAGATCAAGCGGGACGGCTTCGCAATCTCGCTCGGCGAACGCGACCCCGATACGGCCTCGATTGCGGTCCCGGTTATCGACCCGGGTGGGCAGTTTCTGGGCGCTTTGGCGGTCTCCGGGCTTCTCAGCCGTTTCGACGAAAAGGCGCGTGCAAGGGCCGTCACGCTCGCGCGGGACGCGGCGAAAAAGCTGTCGCAGGATATTTCGGTTTAGGTCGTCTCTTTAGCGAGCGATGCATCTGAGAGCACGCCATCGGCAGCCATGGCGCGCAGTTCCTCGTCGCTCAGCCCTGATTCACGCGCGACCTCCAGTGTATGCTCGCCCACCTTTGCAAGGTCATGGCGGACAGACGGGCGCCAGCCGCCGATCGAAACGGGGAGTGCGGGCACTTCGGTCTTGCGGCCATCGGGCAGCGTGACGCCAAGCAACCCGCCCGATTGGCGCAAATGCGTGTCGTCACAAAGATCTTCCGGCCGCTTAATCGGCGCGTGCGGCAAGCCCAGCGCCTCGCAACGGGCCATGACCTCATCGCCCGGCATCGCCGCAAACAGCTCCCTTATCCTTGGCAGAAAGCGGTCGCGGGCGTGGCAACGCTGCGGGTTTGTCTCAAGTGCAGGATCGCTTAGCAAATCGTCGAGGGCAAAAGCCGCGCAAAACCGTTTCCACTGGGTATCGGACACGACACCCACAAAAACCTGCTCACCATCTGCGCAATCGAAAACGTCGTAAACCGCCCAGGCGGCGAGCCGGGCCGGCATCGGGTCAGCGGGCCGTCCCGTTACGGCATATTGCGCCATGTGCTGACCGCACAGGAAGACGCAGTTTTCGAAAAGGGACGAAACCACCTCCACGCCCTCGCCTGTTTGATCGCGCTGGCGAAGCGATGCAAGAATGCCGATAACACCGAACATGCCGCCCATGATGTCGTTGACCGAAGCGCCCGCCCTCAGCGGGCGGCCGGGCGGGCCTGTCATATAGGCGAGCCCGGCCATCATCTGCACGACCTCGTCGAGGGCCGTGCGGTTTTCGTACGGGCCCGGCAAAAAGCCCTTCGCCGAATAGTAGATGAGGCGGGGATTGGTCGCCTTCAGGGCTTCATAGCCCAAGCCCAGCTTGTTAAGGCCGCCCGGGCGGAAATTCTCAATCAGCACATCGGCGCCATCGATGAGGCGCCGCACCAGCCGGTAACCGCGCTTGTCCTTGATATCGACGGCGAGCGAGCGCTTGTTGCGGTTATAGGTGGGGAAGAAGCCCGCACCCGAACCCGTCAGCGCACGGGTCTTATCGCCACCCGGCGACGGTTCGATCTTCACCACATCGGCACCGAGATCGGCAAGGATCAGGCCGCATGCGGGTCCCATGACCATGTGGCTGAATTCAATGACGCGAATGCCGGAAAGCGGCAGGTTTTCCGCTCGCTGTCCGTTTTCCCTCGCCACCCCGTCCGGCATGGACCGATTCCTCCCACGATGACGCCGGTTGCGGGGCGCCGTCATTCTTGATATTTTAGAACTGCGTTTTGTAGAATAGAACAAAATGCGTTGTGCGTGCAACCGCAGTGGCCGCGCAGAACGCTTCGGCAGCGGTATAAAAACACATAAATGCGAGAAAAGTCGGAAGGAAGGCGCATGGCCGATATCGACATCCTGATCAGCGAAGTGGGCCCGCGCGATGGTTTACAGATGGCCCGTTCGGTGATGCCCACCGCTTTCAAGAAGCGCTGGATTGCCGAGGGTGTCGCAGCGGGCCTCACCGAAATCGAAGTGTGCTCCTTCGTGCCGCCGAAGCTCGTCCCCGCCATGGCGGACGCCACCGAAGTCACGGAATACGCTGCCACTTTTCCCGGGCTCACGGTCGCCGTTCTTGCGCCCAATCTGAAAGGTGCGGAGAACGCCGTCAAAGCCGGAGCGAACAAGATCACCGTTCCGATCTCGGTGAGCGAATCCCACAACCGGGCGAATGTGAACAAGAGCCGCGCCGAGAGCCTTCAAGAGATCCAAAACATCTGCACGCTTCGGGATGCGCTGCCGGAAGACCAACGGCCCGTGATCGAGGGCGGGCTGTCCACCGTCTGGGGCTGCACCATCGAAGGGGCGGTTTCAGAGGATGAGGTTCTGCGTCTTTCCGAAGCGCTGATCGAAGCGGGTGTCGATGAGATCGGGCTTGCCGACACGACCGGCATGGCGGATCCCGCCGGCATCAAACGCGTCTTCACGAAGGTGTATGGTGCCGTCGGCAAGGAGAAACTTGCGGGCGCCCATCTCCACAACACGCGCGGGCTTGGCCTCGCGAACGCCCTGGCCGCGCTTGAAGTGGGCGTCACCACCTTAGATGCATCGCTCGCCGGGCTCGGCGGCTGCCCGTTCGCGCCCGGCGCCTCCGGCAATATCGTGACTGAAGACCTCGTCTACATGCTTGAGGAGATGGGCCTCAGCACGGGTATCGATGTGCGGGCATTGATCACCATGCGGGCGATTTTGGAAGAGAGCCTTCCCGACGAGCCGCTTTACGGTTTCATCGCGGAAGTCGGGCCTGAAAAGGGCGGCAAACCGGTTGAGCGGGTTGCCGCGGCTTAGAACCGACATGCAGGCAGACTGAAATCACAGCGGTTTCTCAAGACACGCGTCACCCTCAAAACGGGGCCGGCAATATTCTCCGGCGGCCCCTCAGGATCAGGCCGGGCAACTCGATCCTATGACACGCCAGCTTAGGCGTCAGGTTGCCGGTTCGGCTTTTCATCATCGTCCATGATGGCGCGCCAGGCCGCGCCTTCAAGATCGTCGAACTGGCCGGACTTCAAGGACCATAGAAAAGCGGCAAGGCCCAAAAGACCGAGGCCGACAGCGACCGGCAAAAGAACAAGAATGATATTCACGATGTGGCCTCCTTCACGGCAGCCGGAGGGTAGGCGGATGCTTTTTCAGTGCTCGGCGCATGGGCGCGGGCGCGTAAACTGTTAAGGGTGACGATAATCGACGAACCGGACATGGCAAGTGCTGCAATCAAAGGCGTCACGAACCCCAAGACGGCAATCGGCACGGCGATGACATTGTAGAGCGCCGACAGCCAGAGGTTCTGCCCCATCACGGCCCGCGCCTTAAGAGCCGTGTCATAGGCGGCGGTGACGGCGCCAAGTCTGTCGCCAAGGATGAGGCCGTCGGCAGCGGCCTGGCTGACATGAACGGCGCTGATCGGCGAGAGCGACGCGTGAGCGGCAGCAAGCGCTGGCGCATCGTTCAAACCGTCGCCGACCATGAGCACCTTGCGGCCTGCGTCTTTCAGGCGGCCGAGACGGGCGATCTTCTCTGTCGGGGAGAGACCAGCGTACCAGTCATTGACCGCAAGCGCCGTCGCAACGGACTGAACTGCTTCCTCCCGGTCGCCAGAGAGAATCTCCAGTCGAAGCCCGCGTGCCTTCAAAGCGCTGATAGTTTCGGCCGCATCCTCGCGCAAGCGCTGGCCTATCTCAAAGACATAAGACCGGTTGCCCTCGATATAACAAATCTGGGATGCGTGCGGATCGCGCTGCGATGGCATTTCGTCCGTGTCGAGGCCGCAAAAGCTTGAGCTGCCCAGGCGGCGTTCCTCGCCATCGACCGCGCACCAGACGCCTTGGCCAGCATGCTCGATCACCTCTTCGGGCAGGCTGCCGGGCTCGGCATATTGCGCCACAACCTGCGCCAAGGGGTGACGGCTTGCCTGCGCCAATGCGGCAGCGCGTGCGAGCACGCCGGCGGGCACCTCACCGGCATTGATGATGCCACGCTCGGGCAGGGTCAGCGTGCCTGTCTTGTCGAAGACCACGGTGTCCACCTCGGCAAGCCGTTCCAGGATCGTGCCCGTGTTCAGAACCAGCCCTGCGCGGAAAAGCGCCCCTGAGGCGACGACCTGGGCTGCCGGTATCGCGAGCCCGAGCGCACAAGGGCAGGTGATGATGAGGGTTGCGACCGCAATCATCAGCGCTGTGTGCCAATCGGCACCCAGAAGCAGCCAGCCAATGAAGGCGGCAAGCGCGAGAAGATGCACGACCGGAGCGTAGAGTTTCGCCGCCCGGTCGGCGAGTTGAAGCTGCTTCGACTTCGCCTCGAGCGCGCGTTCCAAAAGCCTGTTGATTTCATCAAGAAGCGTGCCTGAGCCCGCCGCCGTCACCTTAACCTGGATGTTGCCGGTCAAGTTCAGCGCACCTGCGTAAACCATTTGCCCGGGCGCAGCTTTCACCGGATCCGTCTCGCCTGTGACCAGGCTCTGATCGATTTCCGCTGTTCCTATCGAAACACGTCCGTCTGCGGGAAAACGCTCTCCTGCCGAAACGACCACCATATCGCCCGGCGAAAGCGCTGAGAGCGGCACATCGCGGACAATACCGTCATCATCGAGCCTACGGGCGGAATCGCCTTTGAGTGCCAACAGCGTCTCGGCATGGGCGCGGGTGCGCCGGCGCATCATCTGGTCGAGATAGCGTCCGATCAAAAGGAAAAAAAGGAGCATCAAGGCCGAATCGAAATAAGCGTGCACCTCATGCCGCATCGTCTGCATCACCGAGGCGGCGAGCGTCAGAACAACGGCAACGCTAATGGGCACGTCCATGTTGAGGCTGCGCGCCTTAATGGCCGCAAAAGCGCTTTCAAAGAACGGGCGGCCCGCATACAATCCGGCTGGAAGCGCAATCAGCGCCGAGACCCAGTGGAACAGTGCACGGGTTTCCGGATTGATGTCAGTCGCGTTGCCGGACCAGACCGAAACCGAAAGAAGCATGATGTTGGCGGTGGCGAAGCCGGCAACCGCCAGGCAGCGCAAAAGCTTGCGATCTTCCCTTTTCAGATCACGCTCGGCACCTGGATCAAAGGGATGGGCCGGAAAACCGAGCGCCCTCATAGCGCCGATGATTTCAGCCGGGGAGGTGCTGTCACCTTGCCATTCGACCGCGAGCCGTTTTTCAGTGAGGTTGACACGGGCAAGGGTAACGCCCGGAAGGGCAGAGATGCCGTTTTCGATTTTGCGCATGCAGCCCGCGCAATGGATGCCCTCAACGGCCAGATCAAGGTGTTTTAGCCCGCCCTCAAGTGGAGTGACGAAGGCGCCGAAATCGCTCGTAACCGCTGACATTTTACTGCACTACTGTCCCAAGCTTACGAATGGAGACTTAGGTCAAAGCATTCCTTTGCCCTATTCCCCGATGATGAGCGTACTGCGGGAACGATAGACCCGCTCACCCGCCGAGGATGCATTGATCGTCACGGTCCATCGGCCCGCGGCGACATCCTCCGCCGCGCCCCGGTACACACCGGCCCCAGTTTCGACAACGGCAATCTCCTTGTCATAGGCCGTTCCCAAAGGGCTTGAGAGTTGGATGACCGCATCCAAACTGCTGACAGGAGCGCCATTTGCATCTTGAACGTGCATGACGACCGCAGCACTGCCGTCGGCGTCGCGGTCGATCTCGGCATTCACCGTCCAGTTCCGTTCGGCCTGGACGCGGGCCGCCTCGATCTCGCCCGGATAGGCCCGCCCCGACAGATAGGTGCTTTCCGTTTCTAGGCCGCGGAAGCTGGTGAGGGCGAAGTAGATAAAGAGGCCGTTGACAATGAATATCACGCCGAAAAACGCAAAGAGCCAAACCAGGAGATCTCGCCCAGTGAAGGGACGGGGTGCGCGTGTGTCGATATGGGCCATGGGCAGATTCCTGATGTTTGTTCCGGTGGCTTCGCTATGGAGCCTTGAAAAAGTCTCTCGTCGTCGCGCTTTCGCCGGTTTCCGCCTCGGTAATGCGGAAACGGATCGGTGTTGATTTCGATGGGATTTGATCACGCGGTGCAAAGACCAGAAGGCGGACATCGCGCGTTGAATCGGGGCCCACCTCGATCACCGGATTGCCGAAGACCTCAAGATCGTTTCCGACCACTTCAAGCTCAGCGCCTTCAATACCTTCCATTGTGAGGAGGAAACGGCGTGGAACGGCCCGCTTGTTCATCAAATGGATGCGATAGCCGTTGCGGACATCGCCATTTGCAAGTTCCACGTAAAGCGGATTGCGATCATGCTGTGCCGTGACATCAACGAAATCGCGGGTGACAAGCACATAAAGCATGATCGACCCCACAAGCGCGAGCACGCCGGTGTAGATCAAGGTGCGCGGGCGGATGAAGTTAAAGACTTCCGGTTTGCCCTCAGCGCGCCGGCCAACATTGACATCGGTGTCATACGCGATCAGCCCATGGGGCTTGCCGATCTTGTCCATGATCGTGTTGCAGGCATCAATGCACAGACCGCATTGGATGCAGCCAAGCTGCGAACCTTCGCGGATATCGACGCCGGTCGGGCAGACATGGACGCATTGGTAGCAATCAATGCAGTCACCCGTTTTCAAACCTTTGGCGGCTTGCCCGGCACTCTTCTTCAACGAGCCGCGCGGCTCGCCCCGGTCGACACGGTAGGTGACGTTTAAAGCATGCTCATCGGTCAAGGCCGCCTGAATACGCGGCCAGGGGCACATATAGATGCAAACCTGCTCCCGTGCGAAACCGGCCAAAAGATAGGTGGTGCCGGTCAGGATGCCTATCCACATATAGGCGGTCCATGGCGCCTCGAATAAAGCAAGATCGCGCACGAGCGTCGGCGCGTCGGCGAAGTAGAGCACCCAGGCCCCGCCAGTCCACCAGGCGATCATTAGCCAAGCAAAGTGCTTCGTCGCTTTTTGCGCAACCTTCTTCGGTGTCCAAGGGCCGTTGTCGAGCTTGATCCGCTCGCGGCGGTCGCCTTCAATCAGGCGCTCAACGCTCAGGAACAGATCGGTCCAAACCGTTTGCGGGCAGGTGTAACCGCACCAGACGCGGCCAGCGAGCGCATTTGCCAAGAACAGCACGACGGAAGCAAGCACCAACAGGCCGGTGATATAGTAGATTTCCTGCGGCCACAGTTCGATCGCGAAGAAATAGAAGCGGCGGCCCTCGAAATCGACGAGCACCGCCTGGTCGGGGGCGTTCGGCCCCCGGTCCCAGCGGACGAAGGGGAGGAAATAGTAAATCCCCAGCGTGACCGCCATGACAAACCATTTAAAGCGGCGGAACGGCCCATGGACAGCAGCCGGATAGACCTTCTTCGGCGTCTCATAGAGAGGCTGATCGTCAATGTAAGCTTCTGCTGGGACCGTTCCGTCGGGCATTCTACTGACCTCCTCCGAGGCTATGGACATAAACGGCAAGCGATTTAGCGGTGATGGGATCAAGCCGGTCGACAAATGCAGGCATGACACCCGCCCGACCATTTGCGATCGATTCCGTCACTTGTTCGATGCTTGAACCAAATAGCCAGATGGCATCCGCCAGATTCGGCGCGCCAAGCGCGTGTACCCCTTCACCGTTATCACCATGACAAGCTGCGCAGTTGTCGGCATAGATCACCGCGCCTTCCTCAAGATTTGCGCCAGTAGGCCCTTCAAGGCCAGAAAGGGATAACACGTAGGCCGTTACATCGCGGATTTGCTCGCGGTCCAGAACACCGTCACGGCCAAAGCCAGGCATGTCACCGAAACGCGTTTCGTCGTGAGCCGACCGGATGCCGAAAAGAATGGTCTGGTGAATGTCTTCCAGCGTACCGCCCCAGAGCCAAGCATCATCGTTCAGATTCGGATAACCGACGAATCCGGCCGCACCTGTACCGTGGCAAGCCGCGCAATTGTCGCCAAAAGCCGCCTGGCCGTTTGCCATGGCGAAGGTCAGGAGTTCGGGTGTGTCCCTGATTTCCTCTAGAGCGGCATCGATCAAGCCCGCGCCGCGTTCAGCGCGGAATGCCTGCAACTCCGCCACCTGCTCGGCGACGAGAGCGCGTTGCGAGTGACCGCGAATGCCCTTCGTGTAGTCCGAAATCAGCGGCCAGGAGGGCATCAGAATCCAGTAGACAACCGACCAGGCAACCGTTGCATAGAAGACCCAGACCCACCAGCTCGGCAACGGGGTGTTCAGTTCCTTGATGCCGTCCCATTCGTGGCCCGTGGTTTCTGTGCCACTCAATTCGTCGACATCACGGCCATGCGAAGCATCAGCCATTAATCAGTCCTCCTGCAACGGGATCTTGGCGGCATCTTCGAACTTTTTCTTGTTCGATGGCCACAGGGCGTAAGCAAGGACACCCATAAAGAGAATAACGAAGTAGATGAGCCCGCCCGTTTGGGCGATACCGGCGAGGAATTAATACATGGATCTGTCCTCTTCCCGTCAGCGCAGATTGGCTTTGTTGTCGTAAATGGAGAAGTCGACCAACGTGCCGAGCATCTGGAGATAGGCGATAAGCGCGTCCATCTCGGTCAGCCGGCTCGTGTCGCCGTCGAAATCGCTCACAACGGCTTTGGGGTAACGCTCAAGAAGCGCGTCCACGCCCTCACTGTCGGGATTGGCCTGGGCCCGTAAATCCGCAAGCGCGTTGTCGATCTTCTCCTGCGAGTAAGGCACACCCAGAAACTGGTGCGTCCTCAGCGTTTCGCGAACCACATTCACTTCCAGATCGCGCTCCGCGATATGCGGATAACCAGGCATGATCGAGGCCGGCACCACCGCCTGCGGGTTGATCAGGTGCTCCATATGCCACTGATCGGAGTATTTACCGCCGACGCGCGCAAGATCGGGACCGGACCGCTTCGAACCCCACTGGAAAGGACGATCGTACATCGATTCCGCAGCCAGCGAATAATGGCCATAGCGGTCGATCTCATCGCGCATGGGCCGGATCATCTGTGAGTGGCAGACATAACAGCCCTCGCGGACATAGATCTCCCGTCCAGCCAGCTCGAGAGGGGTATAGGGGCGCATCCCCTCCACCTTCTCGATGGTGGATTTCAGGTAGAAGAGCGGCACGATCTCAACAAGGCCACCAATCGAGACAACGACCAGAATTGAAACCGTAAGGAGCAGCGAGTTCTTCTCTAAGATCGTGTGTCTTTTCATAATCGACATGATCGGTCCTCCTTACTCGGCCGGAACCATACCGGGAGCGGCCTCGCGCGTCGGTTCTTCGCGCTCGCCATGCCGGATGGTCATGTAGATGTTGTAGGCCATGACAAACGAGCCGAGGACGAACAGCAGCCCGCCAAGCGCGCGAATGACATAGAAGGGATGCATGGCTTCAACGGTCTCGATGAAGGCGAATTGCAGGAAGCCCAGTTCTGTATAAGCCCGCCACATCAGACCCTGCATGATGCCCGCGACCCACATCGACGTGATGTAAAGAACGATACCGATCGTCGAGAGCCAGAAATGCCAGGAGACGAGCTTTTCCGAGTACAGAGCTTTGCGGTTCCAGAGCCAGGGCACCAGGCAATAGAGTGCGCCGAACGAGATGTAACCGACCCAGCCCATCGCGCCTGAATGGACGTGGCCGATAGTCCAGTCCGTATAATGCGAGAGCGAATTCACCGCCCGCACGGACATTAAGGGCCCTTCGAAGGTCGACATGCCGTAAAACGCGACAGAAACCACCATCATCCGCAAGACCGGATCGGTCCGCAGCTTGTCCCAAGCGCCCGACAGCGTCATCAGGCCATTGATCATCCCACCCCAGGACGGCATCCAGAGCATGATGGAGAAGGTCATGCCAAGCGTCTGCGCCCACTGCGGCACCGCCGTATAGTGCAGGTGATGCGGACCCGCCCAGATGTAGATGAAAATAAGCGACCAGAAGTGGACAATGGAAAGCCGGTAGGAATAGACCGGCCGCTCAGCCCGCTTTGGAATGAAGTAATACATGATGGCGAGGAAACCGGCCGTCAGGAAGAAACCAACCGCGTTGTGGCCGTACCACCACTGCACCATCGCATCCTGAATGCCCGACCAGACGATCACGCTCTTCGACGAGAAGATCGACACCGGGATCGTCAGATTGTTGACGATGTGCAACATCGCGATCGTCACGATGAAGGCGAGGTAGAACCAGTTCGCGACGTAGATGTGCGGTTCCTTGCGCTTCCAAAGCGTGCCGAGGAAGACCAGCAGATAAACGACCCAGACGATGGTCAGCCAGAGATCGGCGTACCACTCGGGTTCCGCATATTCCTTGGACTGGGTGACGCCGAGAACGTAACCTGTCGCCGCAATCACGATGAAGAGGTTGTAGCCGATCGCGACGAACCATGGCGCAAGCTCGCCTGCAAGGCGCGCGCGGCAGGTCTTCTGCACCACATAAAACGACGTCGCCAGCAACACGTTGCCGCCAAAGGCAAAAATCACCGCCGAGGTATGCACAGGCCGAAGGCGTGAAAAAGCCACATACTCGAAGTCGAAATTGAGAGCGGGCCACGCCAATTGAAGGGAAATGATGAGCCCCACAAGAAAGCCCACGACCCCCCAGAAAACAGAAATCACCGTCAGGAACTTGACGATGCCCATATTGTAGTTGGGCAAACCGTCGATTTCCTGCGGTGGCAATTCAGCCGGCCGGTCATAGTAGCGCTTAAGAACGGCGATGCCGGCAAGAACGGCCGCCAGTGCGAAGATGAAGCTGTGGATTTGCATGGGCGTATCAAGCGCGCGCCCGGCGACCACGAGTGAGGTCAGGCCGCCGACGACGATGAAGGCCAAAAGGCCGCCCTCGCCAATCGTCATGGTTTTGTGTGAATTCATTGCAGCAGACATGATTTCCGGCTCTCAATGGACCGATTGGTAAACGCGTGCAGCAATGACACGCGCGATCTAGCAAGCCTTGATCTCAATCAACAGTTGCCGCACTGAACATCGCAAGCTGCCGGAATCCGGCGCTACGTGACACTGAGTCCCTTCGGGATTACCCGTATTGCCGCAGGGGAATAGTGGTTTTTTCGGCTTTCAAGCGACTCAATCGGCGCGTTTCACGAACCCCAACCGCCTGGCGACAAAAGGCATCACCAAGCTTAGGCCAACGAATCGGACAAGCTGATGGGTTCCGACAAAGGCCGGGTCGGCGCCAAGCGTCAGCGCCATAATCGCCATTGCCTCGAGGCCGCCGGGCGCAAAGGCGATCAGCACATGGCCAAACGGAATGTCGAGAAAATCGGCGACTGCCGCAGCGAAGACGATCGCAAAAGCGATCCCGACGAGGAAGCCGCCGAAACCTGCTGCCAGATCGCGCCGCGCCTGTTCCACCGAGACACCTTTGAACCGGCTGCCGATAATGGCGCCGAGAATAACGATGGCTGGAACAAGAATAACAGCGGGCGCCGTTCCATGCACCGCGCCGGTGATATGAAGCACGCCGCTTGCAACCATGGCGCCGACGAGCATTCCGGCGGGGAAGCGCACCCATTCAAAAAGAAAGCCGACAACCGTGCAGGCGATGAGAAGGATCACCATGTCGGTGAGGGTGCCGGTGTCCGGCACAGCCATTGCGACCGGGCCTTCGGAGGTGCCGACAATGATAAGCGGGAGCACCGCGACCAGAATCAAGAGCCGGATGCTCTGAGCAAACGCAACCCGCGGCATCTCCGCGCGGCTTTGCATGGCCAGAAATATGGTGACCGAGAGCGCGCCCGGCAGTCCTGCATAGAATGCCGTATCCGACCGCCAACCGCATACCCGCCGGAAATAGACATAGGTACCGGCCATGATCGCGATAATCATCAGGCCGAGCGCAACGAGGCTGACAGGCCAAGCCGCCATCAGTGAAAGCGTGTCAGGGCCCAGCCCCGCCCCAAGCGATATACCGAGGATCACGGAAGCCGGAATAAAAAGCGGCCGTGGAACGTCGGTGTCATACCCAGCCACGGTCAACACGGCGACAACAACCATGGATCCGGCAAGCCAGGCTGCCGGGAAACCCGCAAGATGAAAGACTAGGCCACCGACAGTGGCTGCGGCGATTGTGCGCAGGACGGCAAGCCAACGCCGGCGGCGGCCGGCGTTCTTCGGAAGGTTCATTCTTCCCTTATGACAGATATCCCGCCCCTGCGCCTATTCCCCCGCTGCATCTAAGCAAGACCACTAGGTTTTGACTGGAATCAATTCTGGCCTCTGCAACCGGGGATAGCGTTGCGGCATCTGAGATCGGGATTGTGGTCACCCATGTTCAATACCTTGGTCAATCTGAGTATGCGGCGTGTTCCGCGCTACACATCTTATCCCACCGCGCCGCATTTCTCGCCGGAGGTGGATGGCGACACTTCCGCTGCGTGGCTTGCCGGGCTTGAACCTTCTCAACCGATTTCGCTCTATTTTCACGTGCCGTTCTGCTCGGCGCTTTGCCATTATTGCGGTTGCCATACCAAGGTCGTGAACCGCCCGGGTCCCGTCACCGAATATGCGGGGTTACTCGAAAAAGAGGCCGCGCTTGTCGCGCGGCACATTGGCCGGCGCGCCAAGGTATCCGCCATCCATTGGGGTGGCGGCACGCCTAGTATCATGCCGCCGGAGGCGTTTCGCTCGATCTACCAGCATCTCCACAAGCTGTTTGATCTTTCCGATGTCGCCGAACATTCAATCGAGCTCGATCCCCGCCATCTGGACCAGGCGCTTGCGAACCGACTTGCGGGGCTTGGCGTCAACCGCGCCAGCCTCGGCGTTCAGGATCTCTCGCCGCGCGTTCAGCAGAAAATCGGCCGACCGCAACCCTTCGGGGTCATCGTCAAGGCGCAGGAATATTTGAGACGGGCGGGAATCACCTCGCTCAATTTCGATCTGATGTACGGCCTGCCCGATCAGACCACCCATGACGTGCGCCGCACAGCGACCCTTGTTGCAACGCTGAAGCCAGCACGCATCGCACTGTTCGGTTACGCGCATGTCCCATGGTTCCGCAAGAACCAACAACTCATCGACTCCAACCTTCTACCCGGCGCGGCCGAAAGGCTTGAGCAAGTCGAGACGGCAAAAGCCGTGCTAACGCAATCGGGTTATGTGGCCATCGGCTTTGACCATTATGCCCTGCCATCCGATCCAATGGCTCAGGCCGCGCGAAACGGGACGCTTCACCGTAATTTCCAGGGCTACACCACGGACAACGCGCCGATTCTGATTGGCCTCGGTTCCTCATCGATCAGCCAGTTTCCGCAAGGCCATAGCCAAAACGCACCTGACATCACCGCCTATCGCCGCATGGTCACCGATGGCAGGCTTCCAACGGTGCGCGGTGTCAGGACCTCCGAGGACGATCGCGTGCGCGCCGATGTGATTGAGCGCCTGATGTGCGATTTGCGCGTCGACCTCGATGCCGTGGCGGACCGGCACGGCGTGTCCGGCGATCTTTTCAACGAGGATATCGAGAACCTTGCCGAACTGCGCGCCTATGGCCTTGCC
>JAKSCL010000155.1 GCA_022360615.1 Hyphomicrobiales bacterium
CTGTTCTTCGTGGTCATCAATCTCGTCGTCGATCTTCTATACTACGCCGTTGATCCGCGCTTACGCGTCGAACGGCCGGCGCGGCTGCGATAGGGGCGGAACCATGGCCTTTGTTTCTGAAAGCAGTCATCAAAAGTTCTTGATAGCGCGAGCCTGGGATTCCGATATCGCGCATTCCTTCCGCCGCTCGCCCTTGACGATGACCGCCGCGTTCCTCGTCGTCCTCATCATCGGCAGCGCGGTTCTTGCGCCCTACATAGCGCCGCACGATCCGTTCAATCCGGCAACGCTCAATCTGCTCGATGGCTTCACACCGCCCATGGAGCCGAATGCCTTTACCGGGAACACGTATTGGCTTGGCACGGACGATCAGGGCCGCGATGTGTTTTCCGCCATCCTTTACGGCTCAAGGATTTCGCTTTTCGTCGGTTTTGCCGCCGTTGTCTTCGCCATGGTGCTGGGGGTCAGCCTTGGGCTTCTTGCAGGCTTTCTCGGCGGTTGGCTCGATACCATCATCATGCGGGTGGCCGACGTCCAGCTTTCCTTTCCCTCGATCCTGATTGCGCTTCTGATTTTTGGGATCGCTCAAGGCTTCATCGCCCCGCAGCACCGCGAGGAAATGGCGATCTGGGTGCTGATTGTCGCCATCGGGCTCTCCGATTGGGTCCAGTTCGCGCGCACCGTGCGCGGCGCCACACTTGTCGAGCGCAATAAGGAATATGTGCAGGCCGCGCGCGTTATCGGGCTGCCGCCGGTTCTCATCATGATCCGGCATGTGCTGCCGAATGTGATGGGGCCCGTGCTCGTTATCGCCACCATCGGCCTGGCCCTTGCCATCATCACCGAGGCGACGCTCTCTTTCCTCGGTGTCGGTGTTCCGCCCACGCAGCCTTCGCTCGGCACTTTGATCCGTATCGGCCAGGATTTCCTGTTCTCCGGCGAGTGGTGGATCATCCTCTTCCCGTCGCTCACGCTTCTTGCGCTCGCCTTGTCCGTCAATCTCCTCGGCGATTGGCTGCGCGATGCGCTGAACCCGAAGCTGAGGTGAAAATGGTCCGGATGAAACCGAAAATGGCGGCAAAACGGTTACAAAGCGGCCGCTCACGCCCCATCTCTTTCGCAACGCCTGAGATGCTGAGGAGGGGTGTGAATGATTTATGTGCTTGCCTTTTTGCTGCCCCCGCTGGCGCTTTTGCTGGAGGGCAAGCTGTTTTCGGCGATCTTCAATATCGCGCTGCTAATCCTCGCCGTTATCATTACAGCGATCACGCTTTTCTGGGCCTCGCCGCTTCTTCTTGCCCCGTCCTTCCACGCTATCGTCGCGATCGCGCAGTCAAGGCGGCAGCGCGAGCACCGCGAAATCGTCGATGCGATCCGAGAGGGACGGGCGAAGCCGGAGGATTACATCTCCCGCTGAGGCGCGCTTCCCAGCTCTTTGGAGGTGCGTGTTGAGTTCCACTCCCGTTCTCTCCGTGCGCGATCTTGTGGTCGAGTTCTCGCCGCGCCAGGGCATACTCACCGCTGTCAACAAGGTCTCCTTCGATATTGCCGAGGGCGAAGTCCTGGGTGTCGTCGGGGAATCGGGTGCCGGTAAGTCGATTACCGGTTCGGCTATCATCGGCCTCATGGAGCCGCCGGGACGTATTGCCGGAGGTGAGATCCGGCTACGCGGTGAGCGCATCGATAATCTTGAGCCTGAGGCGATGCGGCGCGTACGGGGCAACCGTATCGGCATGGTCTTCCAGGACCCCCTTACTTCGCTCAATCCGCTGTTCACCGTCGGCGACCAGCTTGTCGAGACTATCCGCACGCATTCGGCCCTGGGCCACTACGACGCCACCGAAAGGGCCGTCGACCTCCTTGAACAGGTGGGCATCCCGGCGGCGCGCGAGCGGATGAGCGCTTATCCGCACCAGTTCTCGGGCGGTATGCGGCAGCGCGTTGTGATTGCGCTTGCCCTTTGCGCGGACCCTGAACTCGTGATCGCCGATGAGCCGACAACCGCGCTCGATGTCTCTGTCCAGGCCCAGATCATCTCGGTCCTGAAAAAGCTCTGCGCCGATCACGGCGTGGCGGTGATGCTGATCACGCACGATATGGGCGTGATCGCGGAGACGGCCGACCGCGTGGCGGTCATGTATTCCGGGCGTATCGCCGAGATCGGCCCAGTTGAGGAGGTCATCAAACACGCCAAGCACCCCTATACAAAGGGGCTGATGGGTTCGATCCCAGAGCTGCGAGGACGCCGCAATCGTTTGCTCCAGATCGAAGGGGCAATGCCGCGGCTTGCCGCAATCCCTGAAGGCTGCGCCTTCCATCCCCGTTGTCCGAAAGCCTTCGACCGCTGCACCGCCGAACGGCCTGAACTGATAGCGCATGACAAAGTGGATGTGGCCTGCTGGCTCTACGATCCGGCTGAAAAGCGCACGGAAGAAGGGGCGGTTGCTTGATGGACGATATCAATCGCACGCCTGCATTCGTCGAAGTCCAGAGCTTGTGCCGCACGTTCGACCTCTCAAAGCCGTTGCTGAACCGGTTGCTCGAGCGTGAACCGCGCAAGATCGTCCGTGCCGTGCAAGACGTCTCCTTCCGGATCAACAAAGGCGAGACTTTCGCGCTTGTCGGCGAGTCGGGGTGCGGCAAGTCGACGGTTGCGAAAATGATGGCCGGGCTTTTGAGCCCCGAACGCGGCAGCGTAGTCGTCGATGAGGTGAATGTCAGCAGTGGTTGGCGTTCGCAGCGGGTGCGGCAAGTGCGGCGCAGGCTGCAGATGATCTTCCAGGATCCCTATGCAAGCCTTAATCCGCGTTGGCGCGTCGATTGGATCATCTCCGAGCCGATCCGCGCTTTCGGTCTCCTGAAAAGCGAGAAAGACATCGCCGACCGCGTCGCCGAGCTTTTGACGCTCGTAAAACTCTCGCCCGAAGACGGCGTCAAATACCCTCACGAATTCTCGGGCGGGCAACGGCAGCGCATCGCGATTGCCCGTGCGCTTTCCTCCAATCCCGACTTCATCATCTGTGATGAGCCGACATCGGCGCTTGATGTGTCGGTCCAGGCGCAGATCCTCAATCTGATGAAGGATCTGCAGGATGAGTTCGGGTTGACTTACCTTTTCATCAGCCACGATCTGGCCGTCGTCCGGTACATGGCGAAGCGGATCGGGGTCATGTATCTCGGCCGGATTGTCGAAGAAGCACCGACGGACGCGTTGTTCAAGGCCGCTCGCCATCCCTACACGCAAATGCTGCTTGCCGCCGTTCCCGACATCAGCATGAGTGGGAAAACGCGGGAGCGCGTACAGGGCGAGGTGCCGAATCCCCTCGATCCGCCTGCCGGATGCGCCTTTCATCCGCGCTGCCCGTTCGCGTTCCAGCGCTGCAAGACCGAACTGCCGCTCGCCATTGAATCGGGCGCCGATCACTATGTCGCCTGCCATGGCGTCGACGAGGACCGGATTTCGGTCTTCAACGCCATGGTGGAAGCGGCTGAATAGACTGAGAGGAGTCCCATGAACCTTCGTCCTGCGATTGAACGCCATCTCGATGATTTGATCCGTATTCGCCGGGATATCCATCAGCACCCAGAGATCGGGTTTGAAGAAGAGCGGACATCGGCGCTTGTGGCCGAGGAACTGACGCGGCTGGGACTTGAGGTGCACACCGGTATCGGCCAGACCGGCGTCGTGGGCGTTCTCAGAGGCGAGGGGCAGTCGAACCGCGCCATTGGCCTGCGCGCCGATATGGACGCGTTGCCCATGGACGAGAAGACCGGGCTGCCCTACGCGTCGGCAAACAAAGGCGCCATGCATGCCTGTGGCCATGACGGACACACAACCATGCTTTTGGGCGCCGCGCGTGCGCTCGCGGAAACCCGCGATTTCGACGGCACGGTCGTTTTCATCTTCCAGCCCGCTGAAGAAGGGCTTGGCGGGGCCGACGCCATGGTCAAGGATGGGCTCTTTGAGCGCTTTACCATGGAATCCGTCTACGGCATTCACAATATGCCGGGTCTGCCGGTCGGCAAATTCGCCATGCGCACAGGCCCCTGCATGGCCAATGCGGACCTTTTGAAAATTTCGGTGAAAGGCAAGGGCGCCCATGGCGCGATGCCGAGCGTCGGGATCGATCCGATCGTGGTTGCAAGCCAAATTGTCATGGCGGCGCAGTCCATTGTTGCCAGGAATGTCGATCCGCTGAAATCAGGCGTCGTATCGATTACGACTTTTCATGCGGGCTCGGCCGATAACGTGATTCCCGATATGGCCGAGTTGACCGGCACGGTGCGTACTTATGATACCGAGGTCCAGGATCTCATCGAGAGCAATCTGAGGCGCGTGGTGGAAGGTACGGCCGCGGCGCTAGGGGCCGAGGCGACCATCCACTATCAGCGGAACTATCCCGCGACTGTTAACACGGCGGATGAGACCGCTTTTGCCGCTGATATCGCGCGGCGCATCGTTGGGGACGGGAATGTGGAGGACGATGCGCTCCCGAAAATGGGTGCGGAGGATTTCTCCTTCATGCTGAACGAGAAACCCGGCTGCTATCTATGGCTCGGCAATGGCGATTATGGCGAGAAGGGTGGGGTGAACGTCCATAACCCCGAGTATGATTTCAACGACGACATCATCCCTTATGGCGTCTCGTTCTGGGTGGAACTCGTCGAAAATGCTCTGCCGAAGCCGCGGTAATCCACCGCTTCATCTTTGCTGCCCCGTACCCCGCCGCAATTTTGCATCACCCGGCAAGCTCTACCCGGTTGTCCGGGGCTTAATGCACTAACGTTCCTGTGCTTGCGGCGTCAGGATTGCCGGGGGGCTGGCCGTTGGAACCTTGGACAGACCATTAGGACGACGGCGGTTTCGCGGTCCTCAATCCTGTTGCAGGATTGGGGCAGCCATTTCCGGAATGCCGTGACTTCGCAAAACCTTCTACGTCCCAGCCGCCGCCCCGTTCATTCGCCGCCTTTTGACAATCGACCAGGCGAGGAGCGCAACCGTCAGCCCAACACCGATCAAATGGATGATGATGCTGTAAGGCAAGAGGCACATCACCGCCGCAACAAAAGCGAGCGCGCGCTCGATGATGTTGAGAGGCCCTTCCATATGACCCTGGAACCCGGCGGTGAAAGCATAGAGGCCAACCAGGGCAAAGCCGCAAATGATGAGGCTTTCCAAAAGCCCCGCGCCAATGAGCGGCGTGTAGGCGAAAAGAAGCGGCACGATATAGAGGCCCTTTGCCACCTTCCATGATGTGAAACCGGTTGCCATGGGCGGGGTCTTGGCAATGGCGGCTGCGGTGAAGGCCGTCAGGCAGACGGGCGGGGTGACATTCGAATCCTGGCTCAGCCAGAAGATGATCAAATGGGCTGAAAGGAGCGCGAAGGTAAGCGTTTCCGGTGCGATGAGGGCATCGCGTACGACGCCCAGGAGGTCGGATGGAATCGCCGCAACAATCGCTTGTGCCTGTTCGACGGGCATTGCCTGGCCAAGTGCGCCGATTTGGTCTGGCGCCGCCAGCATCATGATCGCTTTGACCTCTTCCGTCACATTCCCGGCGGCGATTTCGGCAACGATCTGGGCATTCGAGATCAGTCCGTAAAGGGCAGGTGCTGAGAGTGTGGCAAGCACGATGTAAGCCGCGGTGACTGGCAGGCCCATGCCGAGGACGAGCGAGGCGATCGCAATCAGGACGATTGCAAGAAAGAGATTGTTGCCAGACCAGTCGGAAATCATCAGCGAGAAGGTGTTTCCGATTCCGGCAGTGGCGATCACATTCACAACAAGCCCGACGGCGCACAGAAGAATACCCGTCATCACCATGTTTTTTGCGCCGAGCGCCAAGGCTTCAAGGACAGCCATTGGACCCATGCGGTTCGGCGTCAGCCATGAGGCTACGACGACTGAAATGATGCTGATTCCGGCTGAATAGGTCGGCGTGAAGCCATAGATGAGACAGCCGATCAAGACGCCAATTGGCAGGAGGAAGCTGATGCCGCCTTTCCGCATCACCTCGCCGATTTTCGGCGCGTCGGCATCGCCGCCGCCAATATTGTGGCGCTTTGCCTCGATGCGGACGAAAAAGCCGACGGTTGCGAAATAAAGGATGGCGGGCAGGATCGAGACGGCGACGATCGTTGGGTAGGGGATCTGGGTGTAGCTCGACATCACGAATGCGCCGGCGCCCATGATCGGCGGCATCAGCTGACCGCCGGTCGAGGCGCTCGCCTCGACGGCCGCGGCAAAGCGCGGCGGGAAGCCCGAGCGCTTCATCAAGGGAATGGTGATGACGCCGGTCGAGGCGGTGTTCGCAACGGCCGAGCCTGAGATCGTGCCCGTGAGCGATGAGGCGAAGACAGCAACGAGCCCCGGCCCGCCGGTGAACCGCCCGGCGACCGCGCGTGCCAAATCGATAATGAAGTGCCCGGCGCCCGAGCGCAGCAGAAACGCGCCGAACAGGATGAACATGAAAACGAAGGTGGACGAAATACGCGCGATCGTTCCGAAGATGCCATCATCGCCGAAGATCGAGCGGAACAGGATCGTCTCCGCACTCAGTCCGGCAAAGCGGAAGACGCCCGGCACGTATTGGCCCCAGAACGACACATAGGTGAGTGCGAGCAGAATGAGGATCGGAATCAGCCAGCCCGTAGTGCGCCGGGTGAATTCGAGCGCGCCGATAATGACGATCAGGCCGAGAACCCAGTCGATTGGCGCAAGGCGTACGCCAGCATCGTAAATTGTGTTTTCACGCAGAATGATCCAGATGGAACTGACGGCAATCACGAGCCCGATGGCGACATTCGCGGCAAAGAGCGGCGCCGACACTCTCTTTCCGGGTACGCGGCCTCGGCCAAGCGGAAACAGGATGGCGCAGAGCAGGACAAACCCGCCAAAGTGCAGCGCGTTCTGCACGAGCGTCGGCAGCACGATGCCGATATTCATGTAGATGTGGCCGGCGGAGATGACCACACCGAGAAGAAACGCGAGTTTGTCGCGGGGATCGGAATCGGAGAAGCGGGGGCCAAAAACGGCAGCGTCGTCTTCGGCCCGTGCTTTTTCGGGCGCGTTCATTGCACGTTCCTAGGGCAATGCCCGGCTATTTTTCAGGGAAAGTCGGACAATCGGAAAGGGCCCCTACGATACTTTTAGTAGGGGCCCCTTCGTTCGGTATCCGGCCCTACTGTGCGGCGATGAGGTTTTCGGGGATGCTCACGCCAACTTCCTCGAAATATCTCTGAGCGCCTGGATGGAGCGGCATCGGCAGGCCGTTAAGCGCATTCTCAAGCGACATTGCCTTGGTTGCCGGGTGAATGCCCTGCAGGAAGGGGAGGTTCTCGTAGATCGTTTGCGTGATCATGTAGACGTCTTCCTCGGGAAGATCCGCCCGCACCGCCAGGAAGTTCGGTTGTGCGATGGTATTCAGGTCTTCATCCTGGCCCGGATAGGTGCCTGCTGGAACGACATGGCGCGTCCAAAGGCCAAGGCCGCCATCGGCTTTCTCCGCTTGCTCGTCGGTGAAGTCGAGAAGCACGAGATCATCGCCCATGGCCGCCATGGCGCGGGTCACGGCTGACACCGGATCGCCGGCCGGCGTGTTCATCCCGACGATCTGACCGTCTTGCAATGCGGCGGCACTCGGGCCGTAACCGAGATAGACGAGACTGTAGTCGTTCGCCATGTCGGCGATACCGAGATTGCCGAGGATCGTCTCGTTCGAACCGATGGTTCCAGAGTTTTGACGGCCGAGCGAAACGGATTCGCCCGTCATGGCGAGGAAGTCGTCGATCGTGCCTGTCTCCGCAAACTCTTTCCGGACCATAAAGTGTTCGACATTCGGCCAGAGCATGCTGATCGCGCGCAGATTGGTCTGCGGGCCGTCATTGGCGACAGGGCCGGTGCCATTCCAGGCATAATTGCCGAAAAGACCCTGAAGAATGGCGAACTGCGCCTCGTTTTCACGCAGAAGGCGCACGTTCTCGCCCGAGCCCGCGGAGTTGATCGCCGACATGTTGATCTTCTGCTGCGGTTGAAGCTTCACTTTCACGAGAGTGGCAAGCGCCACGCCGACGGGATAATACGTTCCACCGGTTGAAGCGGTTGCCAGAAGATAATTGCGTTCTTCCTGGGCCTGGACCGAATTCACGGCCAACCCGGTTGCCATGACGAGCGCTGCCGCGCATGCCACGAATGTATTCGCGAGTTGCTTGAGTTTCATTATTCTCCTCCCGACTCTTACGGTCCTGATCTCAAGTGACATCTCAAGTGGGCGCGATCCTAAGCGACCACGGGCCGAAATCAACAGCCAAGCGGGGATATGGGCAGTAATGGCATAGTTGTGAACGCGACATCGCCCGCAAAATGAGCAAAAATCCAGCAAAACTGCCAAGATTCTATTCAGCGGCGACGCGGAAAGCGCTTCTTTCGCCAAGACCGGTTTCCATTGTCCGTGTGTACCAGTCGACAAAATGGATGACGCCGAACTCGACCGCGTCGGAATGGGGGCCGGGCACATAGGCGCTTGACGAAACCCCGCGCTGGGTCTGTTCCACAAGGATCCGGTCTTCATCATTCGTCTTGCGCCAGACCGCGATCAGGTGCTCAAGATCGTAGTCGACGCCTTCTTCAGCATCCTTGTGCACCAGCCATTTGGTGGTGACCTGCGTTTCCGTCGCGCTGATGGGCAAGACGCGGAAACTGATGCCATGATCGGCGTGTAGGTGGTTCCACGTATTCGGGAGATGAAACATCCTCAAATGGCCGCAGTCGAGCGAGGGCATCTTGCCCATCACTTTCTGTGATGCCGCCTTGCCGTCGAGGGTCATCGCGACGGCGCCGTGATCGAGGGGGGTGCGGGCAACCCGCCAATTGTCTTTTACAGCGGTGCGCGTCGGCAACCCGAAGTCCGCCATTCGGGCATTGTAGACGCTGAGCACGTCGCCAAAGCCCTTCGGCATGCGCGGGTCAGTTTCGCCGTCATACTCGGCGAGCGTTTTCAGAAGCGCCGGGTGGTTGACCGCGCAGTGATAGCACTCGCGGTTGTTCTCCATGACGAGTTTCCAATTGCCCCGCTCGATGATCGACATCTCATAGGCCACCTTGGCCTGATCCAGCCCGTGCGGCGCGAGATAGGGAGCGGCTGTTTCCTTGAACGCGGAGAAATCCGGAGCGCTATCGGCGAGTGAGACGAAGATGTAGCCGCCGGCCGTTTCCAGATGGGCTTCCTTCAGCCGGTAGTCGTCTAGATTGAAGGTTTCGCCCATCAGCCGGGCTGTCATCAGCCGCCCATCAAGGCCGTAGGACCATTGATGATAGGGGCAGACAAGGCGCTTCGCGTGACCGCGGGCGGCAGTGCAGATGGTCGAGCCGCGATGACGGCAGGTGTTGTGGAAGGCGCGTGGACGCCCTTCCTTGTCGCGGATGATGATGAGGGAGTCGGAGCCGATATCGACGGTGAAATAGTCGCCGGTTGCCGGAATTTCGCAGGTATGGCCGACGAAAAGCCACATACGCCCGAAGATCAGTTCCATATCGAGCGCATGATAGGCGGGATCGGTATAGAAGGGCTGGGGAAGGCCATGCTGCGGCGTGCGCGATGCGAGAGCCGAAAGCATGTCGAGAGATGCATCCATAACCACCTCCAGACGCCAATGATGGCGTGACCGAATAATCTCGAAGGCCGCTTTCAGGGCCGGCCCGCCCATAAGTCATTTAAGAGAAAGCGGCTTTTCAATACCGCCGCTAGCATTGAGAATCCTTCCATGAAAAAACGATTTTTGCCAATCTGAAAAATGAGCGAACCGCTTGTTTTTTATGCAAAAATTCGTGCTCGACCGTGAATTTGCCGAAAACAGACATCGGCGTGTCGGTTTTCGACATTTGCAAATTCACAAGTAATCGGCCATGCGAATGCCTGTCCCTCCTTCCAGAGGGGTGGACCGGGGGCGAATCACGATGTGCGGGGGATATGAGCCGGATGGCCGGGCTTGACGCGAGCAAGGAAACGGAAGCGCGAACGGTCGCACCGACACTTGGTGAGGTCATATCCGTTTGGACGAAAATAGGCATTCTCTCCTTCGGCGGCCCCGCCGGGCAAATCGCCATGATGCACCGGACCATTGTCGAAGAGCGGCGCTGGGTTGAGGAGCACCGTTTCCTTGCCGCGCTCAACTACTGCATGCTTTTGCCCGGCCCCGAAGCGCAGCAGCTTGCCACCTATCTCGGCTGGCGCACGCATGGGATTCCCGGGGGCGTGATCGCCGGCGCCATGTTCGTTCTGCCAGGCGCGCTTGTGATGCTCGCGCTCAGCGTCATCTATGTGCTTTACGCGGGCATCCCGAGCGCCGAGGCGATTCTTCTGGGTATCAAGGCCGCGGTTCTTGCGATCATTGCGCAAGCGATACTGAAGCTCGGCAGCCGGGTGGTGGGGAGTGCGGCGAAGATTGCGGTTGCCGCTGGGGCGCTGATTTTGATTATGGTCCTCGACGTACCCTTCCCACTGATCCTGGCGATCGCGGCGCTGATCGGCACTTTCTTCTTTGCGGATGCGGGGAAAGCGGCGCCGGAACCTGTCAATGCCGATGGCCCCGGCCTTCATAGAAGTGCCAGGCGCGGTGCTTTTTTTGCCGCCGGTCTTTGGATTGCCGGCATTGCGCTCGCCTTTCTTTTGACGACAGGCGGCGAAGCCTACTCCGATCTGGCGCTTTTCTTCTCCAAGCTCGCGGTCATCACTTTTGGCGGAGCCTATGCCGTTCTCGCCTATATGACGGACCAGGCCGTCAATGTTTATGCGTGGCTGCAGCCCGCCGAGATGGTCGACGGCCTTGGCCTTGCCGAGACGACACCCGGACCGCTCATTCTCGTCACGCAATTCGTCGGCTTTCTTGCTGCTTACAGGAACCCCGGTCCGGTCGACCCGATGCTCGCGGGCATCATCGGCACCGTCATTACTTTGTGGGTGACCTTCGTGCCAAGTTTCCTATGGATTTTCGCTGGCGCGCCTTATGTCGACTGGCTGATCCGCAATCGCACGCCGCACACGGCGTGGAGTCAGCGGCGCACGTAGATCCCTGCGTTGGCCTCGGCCAGTTGCCGCA
>JAKSCL010000010.1 GCA_022360615.1 Hyphomicrobiales bacterium
GCGTTCAAACGGATCGCCTTGAGCGAAGCGATCGTCTTCGGCGAGGAGCGGCAGGACCAGTGGCAGAGCGATCCGATCATGGACCGGCTCGTCGCCCTTGTCTCGGAAGCTCAGGAGTCGAGCCTGCTCGGTGACGGCGACCCG
Source organism: Hyphomicrobiales bacterium (assembly GCA_022360615.1). Taxonomy (GTDB): domain Bacteria; phylum Pseudomonadota; class Alphaproteobacteria; order Rhizobiales; family JAKSCL01; genus JAKSCL01. Next base: position 145 of record JAKSCL010000010.1, read on the forward strand.
CAAACGATCGCGTCACACCTGTTGCACTCCATTGTATTCGGACCGTCGAATGACGCTATGCTGGGCCGCACGACCTATGCCTCCACGGCGGCTCAGGACAGCTATTTCGATCAAGCTTGGCCCCTGTTCCTGAGAGGGGCGGGCCGCTAGGGGCTCAATGTTGGCGCAAGGTCGTCTCTGTCATATTGACTTCTGCTCATTTGCGTGGGGCACCGGTGTGAGGCGATGGCCGTCGTGTCCGGCTCTGACCGTTTCGGGACTGGAGTTAGCTTGTCCGTTACATGCCGCCGTGCGTTAAACAATGGTGTCTCGCCGGAAGAGATCCGGGCCATCATACACGTGATCGGCATCTACTGCGGCGTCCCGCAAGCACTTGAGTGCTTTCGTGTGGCAAAGCGGGTTTTGGAGGTGAGCGAAACCTGACGGTTTAAAAGCGGCAATAAATATGTAAGAAGGGCTGATCTGACCGCGAAAATGAAAAGAACCAATCCAACAGAGGGGAAGACATGAAAAAGTATACGCTTCTAGCCGCATTCGGCATGAGCCTCGCTCTTGGAGCGAATAACGCCTCAGCCGATTGCGGGGAAGTGACGATTACCGAAATGGACTGGGCCTCGTCAGCGGTTGTTACGGCCGTTTCGAAATTCCTGATGGAGCAAGGCTACGGTTGTGAAGTGACCACCGTTCCGTCCTCCACCACGCCTGCGATCACGTCCGTTGCGGAAACAGGCACGCCTGACATCGTCACCGAGCTTTGGGTCAACTCCGCGCCGGCCTATCCCGGCCTGCGTGACGAGGGCAAGGTCGCGCCGCTCGCGGATGTCCTTTCGGACGGCGGTCAGGAGGGATGGTGGATTCCGGCCTACCTTGCCGAGGAGCACCCCGAACTGACTACGCTTGAAGGTGTTCTTGCCAACCCGCAACTCGTTGGCGGCCGCTTCCACAACTGCCCCGACGGCTGGGGATGCCGGACGATAAACGACAATCTGATCCGTGCCATCGATCTCGAAGCCAATGGCCTTGAGGTGTTCAATCACGGATCAGGCGAAACGCTCGCCACTTCGATCGCAGCCGCCCACACGGACAGGGAACCCTGGTTTGGATATTACTGGGCACCGACCTCGGTTCTCGGCAAATATCCCATGGTCATGGTCGATATGGGTGAGTTCAATGCCGAAATCCACAACTGCAACACCAACCAGGACTGCGCGGAGCCAGGGGTATCGCCATAGCCAAGCGCGGAGGTTCTGACGATCGCGACAACCGACTTCGAAAAGCGCGAGCCCGACGTCGCCGAGTTGATGTCCAAAGTGAACTTCACGAACGCGAAAATGGGTGAAATCCTCGCCTGGCAGGAAGACAACAGCGCATCGCCGGACGAAGCCGCAGTCTATTTCCTGACGCAGAATTCCGACATCTGGAGCGCCTGGCTCAACGATGAGGCGCGTGAAAACCTGTCCGCTCTGATCAAGTAATGCAACAAATGGGCCCGTTGCGGTGATCGCGGCGGGCCATGCAAAAAGCGGACAGGGAGACAAGTATGGCTTTTTACGACGGGGTATTCGACGCACTCGGTTTGCGCGAATGGTGCGACGGTACGTCCGCCGAAGGCCCTATGACGATGGAGCAACTGCTCGCTCAGGCCCGGGGCGAGGAATCGACCGCAGTCGAAACAGAGCTTGTACCTTTTCCATCGCTGGACAACCTCCACGCCGCATGTGGCGAGATTCCCCGCACGCGCGAGATGACCTCAGGTGTCGAGAACCTATTTTTGAGCGTCAAGGACGGGCTCAAACTGGTCCTTGATCCCCTAACACAGCCTCTCAGCTGGATGCTTGAAGGCACCCTCTATGTCTTCACCGCGGCGCCCTGGTGGCTTGTCATTCCCGTTCTTCTCTGGCTGACTTGGTACGTCTCACGCTCGCGCGGCGTGACGGTTTTCGTCGCCTTCTCGTTTTTCTTTCTTGCCTTCATCGACCATTACGACGCGGCGATTCAGACACTGGCCATCATCTTCGTTTGCACCGGGCTATGCGTATTGTTCGGCGTGCCGGTCGGCATCCTCATGTCGAAGAACAACACCGTCCAGCGCATGATCATACCGGTCCTCGACCTTCTGCAGACCCTGCCGAGCTTCGTCTATCTGATCCCGTTGATCTTCCTGTTTTCCGTCACCGAACCAAAGCTTTACGGGATAGCCATCATACTCTACGCAATCGTGCCGGTGATCCGCTTAACCGACCTTGGCATCCGGCTCGTCGACAAGGATGTCATCGAGGCGGCGAATGCTTTCGGCATGTCCGGCCGCCAGAAGCTCTTTGGAGTCGAGATCCCACTGGCGCTTCCGAACATCATGGCTGGGGTCAACCAGACAATCATGATGAGCCTTGCCATGGTGGTCATCGCATCGCTCGTTTCCGCACCCGGACTTGGCGTGCTCGTGTTGCGTGGAATCCGCAATCTTGAATTGGGGGTCGGTCTCGTTGCCGGTTTGGGCATTGTGTTGCTCGCGGTCATCCTTGACCGCGCATCCAAAGCAGCACTCGCCCGCGTCAACGCCATCCACGAGACGCACTAAAAGGACTGGACATGACAGAACTTCCCAAGGTCCGGATCCGCGGCCTCTATAAAATCTTTGGCGAAACCCCGGAAGCGATGATGCCGCACGTGCTCGCCGGAATGACCAAGGCCGAACTGCTTGCCGGGCACAATCATGTCCTCGGCCTTCAGGACATCAACGTGGACATACAACCCGGTGAAATCACCGTGGTGATGGGCCTGTCAGGGTCCGGCAAATCCACATTGATCCGGCATCTCAACCGGCTGATCGAACCCACGGTGGGTGAAATCCTCCTCGACGGTGAGGACATCATGGGCCTTTCCCAGGATGAACTCTGCCGCATGCGCCAGACAAAAATGTCAATGGTCTTCCAAAAGTTCGCGCTGCTGCCGCACCGAACCGTGCTTCAGAACGCGGCTATGGCTCTTGAAATCCGCGGGACGAGCCTGCTGCCCCACAAAACGGTTCTTGAGAATGCCATGCTTGTCCTCAAGGTGAGCGGTCACTGCGGTCCGGAAAGCGAGGCGGAGGCCCGCAAATGGCTTGCACGCGTCGGTCTTGAAGGTTTTGAGGACAAATACCCTCACCAGCTTTCTGGCGGAATGCAGCAACGCGTAGGTATCGCACGGGCGCTAACATCAAACAGCGACATCATGCTGATGGACGAGGCCTTCTCGGCACTCGATCCGCTGATCCGGACGGATATGCAGGATCTTCTCCTTGAGCTGCAGGTTGAACTGAAGAAAACGATCGTCTTCATTACCCACGATCTCGATGAAGCACTCAAGCTGGCCGACCATCTGGTGATTTTGAAGGATGGCGCCATCGTCCAACAGGGAGAGCCGCAGCAGATCCTGCTGAACCCAGCAGACCCCTACATCGAGGACTTCGTGAGCGACATAAACCGGGCCCGCGTGCTGCGCGTCCGCTCGATCATGGACAACGAAATCACCCAAAACGATTTTGCGCAGGATCTCGATGCCGAGGACACGCTGGAATCGGTCATTGCCATATCGGGCGGGGATACGCGCCAGAGCTACCGCGTTCTGAAGGACGGTCAACCGGTTGGTCAGTTGGATATGAAGGATCTGGTCAAGGCGCTTGTACCGAGAGCGGCGAGCGGTGAACGGCCGGTCGTCTGATCGGGGTGCCGTGATGACTTCGATTTCAACCCGCCATGGCAAGGACACCGGGCCATGGGCGTTTGTTTTGTCTTGCGTGCTCCGGGCACTGCTGCTTGGTGTGCTTTGGTGGGTGCTGGTGGATGGAGATCTGACGTCTTGGCCAGTCGGTGTCCCGGTGATCGCGATCGCGGTCGCTGTCAGTCTGCTGGCAGGTGGGCGAGAACCTGCGCACTGGCGATTGGCCAGTTGGCTCAAGTTTGTCCCATATTTCGCGTGGAAGTCCGTTCTTGGCGCCTTCGATGTCGCACGCCGCGCATATTATCCCGGTCTCTCGCTAAACCCCATTTTCCATGAATACCCGCTCCGGCTTTCGACCGAGCGCGGGAGAGTTTTCTTCGCCAACGCCGTCAGTCTGCTGCCCGGCACGCTCAGCGCCGAACTGCGGGACAGGCATCTGGTCGTGCATGTACTGGACACGGCCCGTCCGTTCACGCATGACTTGACGTCCCTTGAGGAGCGGGTAGGACAGCTTGTCGGTCAAGACCTCGGCCCGGCGCAGACTGTCAAATCAAGCCGTTGAGACACAAGCGGCACCGGTCAAAAAAGAGGCCGGTTCCCACGTGACGAAGATGCGTGAGACCAATCGGACCCAGCTTGACCGATTGTTCCGCGCTAGAGCGTGTCCAGGAAAAGTGGACACCGGTTTTCCGTCCGGACATGCGAAAAAACAAAGACTTAGAGCAATTGAGCGATTCATGGAAAAGTGAAAA
>JAKSCL010000059.1 GCA_022360615.1 Hyphomicrobiales bacterium
CTGCGGTTTGGCGCCCGGGAAACAACCACGGGGATCATGGAACGCGATACGCGCATGGACTTGGCTGGGGTTGTTGCCAGACCCGACTGGCTTGCGCGCAACAGCGTCGATGACGCGATCGAGCAAAGCGGCATTTTGACAGCAATCGCGCAACGTAAGATCGAGCTGTCACGCTGCCCCGTGACGCCAGCACTGCACCAATCGGCACTCAACCTGTTTCAACTGAATGACGACGCGGGTCCTATTTCGAGATTGCGCAGCGAAGCTGCAGCGATGCAGTTTTTCGCAGATGCCGTCATTGCCCTGAACGTACCGCGGGTGCCGGGAAACGAGCGGGTTCTGACGCTACGGGAATTCAAGCGCATTCAGGATGTGCGTGAGCGGCTGGAGACTTGTTCGCCCGAGGATGACGTTACGCTCGAAAACGTGGCCCGCGAAGCAGGGATGAGCGTCAGCACCCTTTGCCGCCACTTCAAGATGGCTTTCGACACCTCTGTGATCGCTTACGTATCGAAACGCCGGATGGATACGGCCCGTTCGGCTCTGGTTGAGGAAGGCTTGACCGTGGGCCAGGCCGCACACATCGCAGGCTATTCGAGTCCGGCCAATTTCTCGACCGCCTTCCGCAGGGAGTTCGGTATCACCCCAACCCAGGCGCGGTCGCGCATGTGACACAAAGACAAACGCCTTTGACGGTCTGGCAAACATCCCCGATCTTCAATTCCCGCGTCGTCATCTGCTAGCCCTGAAACTGATAAAAATCAGGGGGTTCAGAGTATGGCGTGTCATGGTCAGTCAGTTTTTCGCCGTTTGTCGGTTCGCTTTTTGGGATCGACCTGTCTGGCAGGCTCATTATCGCTGATCGCGGCCACCGCGATGAATGCACCGACCCGAGCACAGGAAGCCGCAGCGCAGGAAGTTGAACTGCAGCCAATCACGATTGTTACCGCGCGGCGGGTCGATGAGGATATCTTGGACGTCCCAGCGAGCGTGTCATCGGTTGAGATCGACAATGTGACGGAGAATGCGCCCGACGCAGCCACAAACGCAGCACGTGGCGTTCCGAACTATTCCGTGACCGATCTTGAGTGGCCGGCTGCAAATTTCGGGTCCATCCGCGGCGTCGGCAATCTGATACTTCCGCAAAATCCGTTCGACGTAACGGTTGGTTACAACGTCAATGGTCAGCCGGTCTCGCTCTCTGGCGGATTCCCGCAACTGCTCGATGTTGAACGGATCGAGGTGGTTCGCGGACCACAAAACGTTCTGTATGGCCGCGGCTCTCAAGGCGGCAGCATCAATTACGTCACCAGACAACCCGATGGCCAACGGGATTTCCGGATCCGCGGCGAGATTGGGACCGACGGAACCTATCTCACCGACATGATCATCGGGGGTGCTCTGACAGAAGATGTCGCCGGCCGTCTGGCGCTTCGGGCCGCAGGGCAGGATGGATTTGTCCGCAACGACTTTATAGGCCGGGAGTTGGGTGAAAACGAGATTGCAGCGGCACGCGGCAGTCTACGGATTGATTTATCCGATTACACAACCCTAACCGCCTCGGCCTTCTTCGAACAGGATTTCAGGAATTCGGCGCGCGGTATTCTTCGTGATGGACCAGGCTTCCCGGCTTCTGGCCTCGACCAGGAACCATGGAACGACCGTGAAATCGCAATGGGCTCGCTCGAGCTGAAGCACGATTTCGAGGCCTTTGACTTTACCGTAACAGCCACCGTGCAGGATATCCAGACGGCCTCGGGCCTCGATACTCAGGACAGCCTTACATTTTCAGCTTTCACTGGTTTCCCGCCAGCATTCTTCAATGCGCCAGGCACGAATTTCAATAGCTATGACCAGGACGAGAGGGCCTATAGTGGCGAAATCCGGTTCACGTCAAAACCGGAAGCAGGCATTCGCTGGATTGCCGGAGCATCGGTCTATTCCTCGGATTTTTCTCAGGACAACGAAGACAGCAGCACATTTCTGCCCTTCATCAATGGCACGACACGAACCAACCTCGAACTCACCACGATTTCCACCTTTGGCGAAATCGGTGTGCCGCTTTCTGACGCCCTGACCCTGACGCCGTCATTGCGGGTCGGCACTGACGATTTCAAGTTCAGCAACGACTTCAACTTCATAGGTGTTCCGCCGCCTGGCGTTGTTGCCAGCTTCAGCGAATCGGCGGATCGGACGGAAAACTGGTGGTCGGGCGGTTTGACCCTCGATTACGACATAACAGCGGATCATCTGGTCTACGCCTCGGTGAAGAGAGGGCACTCGGCAGGTGGTTTTCCATTGTTCAATTTTAGCCAGTACTTTGGCCTGCCACAGGTCGCTTACCCCGATTCAACCTCGATCACCTATGAAGCAGGCTTCAAGGGCCAGTTTCTTGACGGGCGCTTCTATCTCGCCGGGTCGGTGTTTTTCAATGACGTGAAAGACGGACACTTGTTCGTCTTCGATCCGGTCACAAACCAATCGTCGATCGCACCGCAGGATTATCAAACCACCGGACTTGAGATCGAAGGCCGGTTCTCCGTAACGGACAGCGTAACCGTGTTCGGCGGGTTCGGTTACACCGAAACGGAACTGCTCGTCAGCGGGGCAAATCCGCAGAATGCGCTCGACGGCGGACGCGTGCCCGGAGCGCCGGAGTTTTCATTGAATGTCGGAATCCAGAACACCTGGGATCTGGCCCATGCGGGGCTCCCCGGAGCGGTGCTGACATCGGCTGACTTGCAATATGTCGGCGATCGCACCGTGGACATCAGCAATTCATTCGAGCTCGACTCCTACGTGATCCTCAACGCGCAGCTTGGATGGTCCAACGACAATGTTTCCATCTATGCGTTTGGTCGCAATCTCACCGATGAGGTGCCCGAGGTGGCTGGTTCGGTTTTGGGCACGGTTCAAACTGTGAATGTTGGTCGCGGACGCATCATTGGGGTGGGTGCCGAGGTTAGGTTTTGAGAGGTTTCGGACGCTTTGCCATCATTTTCGCGCTCAACACGGTCGAATACAGTTCCATCGCGCTGACCTATGCCGCCGTGCCCGTTGTGCTTCGGGCCAATGGTGCACCGCTTGAGTTTGTCGGACTGTTCAGCCTTCTCATTTTTGCATTCGTATTCAGTCTCGCCTGGGCGCCGTTTGTCGACAGATATCGGCTCTCCCGGTTTGGGCGGCGGCGTTCGTGGATAATCGTCACGCAAATCGTGACAGCAGGCCTGTTGGCTTTGCTCGCATTGGTCGAACCGCGTCCCGAAAACATCATCCTCCTGTTCGTGATGTGCGCGGTGGTCTCCGCAGTTGCGGCGACACAGCGTATCGCATTGCTAGGTTTCATGGCGGAATCCCTGGACCCTGAACAAAGGCCATTCGGCGCAACAGCAGGTGGCATCGGGGCGGCCGTTGGTCATCTCGTCGGTGGGGCAGGCGGGCTTTTCCTGATCGAGCAGTTTGGCTGGATTTCGGCGTTGTTCGTATTTGCAGTTGGTGTGGCGTTCGCTGGGGTCGTTGTAGTGTTCATTGAGGAGCCGGAAAAACCATCCAAAGTGCCCTCGACAGCGGTCGCTTGGTCGATTCTGCGGTCGCTTAGAACCTGGTCTGTTCTGTTGCTGCTCGCCCCCGCATCGATCGGTATTGCCAGCGCGTTCGCCATGGCGGAGCCGCGTCTGGTCGATGTTGGCTATGGCCTGACGCAGGTCGGATTGATTGCCGGCATGGCAAACTTGTTCGCTTTTGCAACCATTGGCCCGCTGGTCAGCCTCTATGTCCGCAATCAGAGCCCGGCACGTGGTTTGTCGCTCATCTGCGTGATCTCGGCTTTCACCTTCGCTTTGGCGATCGGAATCGGAAGCATAAATGCAAATTGGGGGGCACTAGCGAGCATCACCGCCATTTTCGCCTCTTTCAGTGCGGTCCATGTGTGCGTAACCGCGCTTTTCATATCGCTTGCCGAAGGCGATAGCGCGGGCACGCATCTCACAGCCCTCGTTGCCGGCCAATCGCTGTTGGCGATGCCGGGTTTCATCGCCAGCGGATTTCTCGCGTCAGCCATGGGCCATCAGATGCCCGTTGCGGTCGCCGCGATCGGCACGTTGCTAACGGCCGTTTTGGTCTTTCGGCTCGGACATTTCATGGAACGCGATGAGCGCTCTCTCGGTCAGGCCGCCAATATGGCGGGCATGAGATGACGGCCGGGCAAAATCAGCAATGGGCGGCGACCCCCAAGCAGGCTCCGAAGGCGCTGTCGTTTCAATGGCTCTTGGCCGGGCTCCTCGGACCTTATCTGGGCCGCTTGGCGGCTGCCTGTTTGCTGGCGATCATCGCAGGCTTGATGGACATCGCCGTGTTCGTGTTGCTGTGGTTCTTGATTGAAGAAGCAGTCGCGCAGGACCCCGACACCATCAAGCTTCTGACCTATGCGGTATGCATGCCAATCGCTGCCATCATCAGGTTTTTGATGATTGGCGGTTCAGCGATGGTCTCGCATGCGATTGCGTTCCGCATCGCGCGCGAGTTGCGGAGCCGACTGCTCAACTGTTTGAACCGGCAATATCTTGGGCATGTTGAAGGCCGCACGGCGGCGCTGAAAAAGGCCATCATCGACTATCCGTCCGAAGTTGAGCATTTCGTCGCGCATACAATTCCAGACGCCGTGGCAGGCTTAACCTCGCTGGTTGCCGGGGCCACAATTCTGTGTGTGGTCGATTGGCGGATGGCTCTGTTCGCACTTGCGCTTTTGCCGATTACGGCAGTCGCTCAGTTTGCAGGATACAAGGCGCTCGGGGACTCGGTGAAAAGCTGGTTCGCCGCAGACAAAGCCGCGACGGCCGCGTTGATTTCCTATGTGCGTGGCATTGCGACGCTGAAATCCTTCAACCGGACAGCCAGCTCAATGCAGGACTTGCGCGACTCGGTGGACTCATTGCTCGATACCGGCCGCCGCGCGGTGCGCGACAGTGCAATTCCGTTCGCCATCTTTTTCACCACCGTCGCCGGAAGCCTGATGTTCGTCGCTCCGGCCGGGCTCTATTTTCTTTCGACGGGAGCAATCACGCTTGGCGAATTCGTGCTCTTCATCACCCTTGGAGCGCAGGTTGCAGCGCCGATGATGAGGTTGCTGTTCGCGAATGGCGCGATGCAGCGGCTCGATATTGCAATCAAGCAAATGGGTGCGCTGCTGACGGCGCCGCAAATTGCTTATTCAGATGCCTCAAAAGCGCCTGGCACGGGGGGTGTGCGGTTCGACTCTGTGTCTTTTTCGTATGACGCCGGAAAGGACGTCCTGCAAAAGGTGACACTCTCCATTCCAGACGGGAAGGTGACAGCAATCGTCGGGCCCAGCGGTGCGGGCAAGACCACATTACTGCGTCTCATCGCGCGTTTCTGGGATGCCACATCGGGGTCCGTTCTCATTGGCGAGATCGACGTTCGCGAGATTGCCGAGGAGCGCTTCCAATCCCTCGTTTCGGTGGTCTTTCAAGATCCGTATTTCTTTTTCGGGACGATCCGCGAGAACCTTGCCATTGCGGCGCCGTGCCTGACCGATGATGATATCAAGTCCGCCTGCGCCGCGGTTGGTCTCGATACATTTTTGAACGATTTGCCGGAGGGTCTCGATACTTCCATTGGGGATCGTGGGATGCGTCTGTCGGGCGGCGAAAAGCAGCGCCTTGCCATCGCGCGGGCTTTGTTGAAAGACGCGCCCATCCTGTTGCTGGATGAGGCGACGGCCTTTTCCGACCCCGAAAATGAACTTTCGATCCAGAGGGCACTGGCCAAACTCACCGTCGGCCGCACGGTTATCGTCGTCGCCCATCGGTTGGCCACCACGCAGTCTGCCGATCTGATCGTGGTTCTCAAGGATGGCGCGGTCGAAGCGACCGGAGAGCATGGCGATTTGGTTCAGCATTCGCCAACATATGCGGAACTGTGGCGTTCGCAACAGCGTGCATTCGATTGGCACATCGGTCAGGCGGAGACGGTGTCCGCATGATCGGCAAACTTGGGTTTGATATCGCCGGAGAAAATGCAGCCAAGCTTGGCAAAGGCTTTGGCTGGGGCCTGGCTACTACAATTGTCGAAGCGCTGACCTTCATCGCGCTTTACCGCTTCTTGATCGTCGCCTTTGACGGTCGCGTCGACAATAGGGTAATTGTCGAGGCGGGGGTCGTATTCGCAATCGCGACACTCCTGCTGATCGTGCTTCGAGCCGGCGCATACAGCGAGAATTTTTCGACGACCTACCAGATCGTTGCAAAGGCGCGCCTGCGTGTGGCTGACCATCTCAGCCGCCTGCCGATGGCGGCATTCACAAAGAAGCGCTCCGAACTCGTGGCCGAGCTTCTCACCAGCCGCTTCCAAGTCTATCAGGACGTGGTGATGCACATATGGGGCATGGCTGTCGTCAATGCGTGCCTGCCGCTATTGCTGGGTTTGTTCCTGCTGTGGATCGACTGGCGGCTAGGCGCGCTTTGCCTGATTCTGGTGCCGATCGCATTTCTTGCCATTCCATGGTCGAACAGGCTACTCGTACGCGCCAGCGTCCGTACGGACGCGATGCGAGGCCGGGCGGTCGGTGCGGTTACCGATCAGATCGACGGGATCCGGGAATTTCGCCTGTTCGATCGTCATGGCCGCCGTCTGGCCATTGCCCATGACAACCTTAAGGCCTTGGAGGAAGCCCAGATGCGGCTTGAACTGGCGGCGGCGCCGGCACTCCTGACGTTTGGTTTTGTTCTGCAATTTGGGTTCGGTTTGATCGCTGTTTTGGGTGTGCTCGTTGTCGAGCGCGGACAGCTTGAAATCGTCTCGTTCGTTGCCGCGATGATGATCGCGCAACGCATCTTCAAGGCCGCCGGTGATCTCGGTATCAACTTGGCCGAGCTGCGTTTTGCGAGCGCGATTTTGGATGACATTCGTGCGCTGTCTGTGGAAGCGACGCTGAGCGAAGGTCACATCGAGGAATTGCCTGAGAGCCATGCCATATCTGTCGACAATGTCTCGTTTTCCTACGGCGAAGACGCAGTACTCAACCGTATCTCAGGTGAAATCGCAGCCGGCTCGAAGGTTGCCTTGGTCGGCATGTCCGGCTCCGGAAAATCGACGCTCGCCGGCCTCATGGCCCGGCTTCACGATGTCGACGAAGGCGCTATCCGGATCGGCGGTGTGGATATTCGCGACATGACCGCAGAGCGGCTGAACACCCTTGTCGCAATGGTTCTTCAGGACGTCGTCTTGTTCGAGGGAACGGTCGCCGACAACATTAGACTGGGCAATCCTGATGCCAACGATAAAGAGGTCGTGCGGGTGGCCGAAGCTGCCGAGGCGGATGAGTTCATCTCGCGCCTTCCGCAAGGCTATGAGACCCGCATCGCGCCAAATGGTGGAAATCTCTCTGGCGGCGAGCGTCAGCGCATCGCTATCGCGCGTGCTCTTCTCAAGGACGCACCGATCCTCATTCTCGATGAGGCCACATCAAGCGTCGATCTTGCCCATGAGGAAAAACTGCAGCGCGCAATCGCCCGTCTGACACGCGACCGGACAACGGTTGTGATCGCACATCGGCTATGGACCGTGCGATCAGCCGATCAAATCTGGGTCTTGGAGGGTGGCAAGATTGTCCAACGGGGTAAGCACCAAACGCTGCTCGGCCAGAAGGGGCGTTACCAAAGCCTCTGGCGCGCGCAGTCGGAGGCGCGGTCTTGGCGGCTTGCAAGTGCGCAATGAGCGCGCGGGCGGCATCCTCTATTTTGGCACCTCCGGTTTCTTGGAGACAAGCCGTGTGCCGGTGACGGACGGCGATAACGGAACGTTGCCACACGAACCGCATAGGAAAACAGCCGTTTCGCTCGATGGTGACCCGGAAACGATGCTTTGGCCGCCCATGAGACGCGTCTCAGGCCGTCTATCGAACGCCGTCAGACAAAAGCGCAAAATATGGCGCGACTATTCATCCCGGCCACGCCTTTCCCTTTTGCCAAGCGCGGAAAAAGGCGTCGTACTCATGAGACGCATGA
>JAKSCL010000057.1 GCA_022360615.1 Hyphomicrobiales bacterium
AGAGCACCATGCGCCCGGTTGATTACCTTTAGACACGGTTGTATATGGAGTCTGCGCGACCCACTTGCGCTTATAGAAGCGTGAACCGTGTATAAAATGTGAATTTTGCGGTTTGCACCACAGAACTTTGATCCGTCTACAATAGTCTTTGGAAGGCGCTGGAAGTCGAAGAGGTTTCCATGTCCGATTTTGCCGCCATTCCAGCTATATGCGTGCAGCGCACAGCCGTTTCCCGCCAAAACCTGTTAGCTACTCACCCCTAACCCAACGTACCCCTGAGCTTCTCCGCGTGCGCGGCGAGGGTCTCCCGGTCGGCCATGCCGCCCGTGTGGGGGCGTAAGGGCACGCCGTCAAAGCGCGGGATCACATGGATGTGGGTGCGGAAGACGGCCTAACCGCCGTCGGGTTCGTTGCACTGCTGGACGGTGACGCCGCCGGCGCCGAAGGCGGGCCTTGCTTCAATGGCCGGTATGGGCCGGTTTTGCCCAAAGAACCGCGCGAAAGACTTTCGTGCACGAACAGCCAGCGGCTCGCTTCAGAACGAAGCCTCGATTGGACCATGCGCTCCGGTTTCCGGTGCACTTGGAGCCGTTGCAATCTTTCCGCTACCCGACCTTCAGTTGCCGGCTCGCATCGAAATCTTCCAGGGTTTGATAAAACGTGTCTGCCGGCCCAACGATTCTGGGGTCCGGATCCAGATTGATCTCCGTGCCGGCTCCTGGATATTGCAACGACCCGAGAAAGTAACGCATGCAGTTCAGGCGCGCTCTTTTCTTGTCGTCGGACCTGACGACCGTCCATGGCGCATCCGCAGTGTGGGTGTAGAAAAACATGCTTTCCTTCGCTTCGGAATAGTCATCCCACATGTCCAGGGATTGAACATCGACCGGACTTAACTTCCAGTGTTTCAAAGGGTCGGTGTTGCGCGCCTGGAAGCGCCGCAACTGTTCCTCCCGGCTGACAGAGAACCAGAACTTGAACAGACGTATGCCACTTCGCACCATCATTCGTTCGAATTCCGGAACTTGCCGCATGAATTCCATGTACTCGGCAGGGGAGCAGAAACCCATGACCTTTTCGACGCCGGCACGGTTGTACCAGGAACGGTCAAACAGAACGATTTCGCCCTTGGTCGGCAGGTGCTGGACATAACGCTGGAAATACCATTGCCCCTTCTCCTCCTCCGTTGGTTTTGCAAGTGCAACGACCCGGGCACCGCGCGGGTTCAAATGTTCCATGAACCGCTTGATCGTGCCTCCCTTTCCCGCAGCATCGCGACCCTCGAAAATGGCGACTATCCGCTGGCCGGTGTCCATGACCCAGTTCTGGACCTTGAGAAGTTCAATCTGAAGCTCCTGTTTCCGTGCTTCGTATTGTGCACGGTTCATTCTTCTCTTGTATGGATAGTTCTCAGGCAATCGCGCGCTGTTGCCCCTGGAAATTGAACGCTCGTGCAACAAAAGCGCACGGTTCTTGCGAACCGCGGCATGATGGAGAGGCTTGGCCGTTGCCTGTTTTTTTGCGTTCGGGGGTGCCGCGTCCTTGGAGGCCTTTTTCGAAGCCTGTCCGGTAGGAGCTTTGGCTTCGCCCGAAGCTGTTGATCCTTCCGCCTCAAGGCGCCGTCTCGATTTCGCGTCCATGTCTTTCCCTACGTCAAAAATGTCGAACGCGCGGCAAGGTGCATTTGCCCGCTCTCTGGTGATCCTCTCTTATTGCGTGTATACGTTAACAAATACAACTAATGTTGCCGGTTCGCTTCGACCTTGAGCAGACGGATGGATGATTTTTCGCGTTTGCAAGGCTGGATCAATGCAGAGAGTTTCAGCAGCCCGGTCTAAGACGCAGCCTTTCGAGCCGATTGGGCATGCGAACACCGGAGAATGGATCTGCTCGACAATCCATTTGTCCAAGGTTGCCGTTCGCCAATGCGCACAAGATGGCAAAGCCGACGTTCACCCGACGCCGCAACAACGTCCACAAAGGGCGGGAAGCGGTTACGCGGTTCGTTCCGCAAACTATGAGGTTTCGCCGCCGCTCCAGCCGTTGCGTACAGCTTGCAGCCGCTTCTTGCCGAAAACTGGCAGCCGCGCCCCCTAACCCAACACACTCCGCAGCTTCTCCGCATGGGCGGTGAGGGTCTCCTGGTCGGCCATGTCGCCGGTGTGGGGGCGCAGCGACACGCCGTCAAAGCGCGGGATCACGTGGATGTGGGTGTGGAAGACGACCTGGCCGCCGGCGGGCTCGTTGAACTGCTGGATGGTGATGCCGTCGGCGCCGAAAGCGGGCTTCATGGCGCGGGCGACCTTTTGGACGACTGCCATCAGGGTCTGATAGGCGTCCGTGTCGATGTCGAGAATGTTGCGCGAGGCCGCCTTCGGGATCACCAGCGTGTGGCCGTCGCCCCTCGGCATGATGTCCATGAAGGCGAGCGTGCCGCCGTCCTCATAGACCTTGTGGCAGGGCAGTTCGCCGCGCAGGATCTTGGCGAAGACATTCTCATCGTCATAGGCGGGGGTGTCGGTCATGGCGGTCTCGTTGCGGGAAAAGGCGGGTTGTCATGATCTTGTGACGGGACAGTTTTCCGCCGTCAAGCGGCCGGGCCGCCGGATCGCCCGGGACCTCGTTTTTTGACCGGGGTTTGGTTCTTTAGCCCCATGGACGCGGGCCGTCCGGGGCTTTGTGGCTTCCGGCTTTCGCCGGGATGACGGCATGTAACGAATGGATGACGCGGCCCACCCTTCGAGATGCGCTTCGCGCGCCCTCAGGGTGAGGTTTGAGGCGTTTGCCTCCCCGGGGTGAGGGCGGGAGCGCCCGAAGCCACCGCGCCGGGCTCAGCGCGGATCGCTCTCACCGGTGGCGGTGCATTTGAAGGGCGAATGCTGGCTGAGCAGTTCGCCCTCCATCGCCACGTGCCGGCGCTCGCGCGTCAGATAATCCTCAACCGCCCGGCGGAGGCCCGGATGGGTGATGAAATGGGCCGAATAGGTGGTGACCGGCAGATAGCCGCGCGCGATCTTATGCGCGCCTTGCGCGCCCGCTTCGACGCGCTTCAGCCCATGCTGGATGGCGTATTCGATCGCCTGGTAGTAGCAGCACTCGAAATGCAGATAGGGGTGGTCCTCGATGCAGCCCCAATGGCGGCCATAGAGCGTGTCCTTGCCGATGAAGTTGAGGGCGCCCGCGACGTAACGCCCTTCGCGCTTGGCAAGGATGAGGAGAATGCGCTCCCCCATCGCCGCGCTCACATCGGAGAAGAAGCGGCGCGTGAGGTAAGGGCGGCCCCATTTGCGCGCGCCGGTGTCCATGTAGAACTGAAAGAAGGTGTCCCAATGACTCTCGGTGATGTCCTCGCCGGTCAGCCATTCGATTCCGATGCCGTTCGCGAGCGCCTCGCGGCGCTCCTTCCTCACCTGTTTGCGCTTGCGCGAGGCGAGTGCCTCAAGAAAGGCGTCGAAACTTTGATAACCCTCATTCATCCAATGGAACTGCTGGTCGGTGCGCTGCAGGAAGCCGGCGCCCCCCAGTTCCCGCCATTCCCGTTCCGGCAGGAAGGTGAGGTGGATGGAGGAGAGATTGCCGCGCTTCGCCACCTCGGTCATCCCGGCGACCAGAAGACCGCGCCGCCGCGCCCGGTCTTCGCCCTTGCGGATCAGGAGGCGCGGACCGGTCGCGGGCGTGAACGGCACGCTCGCCTGCAGCTTTGGATAGTAGCGCCCGCCCGCGCGCTCGAAGGCGTCCGCCCAGCCATGGTCGAAGACGAATTCGCCCTGGGAGTGGGTCTTGAGATACGCGGCCATGCAGGCCGACGGGCGGCCGTCATCGTCCTCGACGACGAGATGGTGCGGATGCCAGCCGGTCTCCGGCGCGGCCGAGCCGGAGGTCTCCAGCGCATGGAGGAAGGCATGGGACACGAAGGGATTCGGCGGCGGCGCGCCGTCTTCATGGTCTTCACCGCCCGCGCAGGCGTCCCAATCTTCTTCAGCGATGTCGCCGATCGATGTGACAACCCGGATGGCTACCGTTTCGGTGTCGCTCATGCGCCTCTCGCGGACGTGGGGATGTTGTGAAACGTAGGTGTTTACGGCCTTTTGGCTAGGGCCAACGATGCATTAGGAGCGGAAACAGCGATGCCGTCATGCTGAGGAGCGCTTTTTGGAGCGGTGCCTCACGGTGCCGTCATTCCGGCGCAAGCCGGAATCCACCTGCAAACGGGGTGTCCGGGGCTTTCTGGATCCCGGCTTTCGCCGGGATGACAAGACGAGGTAAATGGGGCACCTGGCCCATCCTTCGCGACGGTTCTTTGGGCCTCCTCCGGATGAGGCCCCGGTTTTGCCGGGATACGGTTGGGTTCAAGGCCGGAAGCCCTCAAAGATGATCTGGTTCGCCCAGAAGCCCTTGCGGCGCGCCGTGCGTTCGTCCTTCACCGTCCAGGTCAAAAGCGGCATGCCGAGCGCCCAGCGGATGAAGAGGGGCGCCAAGGCGGGCAAGCGGCTTTGTTCATGGCCGACGAAATGCGGCGCGGTCCGCCTGATATGGAGATAATGGTTCAGCGCGAAGCGGTGTCGGAGCGCCAGATTGGGGACCGGTCTCATGACAGGCCCCAGAATGCCGCGGGGCAGGTGAGGGGCGGTCTTGCGCGCCCGGATCAGGATGCGGGGGTCGAAGGACATGATGGCGATGGGGCCGGCATAGCCGGTGACCTTCGATATCACGGCGTCGGTGATGCCGTCTTCATCCGCGTGCGGTTTCAACTCGAGAAGGACCGGGACGCGGCCCGAGACAAGCGACAGCAGCTCATCGAGCGCCGATATGCCGGCATCTCCCTTCACGAGCGCCACGTTCTTCAGGGCCTCGAAGGGCGTGTCGCTGACGCGTTCGGGCCGGCCTGCGAGCCGTTCCAGCGTCTCGTCGTGGAAAACGACGGGCACACCGTCCGCCGACAGCCAAAGATCGGCCTCGATCGCGTAACCGGCGTTGCACGCAGCCGCAAAGGCCGGAAGCGTGTTCTCGACAATGCCGGCGTCGAAATCGTGCAAGCCGCGATGCGCGACCGGGCGCTTCGTCAGCCAGGACAGGCCGCCATAGACCATGAGATGCTGGCGCGGCTACGAGACGTGGAAGATCGCCTCGACCTCGACGGCGAGATTGAAGGGCAGGACGGCGACGCCGACGGCGGAACGCGCGTGCTTGCCCTTGTCGCCGAGCGCTTCCACGAGGAAATCGGAGGCGCCGTTGATCACCAAGGGCTGCTGATGGAAATCGGGCGTGGAGGCGACGAAGCCGACGATCTTGGCGAGCCTTTGGATCCGGTCGAGGTCCGAAAGCGCGGCTTTGGCCTGCGCCAAGACGTTGACCGCGCACAACCGGGCGGCCTTCTGGCCGTCCTCCACCCCGTATTCGGCACCGCATTTCCCCTCAAATTCGAAGCCCGACGGCCCGACGGGCACCTGGCCTGAAACGTACAGGAATTCGCCGACAAGCGTGTAAGGAACGTAGTTCGCCGCAGGCGCCGCCGGTGAGGGGAGCGTAATGCCCATCGCTTCAAGCCGCTTTTCGATTTCGCCGGTCATCGCCTTCCTTTCGCGCTCGTCTGCAATTCATGCCATGATATTGGTTTCACACACGCTATATCTGACGAGTGACATGCGAAGCAATGGACGTTGGGGAATGCGCCGAAGGGCATGGAACGGACGGCCCGCGCTTCGCCCCGAAAATGGAGTAATCAGGAAAACGGCATGAAGAACCGCGGATTGAAGACG
This sequence comes from Hyphomicrobiales bacterium, assembly GCA_022360615.1. Lineage (GTDB taxonomy): Bacteria > Pseudomonadota > Alphaproteobacteria > Rhizobiales > JAKSCL01 > JAKSCL01. Next base: position 5,760 of record JAKSCL010000057.1, read on the forward strand.
TTTCTGGCGGCTGCAACGTTCGCTGCACCTTTCTTTCTTTCGGCTGCCGGGGCAAGCGCGGCCTCTGCCGTCAAACTGCTTCCGCACAAGGCGGTTTACGATCTGAGCCTGGTTGAAGCGACCGAACGCAGCGGCATCGAGACGATCGAGGGCAGGGCCGCTTTCGACATCACCGGCTCGGTCTGCGAGGGCTATGTGCTCAATACGCGGCTCGTTTTCAGCACTCAGCTGCGCACGGGGCGTACCGTGCTGGCGGACTCCCGGGTCTCGACATTCGAGGCTGGCGACGGCTCGCGGCTCGATTTCACGGCGGCCGATTTCGTGAACGGCCAGCGGACCGAACACACCAAAGGCTTTGCCGAGCGGGCGGGCGAGACCATCCGCGTCGAGTTGAGCGAACCGGAAAAAGAGCCTTTCGTCTTCGATGGCGATCCGGTTTTCCCGGCACTGCAGATGAAGCGGATCATCGAGGCGGCCGAAGCGGGCAAGACGCTTGTCACCATGCCGCTTTACGACGGCACACAGTCCGGCGACACGCTCTATCAGACGACGGTGATCATCACGCCCTTGTCCGGAGACCGGGTGGAGGGCTCGCTCCTCGACGGTGCACCGAGCATCCAAGGCGCGGCTGCATGGCGCGTGACGATCAGCTATTTCGAGGACAAAGGCGCGGTCGAGGCAGCACAGACGCCGATTTCGGAAATCAGCCTCGATCTCTATGACAACGGCGTCACCGACAATCTCGTGCTCGATTACGGAACCTACACGCTGGCGGGGGTCCTGAGCGAGTTCGACCCGGGCCAGATGTCGCCGTGTGAGTGATCGCGGGCGCGGTGTGCTTTGTCTGCCGGCGTCATTCCTCGGCATTCGCTGAGAAATGGGTTCCGGCTTGCGTTGAAAGGACGTTGGCGGGCTCTTCGCGCCTCCGGTTGTCCGGTCGGTTGTACTTTCAGGGCCGTATCCTCGCAGATTGATTCCGCTTTCCGCGCCAAGCCGTTGTAGAAGAATCGCTTTCCCAGGTCGGGAATCGGCTCTAGCGCCGGGCGGCCTTGTCCTGCGGCGCCTTGAAACCGATGCCGCGGCCGATGACGTTGCGGCCGAACTTCCGGCGCACGGCGTCGACCGCGCGTTCGGCGGCGTCCTCGGCGCTTTCGCCCTCACCGAAAAGGTCCCGCGCGGGATCATGGTCCGCGTCGCTCTCAAGGCCGGAGACGCCGATGCCGATCAGCCGGTAGCGGGTGCCGTCCGCCTCGGGCTGCAGAAGCGCGCGCCCGGCGTCGTGGATCGCCCGCGCCATCTGGGTGGGCGCGGGCAGGGTGTGCGAGCGGGTCTTGGTGCGGAAGGCCTGGTCCTTCAGCTTCATGGTGACGGTGCGCCCGGTGATCCCTTGCGTCTTGAGGCGGGCCGACACCTTCTCGGAGAGCGTCCAGAGAATGGCGTTCAGCGCGTCGAAATCGGCGATGTCGCCGGAAAAGGTCGTCTCGCTGGAGACGCTTTTCGCCTCGCGGTCCGGTTTGACGGTGCGCTCGTCCTCCCCGCGCGAGAGGTAAAACAGCCGGTCGCCGATGCTGCCGTAACGCGCGTTCAGCTTCTCCCGCGACGCCTTCTGCAGATCGCCGATTGTGGCGATGCCGTCCTTGCGCAGCTTGGCCTGGAGCGATTTGCCGACACCCCAGATGAGCCCGATGGACTGACGCTTGAGAAAGCCGAGGGCTTCGGCCTTGCCGATGACGAAGAAGCCGCGCGGTTTGTCCTGGTCCGATCCGACCTTGGCGAGGAACTTGTTGTAGGAAAGCCCAATCGAAACGGTGATGCCGATCTCGTCCTCGACGCGCCGGGCAAAGCCCGCAAGCGAGGCGGCGGGCGGGCGTCCATGCAGCTTTTCCGTGCCCGAGAGATCGACAAAAGCCTCATCGATGGACAAGGGTTCGACAAGCGGCGTGAGGTCGAGCATCATCTGGCGGACTTCGCGCCCGACCTTCACATATTTCTCCATGTCGGGCCGCATGACGACGGCATCGGGGCAGGCTTTCAGCGCCTTGAACATGGGCATGGCCGAGCGCACGCCATTTATGCGGGCGATGTAGCAGGCGGTCGAGACGACCCCGCGCCGCCCGCCGCCGATGATCAACGGCTTGTCGCGCAGTTCCGGGTTGTCGCGCTTTTCCACGGCTGCGTAGAACGCATCGCAATCGACATGGCCTATCGAGAGGCCGAACAACTCGGGATGGCGCACGAGGCGCGGCCCGGCGCATTGCGGGCAGTGAACGCCAGCCGGTCCCCGGTAGCCGCAATCGCGGCAGAGAGCGGCGGCGTTCCCCATCTCCATCGCGTTCTCAGCCATCATGCCGGGGGGATCCGGGTAGCTCGCGTTTCGATGCGTGCGCGGAGGACACGATATGTGCGGTCCGCTCTTCGAGACGGCCCTTCAGGCTTCACGAGGATGAGGCTTAGCGACAGTCTTCCAGCAATTCCGTCAGGCGAGGCCATGTGCATCAACCTCATCGCATACTGCTCCAAAGCCTATTCTAGCGTCTTCGCGTCCTTCGGCCAAAGCCTTGCAGCGCCGCGCACGCCGCTTGCGTCGCCGAAACGGGGCGGGCGGATGTCGATGCGGGCAAAGGGCGAGAAAACATAAGGTGCGATGGCGTCCGGCAGGCCGCGGTAAAGATGCGGCATGTGGGAGAGCCCGCCGCCGAGCACGATCACCTCCGGATCGAGGATGTTGACGATGATGGAAAGGCCCCGCGCAAGCCGCGAGAGGTGGCGGCGGAGCGTTGCGTCGCATGCGGGGTCTGCGCCGGTCTTGGCGATGTCTTTTGCGGACATTTCCTTGCCGGTGCGCTGCAGATGATCGCGCGCCATGGCGGGGCCGGAGATCCAGGTTTCAAGACACCCGCTTTGACCGCACCAGCATTGCGGTCCGGGCAATTCCTCAGGCCGGGGGTGGGGAAGAGGCGTATGGCCCCATTCGCCGCCAATCCCAAGCGGGCCGTCATTGACCGCCGAACCCATGACGAAGCCGCCGCCGCAGCCCGTACCGAGGATCACGCCGAAAACGCTCTTCGCGCCCGCCGCCGCGCCGTCTTCGGCTTCCGAAAGGGCGAAGCAATTGGCGTCATTGGCCACGCGGACCGTGGTTCCAAGACGTTTTTCCAGGTCGCTTTTGAGGGGACGGCCGTTGAGCCAAGTGGAATTGGCGTTCTGGACGATGCCGCGGCCGGGCGCAATGGAACCCGGGATGCCGATGCCGACCGTCACCGGTTCGCGGGCGGCTTCCCGCGCGACCTGGCAGATGCCGGCAATGGCGGTGAGCGTTTTGTCATAGTCGCCGCGCGGCGCGGGGCTGCGCATCGACCAGGCCTCGTTCTCGTTGTCATCGAGGAGCACGCCCGCGATTTTCGTTCCGCCGAGATCGATCCCAAGGCGCATGGCGGGAATCAGGAGCGCGCGGCAAGCGCTTCGATGGCCGGGCGCGCTTCGCGCCATGAGGCGGCCATCAGGTCCGCTTCGGCAACCTTGCCGACGAGCGCTCGGAAACGATGATCGGCGATCATGTGGATGGTGAAGGCATCCGGCACCTCGGCGCGCACGGAGCGGATATGGCGCGGCGAATCGTCGAGAAAGACGACACGTTCAGCCGCCGAAGCCCATTTCAGCGCCCGCACGGCGGGGCCCTTGGGACCGCGATTCCCCGTTAGGGCGAAGTCGAGACCAATCGCCTTCAGATTCTGATTCCGTAAATCGATATAGACCTCTGGAATATTTGACAGAAAAGCGATTTCATATGTCCGGGAAAGCGCCTGTAGGGTTTCGACCGCGCCAGGCACGGGACGCAGCCTATCGGCGTTTGCGGCGTAGAAACGGTCGAGGAGGCGGGAAACCTCGGCCTGTCCGGCCGGTTCCTCCTCGCCCGCGCGTCTCACATTGCCGGTGAGGGCGTAGCTCTTCGGGTTCAAGGTGAACCCTTCGCTTTCAAGGAAAGCGCGGAAAGCGGAGACGAAATGAAGAACGACCTCGTCAACATCGCAGACGATAAGCCCTGCCATGCGGCAGGCGCCCTTCGCCATCGCCGTCTATCCTGTCCGCGCCTTGGTGTAGGCGAGGCGGTCGCGTGCAGGCGAGACGAAAGCGGGGTCGATCTCGCAGTGTTCGCAAAACACAAGAAGCAGCGATTCGTCCTGGAGGACATAATCGAGCACGGCCATCAAGAAGCCAGGCTCGTTGGTTGTGAGGCGCAGGCTGTCGGGGTCAAGTCCGGTAAGTTTGAAAAAGCGCCAGAGGCGCGGCGGTTCAACGGCTAGGAAGGTCAATGCCTGGATCGCGATGCCTTCAGCTTCCTCGTGGGTAACCATGAAGTGTGTTCGTCCTACTGTATGGGCGTCCTGCATGGGCGTCCATTTGCGTTTATTAAAGGAATCGCGCGCTAAGATCATGGCGCGATATCCAGTGGTGTTTTTCTGAATGGCCGGATCGGCGGCGATCCGGTAACCGCACAACCGCTGAATGTCGCCCGACCGGCGGGTAGCGTCAATGCGAGTCGGTATTCGCTGGTATGGGGATGGAGGGCACATGTCGAAAAGCGTGCTGATCGTTGAAGACAACGAGCTGAACATGAAGCTGTTTAATGATCTGCTTGAGGCGCACGGATACATCACGTTTCAGACCCATGACGGTTTGAAGGCCATCGACCTTGCCCGCGAACACCGGCCGGACCTCATCCTGATGGATATTCAATTGCCCGAGGTCTCCGGTCTCGAAGTCACGAAGTGGCTGAAAGAAGACAATGAATTGAAGGAGATACCCGTGATCGCCGTTACCGCATTCGCGATGAAAGGCGATGAGGAGCGGATCCGGGAAGGCGGTTGCGAAGGGTATCTCTCAAAGCCCATTTCAGTTTCTAAGTTTCTGGAAACGGTTCAGCACTATCTTGGAACAGGTTGAACCGCGAAACCAAAAGGATCGCATTTCATGACCGCCCGTGTTCTGGTCGTTGACGACATACTCGCGAATATCAAGCTTCTCGAAGCGCGGCTCACGGCCGAATATTTCGATGTGCTGACCGCGATGAACGGCCCCGAAGCCCTGGAAATCTGCCAACGGGCGAAATGCGATGTCATCCTTCTCGATATTATGATGCCCGGCATGGATGGATTTGAGGTCTGCCGGCGCCTCAAGGCCAATCCTGAGACCCAATTCATCCCCGTCGTCATGGTGACGGCGCTCGATCAGCCGTCCGACAAGATTGCGGGCCTTGAAGCGGGGGCCGACGACTTCCTGACCAAGCCCGTAAGCGATATCGCGCTGATCACCAGGGTGAAAAGCCTTGCCCGGCTCAAGACGCTGACCGACGAGTTGCGCATGCGCTCGGCGACATCGCGCGATATGGGAATCACCGAAGAACTCGACTACATGAAGGACCGCAGGATCGACAACGGCCGCGTCCTCATTGTCGACGACCGGAAAAGCTCCTACGAACGCATCGCCAAAGCCTTGAAAGTCAAGCATGATGTCGAAATCGAAATCGACCCTTGCGAGGCGGTGTTCCGGGCAGCTGAAAGCGATTACGAGCTTTTCGTCGTCAGTTTGAACTTCAAGGATTATGACGGCCTCAGGCTGTGCTCCCAGATTCGCTCACTGGAGCGGATGCGCCACATCCCGGTTCTCATCGTTGTCGAGCCGGAAGACAATGCGCGGCTTCTGCGCGGCCTCGATCTGGGCGTGAACGACTACATCATCCGGCCCGTCGACAGCAATGAGCTTCTCGCCCGGGCCGACACCCAGCTTCGGCGGAAGCGTTATACCGACATGTTGCGCTCGACCGTTCAGCACAGCATGGAGCTTGCCATCACCGATGGGCTGACGGGGCTGCACAACCGCCGCTATCTGGAGAACCATCTGCAAACCCTGGTGAACGAAGCGACGAGCCGCGGCAAGCCGCTTTCGGTGGTGATTGTGGACATCGATTATTTCAAATCGGTCAATGACACGCACGGACATGACGCGGGCGATGATGTGCTGCGGGAGTTCTCACAGCGCATCAAGAGCAACCTGCGCAGCGTCGATCTCGCCTGCCGCTATGGCGGGGAGGAGTTCGTGATCGCCATGCCGGAGACGGATATGCTTGTTGCCTCGCGGGTGGCCGAGAGGCTGCGGCAGCGCGTTGCCGAGCGGGAATTCGTGATTCAGGATGGCAGCATGTCAATTCCGATCACAATCAGTGCAGGCGTTGCTTCATTGAGCCATCTTGACGACTCAGCCGAACAGCTTTTAAAGCGTGCAGATCAGGCGCTTTATTGCGCCAAGCGCGACGGGCGGAACCGCATCGTCGCCGATGCGGCTTGAGAAAAGCCTGTTCGTCCAGGTAAGGTTAAGACTTTACTAATAGGGGCGATAGCGGTGCCGCAGCTCGGGCTCTGGGTTGATTCTGCCCGGCTGTCGTTTAACTTGCGTGGACGACAAGGTCTCTTCAGCGGCGGCGAAGAGACCCACGGATTTTCGGCATACACGGTTACCCTACGGAATTCTCAGGTCCGCCGCATCTCCTGGGTCCGTGGGGTCGGCTGACCGGCGCGCGAAGAGTGGCCTCCTCGTAATCTTCCGTGCCGGTCAGCCACCATCTTTTTCCAGAAGCGTTGATTTGCCTGTGGAAAACGCAGCGTTTTTTCGCGGCGCATCGGATGGGTTTGCGGACCGGCAAGATAAACTGCTTTGCCGCAGTCCTACTTGATCTTGGCTTCCTTGAATTCGACGTGCTTGCGGGCGACCGGATCGTATTTCTTCATCGAGAACTTTTCGGTCATGGTCCGGCTGTTCTTCTTCGTGACGTAGAAGTAACCGGTGCCCGCCGTCGAGACGAGGCGGATTTTCAATGTGGTGGGCTTTGCCATTTTAACGGGCCTCCATCGGCTCCGGCGCGGAATCACGCGAACGCGGGCCAGTGTTCTTGAAATCCAATGATTAGTCTCACATCCCATTACGGGCGGTCGTTGTCAACGTATTGCCGCACCCTCGGTTGAGGTGTCCGTAACCGCACAACCCCGATGACGATGTAACCGGCATAGAACAGGGCGATTGCAAAAGCGAAGCCGTGCGGGTCGGCGGCGTCGATCGCGAGGCCGCTGAGTGTCGGGCCAATGAGCATGCCAAGCGAATACATGAAGATGAAGGCAGCGTTTGCAGACGCGAGTTCAGCACCGCGGTAGCGGCTCCCCAGATGGGTGAGCCCGACCGTGTAAAGCCCGCCGGTGATGCCGCCTGCCAGCAGAAGGACGATAAAAAGCAGAACATGGCTGGAGGAAACAAGCGGCAGGGCTGCAAAACCAATCGCGCCCGCGAGCGCGCAGCCAACCAGCAGGTGGCGGCGGTCCATCCGGTCGGCGATATGGCCGATGGGAACCTGAAAAAGGATGCCGCCGATCGCAAGCGCGGTCACGAAGGAAAGGGCGGTTGCCTCCTCAAAGCCGAGCCGCGCGCCATAGATCGCGAGAAAGGCCATTCCGCTCGACTCCTCCGCGCCGAAAACAAGAGCCGCCAGGGTTGCCATCGGAACGGCAAACAAAAATGGCCAGAAGACTGGGGAGGCGGTTTTTTCGGTTTTGGGGCTGACGCGGATCGCGGCCGCGACAGGTATCGCGGCGAGGGAGAGTATGGCCGTACATAGAATAAAGGGAAGGGCGGTCCCCGTGCCAACGAGTCCCAGGAGCAGCGGCCCGGCGGCAAAGCCGACATACAGCACGGTGGCGTAGACGCCCATGATGAGCCCGCGACGCGCTTCTGGCGCGAGGCTGTTGATCCAGAATTCCGACACGACGAAAAGGACGGTGATGGCGCTGAAGAAGACGAAGCGCAACGGAAACCAGACCCAGAGACTATCGAACACATAAAACAGGGGAAACGCCGCCGCCGCCAGAACGACCATGGCGATCGATAGCGGCGCGGCGCCGAACATCATGGTCAGGCGCGGGGCAACCGGCGTGATCAGAAGCGAAGCGATGCCCGAGACGGCGGTGTTCGCCCCGATGATCCAGCCCGGTACGCCCCGGCTTTCAAGGATGAGCGCCAGAAGCGGCATGCCGAAGCTCATACCGATGCCGACGATCGAAATCGTCGCCGTGGCGGCTCCGATCCCGAGCCAGATGTCGCGCCGTTTGAGCGGATGGTCGGCCTTATGGCTCCCATCCGAAACAACCGGCCCGCGGCTCTCAGAGGTAGTCACAGTGGAACCGTTGGCCCCGGGCGTAGAAGAACGGAACCGTTCCACCGTCCGTCAGGCCGGCGCTTTGCGCAAGCCGGGTTTCGAGCACATCGAGCATGACATGGGTGATGCGGGGCAAGTCGAGATCCCTTGTCTTGCTCAATGGGACCCAGGCGATGTCTTCAAGCTCGCCGTCGGCCGCCGTTTCGGCGGGGAGCGCTTTCGCGATGTTTCCGGCGGAGACCGCAAAGAAGCGGGTATCGAAGCGGCGCGGACGCCCCGGCGGGGTGATCGCCCTGCCGATGAGGGTCAGCGGCTGGAGCGCCGGGACAACGCCTTCCTTCAAAAACGATGTCCAGGCTGGCGGGCATTTGGCGCGGTTACCGGCCGCCACGCCCAGAAGTACGCCGGTTTCCTCGAAGGTTTCGCGGATGGCGGTCAGCGCCAGCGCGCGCGGGCGTGTGGGCGAGGGACGGCCTCGCATGCGGTCCGTGAGTTTTCGCTGTACTTCCGTGCGCAACTCGTCGGCGGCGGGGGCGGTGTGGTCGGCCCGGTCGATGCGACCGCCCGGAAACACATATTTGCCAGCCATGAAACGCAGATCGGCCCGGCGGCGGCCCATGAGGACGCGGGGCTCGGTTCCCTCATCATCGACGATGATCATCGTCGCGGCGTCCCTTGGGCGAAGCCGGCGCGGCTTTTCCGTACCGTCCCGTACCGGGGAGCGGATGTCCTTGTTCAGCCTTTCAGCGATTTCCCTCATGTCTCGCGGTCATTGGCCGTCCGGGCGCGCATTGCCTCCCGCTCCCAGGGCTCGTCCGGGCCGTGTCCGCCGAAACCGTGCATGAAGAGCGCCCATTGCAAACCCACTAGGGACCCCTTGATCGGCGGCAGCACGAGAAGCGATAGGATGACGGTCAGGGGCAGCCACAGCGCCATATGGACCCAGAGCGGCGGCGCCATCGACATTTCGAGGCTAAGGGCTGCCGGAACGACTATCTTGCCGACAATGAAAATCGTGAAATAGGGCGGAGCGTCGTCGGCGCGGTGATGGTGCAGTTCAAGACCGCAGGATTTGCACTCGTCCGACACCTTCAAGAAAGCGCGGAACAGGGTTCTCTCTCCGCATTGCGGGCAGCGGAAGCGCAAGCCCTTCCACATGGCCGCCAGCCATGAGCGTTGTTCCGGCCCGTTATCGAAATCGCCGCCTGCATGGATGATCGCGGTCATGGTGTTGTCCTGTCCTTTCAACGCCTGTTCAACGGGCGCCGCGCCGGCGGGCCGGTTTCTTGGCGGATGCGCGGCGTCCTGTCCGGGGGCCGCGTTTCGCACGGATGCGGTCAAGCGCCTTCATGATCTTGCCGTCGCTGACGACCTCGAACCGCATGGCGCCCGCAACCGGCGTCACCTCCATCAGCCGGACCTCGATCCGGTCACCCATCTGGAAGGCCGTTCCGGTGCGCTCGCCAATGACGGCGCGGAGCGTCTCGTCATGGTGAAAGTAGTCATAGTCGAGACTGCTTAAAGGCACAAAGCCGTCCGCGCCCGTTTCGTCAAGCCTGACGAACAGACCGGCGCGGGTGACGCCGCCGATGCGGGCGTTGAAAACGGTGCCGACCTGATCGGCGAGAAAGCCCGCGATCAGACGGTCGACGGTTTCGCGCTCGGCCGCCATGGCGCGGCGCTCGGCGGCTGAAATACCGGCGGCGATTTCAGCCACCCCCGGCGCATTCTCAGCCTTGTAACCACCCTCGCCAAGGCCGAGCGCTCCCACCAGCGCCCGGTGTACGATCAGGTCCGCATAACGCCGGATGGGTGAGGTAAAGTGCGCGTAACGGCGCAAATTCAGCCCGAAATGCCCGTAATTCTCGGCCGTGTATTCGGCCTGGCTCTGGCTGCGCAGCACCACCTCGTTGACGAGATGATCGAAGGGCTTGCCTTCGGCCTGGGCAAGGATACGGTTGAAATGGGCGGGCTTCAGGTTCTCCGCTTTCGAGAGCGGGATGTTCAAAGTGTCTAGGAATTCGCGCAGTGCGATCAGCTTCTCAGGCGCGGGTGCGTCATGTACACGGTAGATGAAAGGATTGCGCTTTGCTTCCAGTGTCTCGGCGGCCGCGACATTCGCCTGGATCATGAACTCTTCGATGAGGCGGTGGGCGGAAAGGCGCGGGGGAATCATCACCCCCTCGACGCGGCCCTTCTTGTCGAGGAGGAGCTTTCGTTCCGGCAGATCGAGATCGAGAGGCTGGCGGTTGTCGCGTGCCGACGCCAGCACCTCATAGGCCGCCCAAAGGGGGTTCAGGACCGGATCAACAAGCGGGGCGGCCTTGTCCTCCGGGATGCCGTCGGCGCCGTCCTGGGCCTCGTTGTATGAGAGTTTGGCGGCAGACCGGATGAGGGCGCGCGAGAAACGGTGGCCGCGTTTGGCGCCCTTTTTGTCGAAAACCATGCGCAAGACGAGGGCGGGGCGGTCCTCGCCTTCGCGCAGCGAACACAGGTCGTTTGAAATCCGTTCCGGCAGCATGGGCACGACCCGGTCCGGGAAATAGACCGAGTTGCCCCGCTTCAGCGCTTCGCGGTCGAGCGCCGATCCCGCCCTAACGAAGTGCGAGACATCGGCAATCGCCACCCAGACAATGAATCCGCCCTTGTTTTTCTCATCCTTATCGGGCGCGGCGTGGACGGCGTCGTCATGGTCCTTGGCGTCCGCGGGGTCGATGGTGATGAAGGGGAGGGCGCGCAGATCCTCCCGGGCTCCGAGACCGGGCAACTGAGCGGCCTTCGCTTCGGCGAGCACGTCCTTGGAGAACTCGTGGGGTATGCCTTGATTGTGGATGGCGATCAGACTGACCGCCTTTTCCGATCCCACATCGGCAAGCCGTTCCTTTACACGCGCCTTCGGCAGGCCATAGCCGCGGCCGCCGAGCGGCTCGGCCGAGACGAGTTCGCCGGTTTTCGCGCCGTTCAGATCGTGCGGCGCGATCTCGAACTCCTTGCGGCTTTTCTTGTCGATGGGGACAAGCCGCCAAGGTCCGCCCTTGCCGGCGCGCATGACGCCGAGCACGCGGTTCGTGCGCTTCGTCAGCACCTTGATGATGCGCGCCGTCTGATCCTTCTCGGCTATGTCATCCTCGATACGGGCAAGGATGCGGTCGCCGACGCCGGGCGCGGGGCCCGCTTTCGTCTTGCCGGTGACGACCACACGGACACGCGGCGCTTCGCCATGGAGATCGCTATCCCATTCGGACGGGCTGGCGACGAGGTCGCCTTCGGCGTCGAGGTGGGTGATGTCGAGAACGGTGACGGGCGGCAGTTTGCCCGGCTGATGAACGTGTCGGCCGCGCCGCTCGATCAGCCCTTCATCCGTCATCTCGCGCAGAAGCGTTTTCAGCCCGATGCGCGCGCCGCCCGTGACATTGAAGGCGCGGGCAATCTCGCGCTTGCCCACCTTGCCGGGATGGCTCGCGATGAAGTCGAGGATATCCTGCCGGCTTGGCAGCGCCCGGTGCGTCCCCCGCTCCTCTTTGGATGCCACGGGACGTCCTACTCGCCCGGTTCGGCGACAGGTTCACTCTTCGGTGCGGCCTTTGCGGCTTTCGTTGTCTTTTTCTTCGACGAAGCGGACGCGGTTTTCTTCGCCTTGGCGGGCTTTTTCTTCTTCGAATCGGCCTTGGCCGCGATCAGCGCGACAGCTTGATCGAGCGAGACGGTTTCCGGGTCCGTGCCCTTAGGCAAGGTGGCATTCACCTTGCCGTGGTTCACATAGGGGCCGTAGCGCCCGTCCATCAGCTTGACCGGTCCGCCTTCACCGGGATGCTCGCCCAATTCCTTCAGGACTTGCGGCCCGCGCCGCGACGAGGATGCCGCTTTTTCGGCAATCACCGTCACGGCCCGGTTCAGCCCGATTTCAAAGACGTCCTGAACGGACTCAAGATTGGCGAAGGTCCCGGCATGCTGGACGAAGGGGCCATAGCGCCCGATCCCGGCCGTAATCGGCTTGCCGGTTTCCGGGTGCAGGCCCACCTCGCGCGGGAGAGAGAGAAGTCTCAGCGCATATTGAAGATCGACATCCTTCGGATCGACGCCTTTCGGGATCGAGGACCGCCTGGGCTTTTCCCCGTCCGTTGAGGCGCATTCCACATAAGGCCCGAAGCGGCCCGATTTCAGATGAATATCGAGCCCGGTTTCAGGGTCCTGGCCCAGAACCGTATCGGGTGCGGCTTCCTTGGCCTCCTTGCCGTTGCCGTTTTCGACAAGCTGGCGCGTATACCGGCATTCGGGATAGTTGGAGCAGCCTATGAAGGCGCCATAGCGCCCGACCTTAAGACTCAGCTGTCCGTCTTCGCAAGACGGGCAGGCGCGCGGTTCCTTACCGTCGCCCGTGTCGGGAAAGATGTGGTCGCCGAGGATTTCATTGAGCGCGTCGAGCACCTGGCTGAC
>JAKSCL010000230.1 GCA_022360615.1 Hyphomicrobiales bacterium
GCTCTGCAATCTCTCTTTCCATGACGATATGGCCGTCGAGAATGCCTCTCACGGCATCCGAGATGGGTTCATTGTGATCGTCGCCCTCGACGAGGACGGTGAAAATGCCGGTGATCGTACCCTCGCCGGTGCCGGGGCCGGCCCGTTCGAGCAGACGCGGCAGTTCGGAGAAAACGGTGGGCGTGTAGCCTTTGGTGGCCGGTGGCTCACCGGTGGCAAGCCCGATTTCACGCTGCGCCATGGCGAACCGCGTGACGCTGTCCATCAGAAGCAGCACCCGCTTGCCTTCATCCCGGAAATGCTCGGCCAGGCAGAAAGTCATGTAAGCGGCCTGACGGCGCATAACGGGCGCTTCGTCCGATGTGGCGACAACCACGATCGAGCGCTCAAGCCCGGCCTCGGCCAATTGCTCATTGATGAACTCACGAACCTCGCGGCCCCGTTCCCCGATCAGGCCGATGACCGCCACGTCGCAATCCGTGTTGCGCGCGAGCATGGAAAAAAGCATGGATTTGCCGACCCCGGAGCCTGCGAAAATGCCCATGCGCTGGCCTTCGCAGCACGTTGTGAAGGTGTTCAGCACCCGCACGCCCAGGTCAATGGGCGGGCCCACGGCTTTGCGGCAATGGGCGGGTGGCGGTGTCGAGCGAACGCGCCGCTTTTGAACACCCGAAGGCAGATCGCCCTTTTTGTCGATCGGTTCGCCGAGCCCATTCACGATCCGGCCAAGCCAGGCATCCGACGGCTTGATGGTCATCGCGCCTGAGCGCACAACCGCCTTGCAGCCCAGCCGTACGCCGTCAAGCATCTGATAGGGCATGCAAAGGGCCCGTCCGCCTTGGAAACCCACCACCTCGCTAACGACGGAACCACGCCCCGGCGCTTCGATCTCAAGCCGTGTGCCGAGTCCCATGTCGTGGACGGGACCCGCGACCTCGACCATCAGGCCGCGTACGGCTTGAACCCGCCCGTAAATCTCCGATGGCGGCAGATCATCAATGTCTTGCGACAGCGCCAGTATGGCGCTTTCGCTACCCATTCCATCCATCATGCTCTCGATGCCGCATGTCAGCCAGGCTCCGTCGTGAACATCCCGCTCAAGGAAACCTTTCGTTTACCGCGTATCTTCACACTGACGAAAAGAGCTTAAGGGTGGATGAATCAAAAAGTTTCACTTTTGACCGCCACGTGAGTCAATTTGCGTCAGGCGAATCGGCCAGAATCCCTGAGTCAAGCTACACCACTTCACATTGAGTCACAGAGCTTTGTTGAGTTTTCCTCGCTTAAGAGATGATGTTTGCGAAACGCTTCCGATTAGTATTTGTTAACGAATGACCTTTAGCGTTTCGATTCGATTAAGCCAGAATGGTTGACGAGGTCGGCCGCGTATTCCGCCGGCGTCCGCCCAGTAGGGCGTCCAAAAGGGGATCGGCATGCGAGTTCTATTGATCGAAGACGATAGCGCCACTGCCCAGAGCATCGAACTGATGCTCAAATCCGAAAGCTTCAACGTCTACACCACCGATCTCGGTGAGGAAGGCGTCGATCTGGGCAAGCTTTACGATTACGATATTATTCTTCTCGACCTCAATCTGCCCGATATGAGCGGCTATGAGGTGCTCAAGATGCTGCGGGTTTCGAAGGTCAAAACACCTATTCTCATCCTGTCCGGCAATTCCGGCATCGAGGACAAGGTCCGCGGTCTCGGCGTCGGCGCGGACGACTACATGACAAAGCCCTTCCACAAGGATGAGCTCATCGCGCGGATCCATGCGATCGTGCGCCGCTCCAAAGGGCATGCCCAGTCCATCATCGCGACGGGCAATATGCGGGTCAATCTCGACACCAAGACAGTTGAGGTCGGCGGGCAACGGGTGCATCTGACGGGTAAGGAATACCAGATGCTCGAACTGCTCTCGCTGCGCAAAGGCACGACGCTTACGAAAGAGATGTTTCTCAACCATCTCTATGGCGGCATGGACGAGCCGGAACTCAAGATCATTGACGTTTTCATTTGCAAGTTGCGCAAGAAACTGTCCGCGGCAAGCGACGGTGAAAACTACATCGAGACCGTCTGGGGGCGGGGCTATGTCTTGCGCGATCCCGACGACATTGAGGAAGAAATCCGCGAAAGCGCCTGATTGGCCCTTGTCTCGAGGGGGTAGCCACAGAATCAACCCCGCGGTTTCGCGGGGTTTTTCATTTGACTGGCGCTAGCCTTGTGTGGCGGTAGACCGATGCGGAGCGACAATCTCGTTTTTTGAGACAATCTCGTTTTTCGAACTGGCGGATTGTCGCTTCGGCGTAGCCATCATTAAATTCTCACCGAGGCCTACCGGGGCGCGGTCCCCAGATCCAGTTCGTAGCGCGTCGCTGGCACATAAAAATCCTGGTAGTAGATTGGTTCGCCGCTCAAGGTGTGGGCCACAACATTCAAGACCATGGCTGGCTGACCGGGCACGCAATCGCTGTTCGACGCGATCTTCTCGTTTGGCACTTCGAAGCGGACCTTCTGGCGAACCTTGTGCACCGGCACATGATAACGCCGGGCAATGAAGATCTTGAAGTTCTTGCCGTTCAGTGCGGTGTCGGGAAGCTCCACCAATTCGGGGAAGCGCTCGGCCACGGCGTAAAAGATCGCATAGGCCTTGATTTCGTCATTGATCGCAAAAATGCGGTCGATCTTCATGATTGCGCGATCCCCCTGGTCGATTGCCGTTGACCAAGGGCCTTTTTCGCGGCTCACCAATCTTTCCAGCACATGGGTGAAGACGGGGAGATAGCGGCTCTCGCCTCCGCTCTTATCCAGAAACCGCATGTGCCACGGCTCTTCGATGGGCTCGCTGAGATCGGCGACGATGGAGCCGCTGCCGCGCCGGCGTTTGATGACGCCGTCATCAACGAGCGCCCGCAAGGCCCGCTGCACCGTCCCAAGGCTGCAGGGCGTGCTGGACACAAGTTCCGCTTCGGTCGGTAAGCGCGCACCGGGTGGCCAATATCCATCGATGATCGATGCGGTGAACGCCTGGCGCAATTTCTCATGCTTCGGCTGGTCGCCTCCGGTCGGCCAATAGCGGCGCACGAACTCCGCAGCGCCTTCGTGTCCGAGCATGGGCATTCGGTTTCACCTCGTTTCCAGGATTTGCGCCAATCGGTTTTTACGCGCGTCCAGATGCATGTTTCCAAATCCCGGGGCCATGAAGCGTCCTGCGTTTCGTTGACAAGGCTCAAGCACTATGTGCTAATTACTATATAGTAGTGTTGATGGCCGCAAGCGGGTGTGGCCACGGTCATACGGGCTCACTTGCCCAACTCCATCAACCGATAACAAAAATTGGCAAGGGAGACTGGGCCATGCGGCTCACGGATGAAGAGCGGGCGATGTTCGCCGGGGAAATGGGCGAACCGAAGCGCTGGGCGATCGATCATATGCTCAAGGTCGGCGCAATGTTCGACGCTGAAGATATGGTTCCGGTTTCCCAAGCGCACATGATGGCGGACCCGGAATCCCTGGGCGAGGCGGGCGTTCGATTTCTCGAGCGCCTTGCCGCTCATCCGGAGGCTGCATGCCGTGTCGCCATCCCGATGATCACCGACCCGCGCGGGGTCGATTTGAACTACTACCGCCCGCTCGGTCAAACCGAGAACATGGCCGATTTGGAGCGCCGGACGATCGCCGCCTGCTCGCAGATGGGCATTCTCATGACGGACACTTGCATCAACTACCAGACGATCATGCCGCCGGTGCAGGGTGATCATCTGGCCTATGGCGATACCGGTGTTGTCATCTATTCGAACAGCGTGCTTGGCGCGCGCTCCAATTTCGAAGGCGGTCCGTCAGCCTTGGCCGCGGGATTGACCGGCCGTACGCCGCGCTATGGCCTGCATCTGGACGAAAACCGGAAGGCCACGAAACGTTTCGTCCTCAGGACTCAGCCCCGGGAACTCACGGATTGGGGGGTGCTTGGTGCGGTGATCGGCCGGAAAGCAGGCTCATATTGGGAAGTCCCCGTGGTCGAGGGGCTTGAGGCGGTGCCGACCTCCGATGAGATGAAACATCTTGGAGCGGCGATGGCGAGTTATGGCTCGACGCCATTGTTCCATCTCGTCGGGGTCACGCCGGAAGCGCCTTCGATCGAGGCCGTTCACGGGGCATCCCTTGTCGCGACGGAGATTGCCGAGGATGACCTGAATGCGCTTCGCTCCAATTTCGGCGGGAAGGGGGATAAATTGGATGTGGTTGTCTTCGCCGCCCCGCAGCTTTCTCTCGTCGAAATGCAAATGGTCGCCGATCTCGTGGACGGGCGGGCGCTCCATCCCGATACGTCGCTGATCGTCTGCACCTCACCCACCGTCTATGCCGATGCGACCCGTATGGGCCTTGTCCGGCGGATTGAGGTTTCGGGAGCGAAAGTCCTGCAAGGAACTTGTTTCTATCAGCAATATGCCCGCGAGATCGGCGAGGCGAATGGCTGGAAGCGGCTTCTCTCGAATTCAGCAAAGATCGTGAATATTCTTGGTGGGTACGGCTATCAGCCGGCGCTCGCCAGCATGGAAGACTGTGTTGCATCCGCCGTTTCCGGGGAGATTGTCTGATGGTTGTTTTCAAGTGCCACCGGGGTATCGGGCCGAAAGTCGAAGGCGAGGCCCTCGTTGCCGATGACGATTTCTCGGCTCGCTATGATCTCGACCGGATCAAGGGCGTTTTCTCACGCCCTCAGCACAAACTCGCCGGACAGTCCTACAAGGACAAAATTTTGGTTCTCAACACCTCAAAAGGTGGGGTTGCCTCGGCCTGGATGCTGCACGAAATGAAATCGCGCGGGATGGCGCCAATGGCGATCCTGTTCAACACCGCCAACACCATCCTTGCGCAAGGCGCTGCTCTCGCCGACATGACCATGTGCGACCGCTTCGAGGACGGCGATGTGACGAAACTCATCAAGACGGGCGACCGCCTCGTCGTCGATCCCGCGGAAGGCGCGGTCACTGTCGTTTCGTCCAACGGAGAATGACGATCAGGCAGGTTTCACCGCCGCCTCTTCGGAATAGTCTTGTGGGCGGTCGAACAGATAGTAAGTCGCGGCTGCCGAGAGCCAGATGGCTGACAGTGCGACCCAGGCCGTGAGCGCGAAGATCGAGGCACCCGTAACGCCTGCACCGACCGCGCAGCCGCCTGCCAGCATGCCGCCAAAGCCCATCAGGGCGGCGCCGATGAGATAGCGGCGCATGGATTTGCCGCCGTGCCAGCCTTCGATCTTCCATTCGCGCGCAAGGAGTGCGGCAAGTCCCGCGCCGAGGAACACGCCCGGCACCAGCCCCACATCGAAATCGAGCGGTGCGCCCGGCGGTGAGAGGACCAGCATCAGCGTGTCGGCGGATGGGCCGGTGAATGTGACCGATTCCACCTGGACGGGATCGAAGGCGAGGGTCGACATGGCTGATGTGAACCACCAGGCAAGCGGAATCGCTATCCCGGCGCCAAGTGCCGCCACGAAATGCCAAAGTGAGATGCGGGTGCGGACCGCTGCGGCAATTCCTGCCCCCAGCCAGACGCAGGCAAAGGCAATTGCGATGGTTTCCGCCGTGCCCATATGCGCGAGAAGATCATTCCCGCCGACCTCGTTCGTGGTCACGCCGCCCGCGAGCCATTCGCGCGCCGGCTGAAGGACGCCGCGCAGGCTGGCTTGCGCCACCACAGCGAAGACAAGGCCTGAAAGAAGAGCGCGCAGATTACCTGTCGCCGAGAGAACGAGAAGCCGGCTTGCGCAGCCGCGTGCCAGCACCATGCCCGTGCCGAACATCAGCCCGCCAAGGGCAGCCCCCGAAAGGCTTTGCGGGGAGGCAATCTGGCGGGCCTCCGACAGGTCCGAGACCCCGAAAGCAACGAGAAGCTGCGTGCCGAGTACGGCGGCGGAAAACGCCAGGAGCCAGATCGCAAGTTTCGGGCCTGGTGTGAGGCTCGCAAATTCAACGACCGCTGCCCTCAAGCAGAACCGGCTCTGCTGGGCACAAGCTCCGAAGATCATGCCGATCATCAGTCCGCCGACGGCCAGGATCAATGGCTCCGGAAAACGGTCGAGGAAGTATACAAGATCCATGGCATTCACTGCCCCATTGTGGCTGCATGCGGCGCCGTTTCAAGGCGTGGCGCATTGACGTGTCTCAAATCAAACCTCATAAATTCAAAAATTTGCATGTATAGGAGGTGCGCCATGCCCAGAATCCCGTTTTTCCAATGCTCGCGCCGGGATGTGCTTGCGGGCGCGGCCGCAACGTTTGGCGGAGCGGTGTTCGGGGCGAGGCGGGCAGAAGCGCGTGCGCCAGCCACATTGCAACTTGGCGATGGAACTGTGACGGTCGTCTCCGATGGCGGTTTGACGCTTCCCTTCAGCTTCCTGTTGCCGGACCGGTCCGGGGATGAGATCACGGCTCTGCTTCAGCCGCACGGTTTGCCCGCAGATGCCGTCACGCCCGATTGCAATCTTACCCTTTTCCGCCTAGGCAGCCGCCTCGTCCTTTTCGATGCGGGTGCCGGGCCGCTCTTCCAGGACACGGCGGGCAAGATCCTGGACAGCTTGGGTACAGTAGGTGTCGATCCCTCGGACATCACCGATGTGGTCTTCACCCACGCGCACCCGGATCACATCTGGGGCGTGATCGATGATTTCGAGGAACTCGTCTTTGGCGACGCGGCCTATTGGATATCTGAGGCCGAATGGGATTTCTGGCAGGCGGACGGCACGCTTGAAGCGATGCCCGAAGCACGCCAATCCTTCGTCGTCGGGGCCCGCAACCGGTTCGATACGATTGAAGACCAGATCATGTTCTTCAAACCGGGCGATGAGATTCTCCCCGGCATCGAGGCCGTCGATAGCAGTGGCCACACGCCTGGGCATACCTCATTCATGCTGCACGGCGGTGGAGAATCCGCCCTTGTGACGGGTGATGCGATGACCCATCCGGTCATTTCGTTCGAGCGCCCGGACTGGCAGATCGGAACGGATCAGGATCAAGAAAAAGGCGTTCAAACGCGAATGGCATTGCTTGACCGCTTGGAAGCCGATCAGACTGCCATGATCGGCTTCCATATGCCTTATCCTGGTATCGGCACGGTTGAGAGAGCAGGGGACGCTTATCGATTCATGCCCGCCTAGGCGGTCTATTCGGCGGGGTGTCCGGTGTCCCGGTTCAGCCAGGGGATGCCGTTCCGCATGGAGCCTTCGATCAGCCAGGCAAGGCCGAGCTTCGCGCCAAAGGCGATCGACAGAAAGACGATGGGGGCTGAGATGGCCAGGGTTGAGAAACCTGTGATGCCTTGTCCAACCGTGCAGCCCATCGCGAAAACGCCGCCGACGCCCATCAATGTCGCGCCTAGCAAATGACGGCCGAGTTCACGGGCATCGTCGCAGGCCTCCCAGCGGA
>JAKSCL010000325.1 GCA_022360615.1 Hyphomicrobiales bacterium
AGCTGACCCCAGCAGTTGAAGCCCTTGCGGTTGATGATGCCCTTCGCTCCCAGGCTCATGACGAAATCGCGCTTGTCCTCATCGGAAATGACACCGATGGCATTCGCTCCCGAAGCTGCGCAAATTTGCACGGCGAAGACGCCCAACCCGCCGGAAGCGCCCCAGACCAGCACGTTGTCGCCAGGGCTGAGGATATGCGGCGGGTGGCCGAACAGCATGCGGTAGGCCGTTGCGAGCGTCAGCACATAACAGCCGGATTCCTCCCAGGTCAGGTGCTGCGGGCGCGGCATGAGCTGACGGGCCTGCACCCGCGTGAACTGCGAAAACGAACCGTCCGGTGTTTCATAACCCCAGATACGCTGCGAGGGCGAGAACATCGGGTCACCGCCATTGCATTCCTCGTCGTCGCCGTCGTCCTGATTGCAATGCACGACCACCTCGTCGCCCACCTTCCAGCGCTTGACCTTGGAGCCGACGGCCCAAACAACGCCCGCAGCATCCGAGCCAAGCACGATATAGGGCACCTTCTGTGCATCGAATTGGGAAACCGGCTCGCCGAGACAGGCCCAGATGCCGTTATAGTTGACGCCCGCCGCCATCACGAGAACCAGGACTTCGTCATCGCCAATCGTCCAGGTCGGCACGACCTCCACCTGCATGGCCTCTTCCGGCGGCCCATGGCGCTCGCGCCGGATTGCCCAGGCATACATTTTCTCAGGGACATGGCCGAGCGGCGGCATCTCGCCGATTTCGTATAGATCTTTCGCCTCGGCTGAGTATTGAGGCGGGGTCGCTGCGGCTGGAACGGCCATGATGTCCCACTCTTTCCGTTTGATTATGACTGTTTTTATTGCAGTGCATGATAGAGCTGTCCAGCGCTGAAGGCCATTCAACCAAGGACGGGAATCTGCTGGAACCGTTTGCGTGGCTTCTCAAGCTTGTCTAAAATCGGGGTCGATTGGCCCTTGGGGGCGGGGGAGAGGCAGCATGGCCATCGAATCGCTTGTCGTTCTTTTGATAGTTGGACTTATCGCAGGCTGGCTCGCCAGTGTGATCATGGGTGGCGGCTTCGGCCTGATCGGCAATATGATGGTCGGCATTCTGGGAGCGTTCATCGGCTCCTATATCCTGACAGCGCTCGGCGTCTCCATCGCGACGGGGATTGTCGGGGCAATCATTCACGCCACCATCGGGGCGATGATCCTGCTCTTCGTGCTCCGGCTGCTGCGGCGCTGAGTTAATCCGCATTTTGCGACAGCTTTTAACGGCCCGGTAGGTTTCAACGGCCTATCCTCTCACTGTTCTTAAACCCGTGAGAGGCTCCGTTCTCCATGTATCTGATGGACTTGGTTACCGATCTTCCGCTCCATCTGATCGCCTTTATGATTGCGCTATGCGTCATCGGGGGATGGCTTCTGGATGAACCGATGGGCGATACCGGGTTCGGGATGATCGGCAACAGTATCATCCTTTCCACTGGGGCTGTCGCCGTCCTCGCGGCGCTCGCCCATCTCGGCTACCGGCCCGACCGAGAACTGATAATTTCAGTCGCTGGCGGCATCGGTGGTGGCGCCGCGCTTCTTATTCTTTTTGCCCTTCTGCGCTCGCGTCTACGCGGTTGAGCTTTTCCCGCCAGCCAGCCCGATAATCTACCGGAAACAAAAAAGACCGGCGGGAAACCGCCGGCCGTTGCTGCGAAAAAGCGGCATTCAGTGCATTGCCGTCATGCAGCTCTCACCCGGGCGATGAAGGCATCGAACCGGTCGCTCAAATCGTTTGCTTGCTCGCTGAGCCGGCTTGCAGCGGTCCGGAACTCTCCGGAGACACGTCTGGCCTCGCCTGCGGCATCGCGAATGTCCGACATGGATTCGCTCACCTGGTTTGTGCTTCCGGCTGCATCGCTCGCACTGCGCGCAATATCCCCTGTCGCAGCGCCTTGCTGTTCCGCCGTCGATGCAACCGTGCTGGCGTTTGTTGTCAGATCCTGCAGGCGCACGCTGATCTTCTCGACACCTTCGATTGAACTGGTGGTGGTCCGCTGGATCGCACGGATCTGCTCTCCGATCTGATCGGTCGCCTTGGCTGTTTGCTCAGCAAGCGATTTCACCTCCGAGGCAACGACGGAGAACCCGCGTCCCGCTTCGCCAGCGCGCGCCGCCTCAATCGTCGCATTCAGCGCCAAAAGATTGGTCTGTTCGGCGATATCCTGGATCAGGGTCGTCACCTCACTGATCTTTTCGACGACATTTTTCAAATCCTCCATGGCCTGATTGGTGCCGTCCGCGTCCCCTGCGGCTTCAGAGATCAGCCTGGAAGCCTGGCCGATTTGCGTAGCCACCTCGCGGATTGACGCTTCGAGTTCTTCCGAAGCCCCCGCCACAGTGCTGACGCTGGCGGCGGACTGCTCCGCAGCCGTTAGAACCGTGTCGACCTGATTGCGCGTTTGCTCGGACACCGCTGCAAGCGACGCCGCATCCTCGGTGAGACCTTTGGCGGCGGTGGAGACATCCGTCACGATCTCACGCACGGTTGCTTCGAAATCATCGGCAAGCGCCTGCATTTCGCGGTGGCGCTCCTTGCGCTGCTCCTCGTCGCGGCGCTTGGCCTCTTCTTCGATCCGCCGCGCCTCACTCAAATTCTCTCGGAAAACGGCAAGCGCCCGCGCCACGTCGCCAATTTCGTCACCGCGTTGGGTAAAGCCGATCTCCACATCAAGATTGCCGCCGGCCATGGTCTCCGTCGTAGCCGCAATCTCCCGCACCGGCCGCGATAGCACCCGATAGGCGAGATAGGCAAAACAGCCGGTGAACACAACCATCATCAGGCCGGCGATCATCACGACACGCTCCATGGCCGCAAGGCTTTCGTCTTGGGCAATTGCCGAGGCTTCCATCTCGGCGTTGATGGCTGAGCCAAGTTCGGTGATCATCGCCATCGCGGCGGCATAGTCCGCCGCCGGGACGCCGGTCGTTTCCAAGGCACGCGCCATATCGACGGTCATCGGATCGCGCATCAGGTTAATCTGCCGTGCCGCATGTTCGTCGTACCAGTGCGCCAAGGCGCCCTCGATGCTGGAAAGCGCCTGCACGAACTCGGTGTCAAGGACCGCACGGGCATTCCCGAACAGCGCGCTGCGCCTTTCAACCAAATCGTCAACAAGCGCGACGTAGTCGCGGTTGCCCGTCAAAAGGAAACCGGTGACACCGGCCCGGGTTTCTTCGGCATTGACCTTAATCGCTTCGATGGCGCGGCCAGCGGTATTGAGTGCAGTGTTGGTGTTGACCAAAGCACTCACATTGAAAGTTTCCTTGTACGTCACGCCAAAACCGATGAGCGCAACCGCGAGCATCACGCCGAAGGCCATGAGCACCTTAAGCGTAACGCTGAGTCCTTTTACGATAGTCATGATATGAAACTCGCAGAGTCGGGCTGTTTCTGAACAGGCATTATTGAATATTCAACTGGCCCAGTTGACGGCCTTGGCGCCGTGCCAGTTCGGTTAGATTGATCTCAAAGGTGGCCGCGCCAATCGGCGCACCGCTCGCGTCGACAACGGTCAAATTGACCTGAGACCGCCACGTCTTTGTGTCTTCGTGCCACTCGGTCTCGTCGATGAAGACGGCGTCCGCGCCCACGGGGTAGGTTTTCTGGAACTTAGCCTCATCGCCCTGCCAGTAATCCGAGGTGATTGCGCTCTGACCGACATTCAGGCCGTTGGAGTCCATCACGAAGACTTCGGAGTAAAGCCCCAGGGATTGCGCTTGAACCCGGATAAGATAGCTCGACAGCGGATTGCTCAGCGTGGCCGCGATCAACGGCTTGTCGGCCGCTTCGCGCTCGTTGCGCCATTGCGCGTCGAGGGCATCGATTTCGGCTTGGCCGAGACCGCGATACCGCTCGTTTTGCGCATTGACCAACACCTCAACAATGTCGCTCGAAAGCGTCTCTTTGATGCCTTCGATGAAGGCTTTGTCGATGATGTGTTGCGCATTCGGCGCTGCAGCGGCAAATGCCGTCGAACCAATGAAGACGACGGTGGCGAGAACGTTAAAAATGAGACCTCGGTGCATGCTACTGTCTCCTCGAAATACATTTCAGCTCCAGTTTTTTGCTGTTTAGTGGCAGGTTTTCTCTAAAGTTTGAGTTAAAGGATTCAGGATTTTCTAATTTAAGCAGCAGCGCTTTTTTCACACCCAATAAAACTCAGAAATAACAAAGGGTTATACATCCAAACGGCAAAATCGTTTCGCCTTTATCGCACAGGCTGCGCCGAATTTGCGGGTGATATCTGGTACGGGTCGCGAATCTTGCGGCATTCAGGCGGTTCAAAGAACGCAAAAGTCTTCGTGACGCTGACGTAAGGTCATTCGGATGACTTGCTGACAGTTCCAATGGCAGCGGATAGAGTTACGCGGCATTGCAAGATGGAATGCTGTCGGACTTGGAGAGCGGAACGATGACGGGGCAGAAAAAAAGCGGGCAGGCAAACGCTTCTGGTCAGGATAAGGGACGCAGCCATCCCAAAGATCGTCCATGGATTTTTCGGACCTATGCGGGCCATTCGACGGCCGCCGCTTCAAACGCGCTCTACCGGAAAAACCTGGAAAAGGGGCAGACGGGCCTGTCCGTCGCTTTCGATCTGCCGACCCAGACGGGCTATGATTCCGATCACGTGCTCGCCCGTGGCGAGGTCGGCAAAGTTGGCGTGCCGATTGCCCATCTCGGCGACATGCGCACGCTTTTTGACGGCATTCCGCTTGAGACGATGAACACGTCGATGACGATCAACGCAACCGCCGCGTGGCTGTTGTCGCTTTATATCGCCGTCGCCGAGGAGCAGGGCGCGCCGCGGACAAGCCTCTCAGGCACCACCCAGAACGATATTGTAAAAGAGTACCTCTCACGGGGCACCTATGTGTTCCCGCCCGAGCCTTCCATGCGGCTGATCTCGGACATGATCGCCTTTACCTACGCCGAACTGCCGAAATGGAACCCGATGAATGTCTGCTCCTACCATTTGCAGGAGGCGGGCGCGACGCCGGAACAGGAACTCTCCTTCGCCTTGGCGACGGCGATTGCCGTTCTTGACGCGGTCAAGGAGGCGGGACAGGTGCCGGAACAGGACTTCCCAAAGGTGGTCGGCCGCATGTCCTTCTTCGTCAATGCCGGCATCCAGTTCATCACCGAAATGTGCAAGATGCGCGCTTTCGTCGATCTTTGGGACGAGATTTGCCACGAGCGCTATGGCGTGGAAGAGGAGAAATTCCGCCGTTTCCGCTATGGCGTGCAGGTGAACTCGCTGGGCCTCACCGAGCAGCAGCCTGAAAACAATGTCTACCGTATCCTCATTGAGATGCTGGCCGTTGTGCTGTCGAAAAAGGCACGGGCCCGCGCCGTGCAACTGCCCGCATGGAACGAAGCGCTTGGCTTGCCACGCCCCTGGGACCAGCAATGGTCGCTCCGGCTTCAGCAGATCGTCGCCTTCGAGACGGATCTTCTCAACTATGGCGATATCTTCGACGGCTCAAAGGAAGTCGAGGCGAAGGTCGCTGCTCTTACCGATGCCGCACGCGAAGAACTTCAAAAAATCGACGCCATGGGCGGCGCGATCGCGGCGATTGAATCATCTTACATGAAGCGGGCGCTTGTTGAATCGAACACCAAACGGTTGGAAGCCATTGAATCCGGGGAACAAACGGTCATCGGTGTCAACGCCTACACGGAGACTGAGGCGTCGCCACTGACCGCGGGCGAAGGCGGTATCATGACAGTCGATCCGAAGGTGGAAGACGAGCAAGTCGCCCGCCTCAACGCTTGGCGCGAGGCCCGCGACGGCAATGCCGTTGCCGCCGCCTTGACGGAACTTGAAAGCGCGGCAAGGGAAGACCGAAACATCATGCCGGCTTCGGTTGCCTGCGCCAAAGCAGGGGTTACGACCGGGGAATGGGGCGGGACACTACGCAAAGTCTTCGGCGAATACCGGGCGCCCACGGGTGTCGGACAGGCCGCGCGGCTTGAAAGCGACGGTGAAATCGTGGCGGTCCGCGACGCCGTCGCCGCCGTTTCCTCGAAGCTTGGGCGGCGCCTGAAATTCCTGGTCGGCAAACCGGGCCTCGACGGCCATTCCAATGGCGCCGAACAGATTGCCGTCCGCGCCCGCGATTGCGGCATGGAAGTGGTCTATGAGGGTATCCGCTTAACGCCTGCGGAGATCGTTAATGGCGCTCTTGAGGAGGGCGTCCATGTGGTTGGGCTCTCGATTCTGTCGGGTTCCCATGTGCCCCTCGTCACCGAAGTGATGGACCGCATGAGGAAGAACGGCCTCGACGATGTGCCGGTCATCGTCGGCGGCATCATTCCGCCCGAGGATGAGCAGACATTGAAAGCGGCCGGCGTCGCCGCTGTCTACACCCCGAAGGATTTCCAGATCACCCAGATCATGGCCGACATCGTCCGGATCGTCGAAGCGGGTACGGAAAAGGCAGCCTAATTCGCCTTAGGCAAGCGAAAACGAAAAGGCTGCGGGAACCGCCGCTTTTCCACCATAGTTCCGGCTTCCTTTAGAGCGGAACGACCAACACCGATGGTGACAGATGGCGCAAGCGCTCCGTCAAGGCGTCGAAGACCTTTCGCTCACCATGAAGTTGACGCTTGCTGTGCTGGCCATGGCGTCGGGCGTCTACACCTATCTGGGTGTGCGCGATCTTTTGGACGGTACGACGTCGGTCACTTTTTTCGCCGCCATCATTTACTCGGCCGCAGTTTCGATCGGAATCTACACCTTCTGGTCCTTTTTGATCCGCTTTGTGCCGCAGGTGCGCGAAAAACGGGTCCGCAACGCGCTTTATGGAGCGATGGCGCTCGGCTCCCTAATGATCGTTGCCATGTCGTCATGGCTGAATGCGGCAGCACTTGCTGGCTCGGCCGCCCTTGAGCAGCATCTGGCCGAAGCCGCCGAGGACTACACCCGCAATCTCGACGCGGCCCATAACAATGTCCTCGCGGCGCAATCGCTTCTGCCGGATATCCAGCTTGCCGCCGACAGGTTCGCAACGCTCGCCGAAGAGGAGCGTGAGAGCGGCGTACTCACCGGAACCTCCGGCTCCGGAACGGTCGTGCAGCTTCTGAGCCAGATGTCGACACAGCTAAGAGCGCTTGCCGATCAGGTTGCCGCTTCGCGCGGCGAGGTGGCAGCGCTTTACGAACAAGGCGGCACGCATCTTGCCGCGATGCGCCGGCTGGTCTCTTCCACGGGCCCCGTCGCACCGCGCGGCGACGCCTTCGCCGAAGAGGCCGTTGCCCTTGTCGGCGTGATTGCAGCCATGCAGCAGACCTCCATCGCACCGGCGGTGCGCCGCGCCGCGGACGGTTTGGAGCGGTCGTTCATTGCGCCGGCCGCCGATGGAAACACCGAGGATTTGCGCGCACGCCAGGGCCTGATTGTGGGCAATGTGGCGGCGGCGGTCGCCGAAGAGGCAAGAGCACTGGCAAACGCCGCCGACACCATATTGCAACGGCCGGAAATCACCCCTGAGCGCTTTGTGCCCCTGTCGCGGCCCGAAGCTGTGATCGTTTACGCATTCGATTTTCTGCCAAGCTGGGCGGGCGCGATTTCCATCGATCTGATGCCGGCGGTGCTCGTCATCATTCTTGCCATTGTCCAGGATGCGATCCGCCGGCGGGAGGACCCCGATCTCGCAGAGCACTCCGTAACGGCGGCCGATATGATCCGCGCCATGCAGCTTTACAAGCGCATGCGCATCGACGGCGAATGGTATGCCGACCCTTGGGAGCGCGAACGGAAAGAGCAGCAACCCAAGCAGCCTTCTCAGGCTGAGAACGCACCAGCGGCGGCTTCGGATCAAACTCAAGGTACCGATAGAAAAGAAAGGCCGACAGTGGAAAGCGGCAAGACGGAACGGATGGCGGATGAACCGGCCAATGTCACACCGATCGCGTCAAAAACGGATCGGAGCCCGGTGCGGTCATGATGCGTTTCGCCAGCACCTTTAAGCGAACCACAACGGACCTCCGTGCAGCATGAGCGGATGGCGCGAGAAACTAGCAGAAGCCGGTTTCGCCCTGGCGGTTTTTTGCGTCGTTGCCGCATCGAGCCTGTTTCTTCTCATCACCGATTACCGCAGCTTGAGCGATGGCGGAGCCTATGCACCGCCATCGGGCGGCCAGGTGACCATGAACCGGCCCGCACCGGGCGATCAGACACGGCCCTATCTGCCCACCGCACGGCCTGTCGCGCCGGGGCGCAGCCTGCCGGATGGCCGAAACCGGACGCAGCCAGGCGAGGCGAGCCCCATGCGGTTCACGATTTCCGGCGGAAAGATCGTCGCCTCCGGCACGATCGCCCCGGGAACGGCTTTGGAATTCACGCGCTTTCTGGAATCGGAGGCTTATGGGGCAGCCGGTCCCGGCGAGATCGCCCTCCACTCACCGGGCGGGGTCGTTGACGAGGCGATCGCGCTTGCGCGCCGCATCCGCGAGGAAGGCCTCAACACACGGATAGAGCCTGAGGCATATTGCGCGTCCTCCTGCCCCTTGGTCTTTGCCGCCGGTGTGGAACGCATCGCGCACCCGGATGCATGGATCGGCGTCCATCAGGCATTCGCAGCCGCCGGAAGTTTTGGATCGCTTCAGGATGGCATTGCCTCGGCGCAGCGCGTGGCCGCATCGGCACAAGACCTCTTGCACGGCTTCGGCGTCGATGCCCATGTCTGGACATTCGCCATGCGCACGCCGAAGGAGCAGATCTACTTCTTCACAGCCGAACAATTGCTGGAATTCAAGCTCGCCACCCGCATCGATCCGGACACGGCGGCGTAGACAAGAAAGAGCAGCGGCTGTTTGTGGCCGGCATTGCGGATTTCAAAACGCACAATGGCGCTTTTATTCCAGGCGGATTGAAAGATCTCGCCGTCTCACATAGATGGTGTGGCGCGGTCTGTGCCTGACGCTCTTGGAGCGGAAATGCGACCGGAAATGCTGCTCATGGACGGTATTTTTGTTGCTGAAAGTGCGCGCGGTCTCGGTATCGGTTCAGCCCTTCTTGACCAGATTTGGGAGGAAGCCAGGCAAATGGGCTGCAAAAATATGCGCCTTGATGTCATTGACACGAACCCTCGCGCTCGCGCTTTGAAAACGAAAACGCCTAGCGGTTCGCGGCTACTCCCGGTAATCGCTGCCCTCGTAATCGAGAATGGCCTTCAATTCCGATAAATGCCGCTCGGCCATTTCGGGAAAGTCCTCCAACTCCTGCGCGGTCTTCTCGGCAATGTCGTCGGAAAGGACGCGCAACTGCTGGCCGGTTGAAAGCGCGCGGATATAGGTCTCTGCAGCGCGCTCAAAATAGTAAAGCCGGGTGAAGGCGTCGGCGACCGTGTCGCCCAAAACCAGCACGCCATGATTGCCCATCACCATGACCTTTTTCTTCGGGTCGGAGAGAAGCTTGGCACAGCGCTCGCCCTCTTCCTCGAAAGCAAGGCCGCCATAATGATCGTCGACCACCGTCCGGTTGAAGAACATCGCCGTGTTCTGGTCGATGGGTTTGATGACGGAATCGGCAAGGCTCGCGAGCACCGTCGAAAAGGTGGGATGAACGTGCATGACGCAGCGCGCATGCGCGCAGTGCCGGTGCACCCCGCCATGAAGGCCCCAGGCCGTCGGGTCGGGCGCATCCCGGCGGTTCATGGTGTCCCGGTCGTTCGCATCCAGAAAGATGAGATCGGACGCCTTTATGCGTGAGAAATGACGCTGATTCGGGTTCATCACGAACTGCGTGCCATCCTCGTTGATGGCGAGGCTGAAGTGGTTGGCGACGGCCTCGTGCATGTTGAAGCGCGCCGTCCAGCGGAAAGCGGCGGCGAGATCGACCCGTTCCTCCCAATGATCCGCGCTCGGCCGTTCAGATTCTGCAACCGCGAATGACATGGCACGCCCTCCTTGTTCAAGGGGTAGAAGTCTGATGACTGTTACCCCTGGCGGTCAATCCTTGCAGCCGCTTAACCGGCCTTTTGCAGAGCTACCACCCAGGCGTTCAGGCCGCGCTGCGGGATATGCCCGCCATAGGACTTGAACACCGTACGCACGGCACCGTCAGCCTCTTTTTCCGCGATCGCCTCTTGATAACCACCACCTGGATAGACGTGGTCGTTAAGTGAGAAGACGAAAAGGCCTCCAGGCGCCACAATCTCCAAGATATTCGCAATCGCCGACGGTTCGGTGTGGGCTGGATTGAGAACCCCGGCGGCCACGGCATTCCTGTAGGGCGCGGAGAACCCGGCGTCCCTGGTGATCTGGCCGCCAAGCGGCTCCATGAGATTGCAGCGTCCGAGCGTGCGATAGCAGCCGGTTTGTGCGGCCATTCCGAGCATGCCTTCAGAATAATCCGCGCCATCCAGAGGGCCGAAACCGGCCATCTTGAGCGCTTGTCCGCATTGGCCGGAGCCACAGCCGAGATCGATTGTGGGCCCGGCCCGACCGACAGCCAATGCCGCCAGCACATCCGCGCAGCGTTGCGGTGTCATGTAGCCGTTCTCGATGAGCTCGCTGTCGTAGGTTGCGGCCCAATCGTCATACAGGCGCTCCGTTTCTTGAAGCGTCTTCACCTCATAAGCCCGCGCCAGCAACTTTTTGTCGGTCATACTGATCCTTTGCTCTGGGGGATTGAAAAGAAAGCCGGCCCACCGGGGCCATTGTCTTTTCATAACACCCATTCGCCGCAAGCGCTTGTCTCCTTCGGGGGTTATTCCGAGCCGTCCGGCCACAGGCCCAGGCCGGGCGCAAGCATGGAAAACGTATGTGGGGGTCCTTCGGTCGCTGCCGGACCGGCAGGGGCGATGGCGCTGACGGCGGTCGGCTGAACCCGAAGATCCACTAAAATTTGGCACAAATACTCACGCGTGGCCTCATCCTTCGTTGAAGCGCATGCGCTAAACCTTCCGGCGCAACGATCATCCGGGGGGTTGATAACGTGAATGTGTCGATGTCCACCGCCGTCATGGCGGCTGTGTTCATGTTGAATCCGCAAACGGAGACAGAACAGGGCCTGCCGGCGGCTATCGAGGCGTTGAAGACGGACTATGCGCGGCTCTGTGCCGGCAATGGCGGCTCACCGGCTTTCGCGGCAGGTTTCGTGAATTCCGCCAATTTCAACGCCGACGGGAAACCCGACTTCGTTATCGATTCCATGGGATTCGTCTGCCAAGGCTTCGATTTGCATTTTTGCGGTGAAAGCGGATGCCGTCTAACGGTCTTCGTATCGTCGCAAAACGGCTACGATCGCGCGTTCGATGCGAAGGTCCAGGGCTACGGGGTCTATCGCCGCGATGGTCTTGACATCCTCGAAGTCATCACGGCGGAAGATCCATGCAGCACGGGGGACGAATGCGGCGAATCCGCCGCACTGAAGGTCGATGTAAAGAAAACAGACCGCTAAACGAACCGTATGGCGATTATTGAAGGGCGGTATTGAACCGCCCTTCAACGCATAAAACGATACGCCGACTCAACTAAGGGCTGGAATACGCAGCACCTGGCCAGGATAAATCTTGTCCGGATCGGACAGCATCGGCTTATTCGCCTCAAAGATCACCGGATATTTGGAACCATCACCATAGGCTTTCGTGGCAATGGCCCAAAGCGTGTCGCCTTTTTCAACCGTATGGAAGTTCGCCTCGTCGCCACCCGCTTCCGCGTTCATGCCGTCTTCCACTTCAGCAATGCCTTCCACATTGCCCGCCGCCAGAATGATTTTTTCCTTTGTCTCCTGGTTGGGCACATCGCCTGAGATTTTTACTTTTTCGCCGTCGACCTCAACCTTGATGTCACCGTCAAGACCCAGATCCTTCACCTCCTTTTCGATGGCCTCGGCGGCGTTCGCCTCACCCGCGCCGAAAAGGCTCTTGCCCGCATCTCTGATGAATTTGAAAAGTCCCATTGATCCCACTCCCGTCTCGCAAACGGCTTCCCGCCGTCCCCAATCATTTAGGACAAATCAGCGGCCGGGAGTATCCAAAAGAGTGAGGAAAAGAACCGATTCAACTGGCGCTTCGGCGCAACACCACAACGATCGTCGTCTGTCCGGCCAGGCCTTCCATATGCTTCATCGGCGTGTTCTCGAGCACATCCACACGGCCCTCCCGTTCAAGGCGTTCAATCGTGTCCTTGAAGCCGAGCCGCTTCCACACCGAACTGTGCACGCTGAAGCTGAAGCATCCGCCCGGCCGCACGGCGCTGAGAATCGGTTCAAGCGCAATCGCCCCCACATGGCCATTGGTGAAAAGCCCGGTGGAAAGGGCGGCGATATAGGCTCCGTCCTCGATAGGAAGCGGCACGGAGGCATCCGCAACGATGAAGCGGCTATAAATCCCCTTTTTCCGGGCCTGCTGCATCATCTCGGTCGAGATGTCCATGCCGTCGATCCGGTTCGCGCCAAGCGCCTTCAGCGCAAGGCCCGACAAACCGGTGCCGCAAGCCATATCGAGAACCGGCCCCGAAGAAAGATCCACATGCCGGGCAAGCGCATCCGCGGCAAACTCCGGCGCACGGTAACCAAGCTTGCGGATGACTTTGTCGTAATTCCTCGCCCAATGCCTGTAGATGAACCGCATCACGGCTTTGCCAGGCGCGCGCAACACATGTTGACCCGGTCTGTCCGCGGATTGGACGGAAATGGCCATTGCGCCCTCCTTTTCAGAAAATCCATCACACTGGAAACGCCGCGCGGCATCGAGCGCATTGCACCTCGATCTATCCGAACGGATTTTCCTAGATGTACGGCTCTTTAGCGCGATTTTATGGCCGCGAGCAATTATCCGGCAAACCGGCCATGCACCGCGGCATCTTGACCGGTTGAAACGCCCAAGCCTTATTGAGCCCATCCCGTCCGCCGCACACGCCCGCCCCATGGATTTCACGACGATCATCACAATCATCCTGCCCGTCTTCGGACTGATCGCAGCGGGTTACACGGCGCGGCGTTTTAATTTTCTCTCCGAGAACGCAGGCGAAGGCCTTTCGGACTACGTTTTCGGCATCGCGATTCCGCTCCTTCTTTTCCGCACCATGGCCGATGGCGACATCCCGGCTGTGAGTCCGTGGGGCCTTTGGGCCTCCTATTTCACGGCGATCGCCGTTGTCTGGCTCGCGGCCATGGCGATCATTATGCTCGCTCTCAAACGGGATGGCCGCACCGGAGTGGTTGCCGGATTCACGGCCTGCCAGTCGAACACGGTCCTTGTCGGCATACCGCTCATTCTCGCAGCCTATGGCGAAGAGGGCGCCGTTCCGCTTGCCCTTCTCCTATCCATCCACTTCCCGTTGATGATGACGGTTGCCGCCGCCTTGATGGAGGTGGCGCAAAGCGGCCGGCTCTCGCTGACGACCGTGAAGAACACGGCAAAAGGCATCGCCACCCATCCCATTGTCATCGGGCTGTTGTCGGGACTGACCTGGCGGCTGGCGGGCCTGCCGACCGAAGGCCTTTTCCGCCCCGTTCTCGATGCCCTCGCCGACACGGCAGGCCCGTGCGCTCTGTTCGCGCTCGGCATCGCCCTTATGAAGTACGGCATCAGCGGTGACTGGCGGGCAACCGCCTCACTGACCGGCCTCAAGCTTTTCGTGCTTCCAGCCATCGTCTGGGTGATGGCCCACGCCGTTTTCGCGTTGCCGCCCGTGTGGACCGGTTCGCTGGTATTGATCGCCGCCTGCCCATGCGGCGTGAACGCTTATCTGATAGCACAGCACTACGGCACCGGCATCCGCATGGCGTCCTCAAGCGTGGCGGTTTCAACGGCGGTTGCCTTTCTCACCTGCGCCATCTGGCTTCTCATCGTGCCCCATTAGAGCCCAACCATCCGCCGGATCTCGGAAGGGCGTTTGCCCGCCTCTCTGAGCGCTTTCAGACTGACCGCACCATCGCTTTTGGAGAGTTTTTTGCCGTCGCCATCGAGGATCAGCCGGTGGTGCCGGTAGACGGGCGCGCCCAAACCAAGGAGGTCTTGAAGCAAACGGTGGAGCACCGTTGCCGGTTCGATATCCTTTCCCCGCACCACACGGGTGACGCCTTGGGCATGGTCGTCGACGACAACCGCCGCATGGTAGGATATGGGCACGTCCTTGCGCGCAATCACGACATCGCCCCAATCCGATGGCCGGCCGGCACGCTCGGTGAAGCCGCCTGCCTCGTCTTCTTCCTGCCATGTAATTCTATCGCCGGGCCCCAATCCAAGCGCATCCAAAGCCTTCTCCATGTCGAGCCGCAAAGCATGGGGAAGGCCCATAGCACGCATCCGGATCACATCAACCGCCGGGCGGCGCCGCCATAGCCCCGGATAAAGCGGCGTGCCATCCGGGTCCCTCGGCCAGTCTGTGCCTTTCCTCGCAACCGCCGCGGCGATCTCGGCCCGGCTCGCAAAGCACGGATAGACAAGCCCCTTCGCCTCAAGGACCGCGACGAACGGCTTATACGCTGAGAAACGGCGCGATTGACGCATCACAGGCTCTTCCCACCAAACGCCGAGCCAAGCGAGGTCTTCTTCAATTTGGTGGATGAACTCGCGCCGGGCCCTGCCCTTGTCGACATCCTCGATGCGCAGAAGAAACCGTCCCTGGCGTGAGCGCGCCAGATCCGCATTCAAAAGCGCCGAATAGGCATGCCCAAGATGCAAGAGACCGTTTGGACTCGGTGCAAAACGGAAAACCTGTTGCTCTGGCAAGGACAGCATGGCTTTGTGGAGAATCGAAAAAACAATATAGGCTGATGGTCCAAGGGAATACGACTTTCGAGATTCGCCCATCAAGATCAATGGCATGAAGACGATCGAAACCGAAGCCGATGTGCTGAACGCCCTTAAGGAACTGCGGCAAATCGACAAACGGCTTCATCCCGTGATCGATCTGGCGGGCGACGTGCCAATACGCCGCCGCGCGCCGGGATTTGAGGGACTGGCGGAAATCGTCGTCTCGCAGCAGCTGTCGAAGGCCAGCGCCAACGCGATATGGACGAGACTTCTAGAGACCGTGCGGCCGCTCGATGCATCTCGTGTCCTCGATGCCGAAGATGAAAGGTTGCGTTCTGCGGGACTGTCCGCCGGCAAGGTTCGCACGCTCAGAGCCTGTGCGAACGCCGAGCGGAATGGGCTCGATTTTGACGCGCTTGCGGACAAGCACCCGGATGACGCCATGACGGTATTGACCGCCATCAAGGGAATCGGGCCATGGACGGCTGAGGTTTATCTCCTCTTTTGCCTCGGTCATCCGGACATTTTCCCGGCGGGCGACTTGGCGCTCCAACATGCCGTACGCGACGCGTTAGGTCTTGATGAACGCCCGGGCGACAAGGCATTGCGTGAGATTGCAAGCGCATGGAGTCCGCACCGCGGTGTCGCGGCGCGTCTTTTTTGGCGCTATTACGGTGTTACCCGCCGGCGCGACGCCGTGCCCGTTTGAATGGGCGCTTTGTCTGAATAAGGATTGATGAATGACCGTCCCGCGAATCGACGGACCGCGATTGATGCCAAAATCGGGCGCGGCGCCTAGAAAGCTCGTGGTGTTCCTGCATGGCTACGGCGCGGATGGGAATGATCTTATCGGGCTTGGCGAGGCCTGGGCCGAGCTTCTACCCGATGCGCTTTTCGTCTCCCCTCATGCGCCCGAGCCTTGCGGCGGCGCGCCCTTTGGGCGGCAATGGTTCGAACTCACCTTCCGAGACCCCGGTGAGCGCTGGCGTGGCGTGAATAAGGCCGCCCCGACACTCAATGCCTTTCTGACCAATGAACTCGCCACGCATGGCTTAAGCGATGCGGATATGGCACTGGTCGGCTTCAGCCAGGGTACGATGATGGCCCTACATGTCGGCCTGCGGCGGCAAGCCGCACCGGGCGCTATCCTGGGTTATTCGGGAATGCTTGCCGGTCCCGAGCACCTCGAAGCGGAAAAGGCCGCAGCCCCGCCCGTCATGCTGATCCATGGCGACCGGGACGAGGTCATTCCTGTCCAGGCACTCCTGCAGGCCGCCCAGGCGCTTGGCCGCGCCGAGATTCCGGTGGAGTGGCATGTGAGCGAGGGAATCGGCCACGGCATAGCACCCGACGGACTGGAACTGGGCGCGCGATTTGTCGCCCGCGCGCTTGCAAATCGCTGATTCGGAAAGAAAAAGCAGCACTGTGTGCGGCCTGTCCGGACCTCAAGAATCGGTAACGGAAACCTTCACATTCGTGACACACAGGCTATACAATATGCCCGCGACCGTAGAGGAGCGGTCGAATCGGATACGGGAGCGGAGTTTTGAACGCCCACGTCTCGCCCGATGCCTGCCCAGCGCTGGTCCTGAATGCGGACTACCGTCCGCTGAGCTATTATCCACTCTCGCTGTGGTCATGGCAGGACGCGATAAAGGCGGTGTTCCTCGAACGAGTGAACATCGTCTCGTACTACGACCGGCTCGTTCGAAGTCCGAGCTTCGAAATGCGCCTGCCAAGTGTCGTGTGCCTTAAGAGTTATGTCCGCCCCGCCCGCCATCCCGCATTCACCCGCTTCAATGTTTTCCTGCGTGACCGGTTCTCCTGCCAATATTGCGGCGCCCGCGAGGACCTCACCTTCGATCATTTGATCCCCCGCTCGCGCGGCGGCCAAACCACCTGGGAAAACGTCGTGACCGCCTGCGCCCCCTGCAATCTGAAGAAGGGCGGCATGATGCCGAAAAGGGCGGGCATGTGGCCTGCCCAGACACCGTATAAGCCGAGTGTTCAGGATCTTCACAATAATGGGCGGGCTTTCCCGCCCAATTTTCTGCATGAAAGCTGGATGGATTTTCTCTACTGGGATACCGAACTGGAGCCCTAAGAGCGGCTTTTTGCTAAGCTGTCCTTGAGCGAAAAGCCAATAAAGCCAGCGCGGCGAGCGCAAGCGAAATCAGAAAATTGTATCCTGCAAAGGAGAGCCCGAGGAACCGCCACTGGACCTCATCGCAAGGCACGATGCGTGCCGTCTCCAGCTGGGCCATCAGCGATGTGATGTCGCCCGCTCCCCCGCCAGCAGCGGCCACAGCGCAGTCGGCGGGCCCTGGCCACCAGCGCCACTCGACGCCCGCATGGAACCCGCCAAGATAGGCGCTGTAGAGAAAGATGGCGCCAACCGCCGCAAATAGCGGACCGCTGATCCGCGGTGCCCGGTCCATGAGGCGCAAGACCAGCCCAAGGGCCGCAACCGGGATAGCCAGATAATAGGGCCCGCGTTGTTCAAGGCAGAGCGGACAAGGCTCATAACCGCCGATGTATTCAAAGCCATAAGCGCCGAGGATCGTGGCACACGCCCCGAACAGCAAAAGAAGCGGGAATGCTTGAGCGGGAACGGTCCGGCCTGCGAAGCGGACGCCTGGATGCGTATCGGCCATGAATTGCAATGCCTCCCGTTGGAAAACGTCTTCCATCTTTTTGTTTTTTGCGTGCTCTGGCGGAAAATCGGTGCCCACTTTTCCTAGCACGCTCTACACGACGTAATGCAAGGCGACGGCGCCGCCAACCAGAACCGCGACAAAAAGCGTGAAGGCCAGTTCCATGCGGGTTTCAACGAATTGGCGGATGGCGGGTCCGGTCCAATAAAGAAGCCCCGCAACAGCAAAATAGCGGATCGTGCGTGACGCCACGCTCGCGGCGATGAATACCCCAAGGTCCAAATGGGTCGCGCCACTCGCGATCGTGGCGAGTTTGTACGGGATGGGCGTCACACCTGCAATGAAGACAATCCAAGCACCATAAGTATTGTACTGCTCGGCAAAGTAATAGAAATCCTCCACAAGCCCGTAGAAGCTGAGGATCGCCTGCCCCACAAGATCGAAGAAAAGCAAGCCGATCAGATAACCGGCAATGCCGCCAAGAACCGAGCAAACGGAGCAAACCAACGCGTAAATCCAGGCTTTCCTGCGGTTGGCGATGGTCATGGGGATGAGAAGCGCGTCCGGAGGAATTGGAAAAACCGCGCTTTCGAGAAAGGAGATCGTACCCAGCCAGCCGGCCGCATGCGGGTGATCCGCTTTGCTTACGGTCCAGTCGTAGAGGGAACGCAGAAAACTCATGGCGGATCGGGAACGGCTCTAAACTGTCATTTCTTTGTAGTAATGCCCCGATTTTTATTGAAGTTCTATGACAACGACGGACGAATTGTTCTCAAAAAACCTCTGTTCTGATTAACCCGCGAGCCCGGCAAGCGCTTTGATCAAAGTGAGGCCTCCGGTGAGAAGGAGCCCAACCCAAACCAGACCAATCGTCAAACCGCCGATAACCAAAAGCCCGTCGCGCTCGGTCAGCCCAACCGCCGCGATCGCAACCCCAATGCCGGGCAGGGTGTTTGTCAACGGCAAGGGCACAAGGATCGAAGCGCAGGGTATGAGAAGCAGGAGGCCGACGAACCGGCTGCCCAACGAACCGGTCAAGCCAGCGAGACGCTGGTAAGACAGCCGCTCGAACCAGCCCACATAGCGCGCCGCGCGGTTCACCACATCTTCCAGCGCATGCACGGGAAAGCTTCGCTGCCGCAGGCTCTCCGGCAGCCAAGGCGAATGCCGGCCCGCCGCCATCTGACCGGCAAGCAGCAGCATCGGCAAAGCGACAAGCTGCGGAATGATGTAGACGAAAGGCACGCAACAAGGCAGCGCAAGAATCAGAATGAGAATGCCGAAAGCCCGCGCCTCAAGCGCATCGAAGAGCTCGCCAAGCGTGATTTCGAGCGGACGGTCGTCATCGGCACGGTCTGCCTTTGTCTCAACGATACCGGCAATGACCGTGCGGATGAACGGGACGATCCCCTCATGGGGAACAGGATTGATCTGTTTGTGCATGGGCGCCGCACCCGATTGGCCGAAAGAGCGACGGCGTGACTAGCACGTGGCAGGGCGGGCTTCCAGTATCCGTCACCGCCAAAACGGCTTCGCGCATTCGCGCAAAACATCGTCGCGGGTCAGGCCGATATCCTCAAGAAGATGCGGATCGAGACGTGCAAGACGGCGGCGCGTGCGGCCGCGCGCGGCGACTTCAACCATCCACGTCAAGACCAGACGAAGCCAGATTTCCGGGCCGGGCCGGCCGGATTCCAGAAGCGGCCCGTTGCGTGGCATCCTTATGCTGTAAAGGGTCATTTTGGTCTCCTTATGCGGAGAACCTTCGCAGCAAACGGGCGGCCGCACACCCGCAATCGCTACGGTGTCGGCCGTAGCAAACACCGTTGCGGCGAACCGGTGCCGGACCTACTTTGTGGGCGATGTCCGACACACTGTCCGTTGCCTATATCGCATCGCTTATTGGCGACCCGGCCCGCGCCAACATGCTGCATGCACTCATGGACGGACGCGCACTTACGGCGGGCGAACTCGCATATGCGGGCCATATCAGCCCGCAAACGGCCAGCGGTCATCTGGCCAAGCTCACCGAAGGCGGGCTTCTGTCCGTCGTGAAACAGGGCCGCCACCGCTATTTCCGCATCGCGACACCGCGCGTCGCCGAGCTTCTTGAAACCATCATGACGCTCGCGACCGAGCCGGAGCGCGAACGTACAGTTTGGCGTTCCGGCAAAACACTGCGCCGGGCGCGCATGTGCTATGACCATCTGGCCGGAAAGCTTGGTGTTGTCATCGCCTCCCGGCTCGGTGATCGCGGCATGGTCATCCTCACCGAGGACGGCGGATCACTGACGGACAGCGGCGCAGCCTTCCTCAAAGATACAGGGATCGATGTTGATGCCTTACGGGCGAAACGCCGGGCCTTTTGCCGATCATGCCTCGATTGGAGCGAGCGCAGATTTCATATTGCAGGTTCGGTCGGAGCAGCCATCGCCACCCATTGCCTGGAACACGGCTGGATCGAGCGTTCCCGCGAAAACAGGGTCGTGCACATTCCCGAACGGGGCTTCGATGCCCTTAACGCCTGGCTTGATTGCGATCTGAAGGCCGCCCTTTCAACCGATCAATCTGGCGTTGCCAACAACGGCCATTGACGCAGAAGGCGCGGTGGATACACTCCGCCTCCTCATCCGTTGCGATGGGCCCCTGTGGCGGAATTGGTAGACGCGGCAGACTCAAAATCTGCTGCCCGCAAGGGCGTGCTGGTTCGAGTCCGGCCAGGGGCACCATTATTCCGTCCGCGCCGAATACGCTTCGCTCACCAGTTCCGCTGATTCGGCCTGACCGGCCAGCGCCATTTCGATACTGGGATTCCTCCCGGCTCGAAATCTCTTCGGTCTGAGCATCAGGCTTCGCTCGTACAAGGCGCACCGTATACAGCCGGACCGACGAAGGAAAACGCAAATACTGTCCTGTGAAACGCGGATCGGACGCGCGCGCGGTGGAGAAAGCATCGATTCGTTCTTGCGGACGTAGCTTTTCCAATCCCGGTGGGAACGAGAAATCCAAACCACATACCGTAAGGTAAATTTGAACCATTTTTGACTAAGAGTTAACGCAGCCTTAGTGGCCTTTTGTGATCCTTGCTCGAATTGCGGGCGCGCTTTGCGAATACACAGTCAACCGTAAGGAACCGGGCAGGGTGAACAGAAGCCAGTTTAGCAGCGTTACGCGGAGCCTTCTGGTATCCCGCCTTGCCCGTTATCTGGCCATCACGGTTTACGGAACGGTTCTTGCTGTCTGCCTTGCAACAATCGCCTACCGCTACAACCATACGGTTCAGGTTCACTTTACCGAGAAACAGCGGGATGTGGGCGAACTGTTCCGCGCTGCAGTCGACGACCGGCGTTTCCCGATAATCCCCGAATTGATTGAGATCGGCGAACATCTCGTCCGCATCGGTCTCGCCGAAGGTGGGGTCTATGTGGACGCGATTGGGCAGGATCAGGGCCAGTTCGGACAATTGCCCGACCTTACCTGGCGCGATGCGGTCCTTACCCAGGTATCGGAACGGACATCGCATGATCGCCAACATCTCGATATCTACCTTCGCCCGGACGACACGGAGCTTCAATATGGCGTCATCCTCCGCGTCGATGCCCGCCCGGTCTGGCGGGCGATCTGGTCGGACATGCGCCACGAACTTGCCATCAGCCTTGTCATAGGTCTCTTGTGCGCTGTCGCCATCTCGGCGGCCGTTATGCTGATGGTGCTTCGTCCATTGCGCAAGATGACGGCGTCTGCGCTTGCCGCCGCGAACGATCCGGGTATGGCGCACCGGATGCTCACCGGCATCCGTCAAAAAGATGAACTGGGCAGTCTCTCGGGTGCTGTTGACGAGCTCCTTCTAATTGTCAGCAACCTATTCAACGAAGAGCTTGCGAACGCGATTGGGGTGATCAATGGCCTGCCTGAAGCCACTCTTATCTATAGGGCCGAAGGCGAATTGGAGCATGCGAACGAGGCAGCGCTTGCCCTTTTCGGTTTTGATGACCGCGAAGACTTTGCCGCGATAGAGGGGCATTTCCTCCGTCTCGACGAAACGCCGCTATCCGTTCGCGATGCCGTTTCCGAGGGACTGAACTTTACTGAGGCGGAAGTTTCAATCGGTGGCCAATGGATTCCCGCCCATGTCGGCGGCGGCGCGGTGCGCCGCCTTGATGGCTCGGTGAAGAGGTACTTCATCACGATTTCAGATCTCCGCCCGATTGCAGCTCAAATGGAGAAACTGAGCGAGGACAAAGAAAAGAGCGATAGAGGATACAAGGACCAGCTTCTGCGGGCCGAGGAGCTGCGCCAGATGCTCGAAGCCTGCCGTATCTTGATGGAGTTGTCCGGGGACGGAAAAAGGCCTGCCTACCGCACCCGCTCCATCATGCCCGACCGTGCAGTTGCAAAATGGCAGGAGCAGGCCGTGGCAAGCGGGCAGATGGCCCCTGACAATGTGCGCCACGGTTTCCTGCCGCCGCTCACAAGCGACGATTTGTCAGTGGAACGGATTTTCAAGTCAGCACTCAATATTGTCCGCGGGCGCAGCAACCGTACGATGCCGAAGATCGCGATTACGGCTAAACCCGCGAGCGACAAGCTCTGCATTTTCACGATCGCTGAAATCGAGGCCTTCACAGTGCGCCCCAGAACGCGGACTTCCGAGCGCGAAATGGACACAAGTCTCTATTTGGCCATTCTGGCAAAACTGCTATCGCGCTTGAGCGGCAAGGTTACCAGTGCTGGCGGGCACGCCAACGAAAACCTTTTGTCCTTCGTGGTGCCGATTGACCGGGGTGCGATGGCGATCATCCGGGGGACCGGCAAACGTCCTAAAAGCGATACTGGTCTCGCCGAAGCAGGTGATAACGAAAACTTGGATTTGTCAGCCGCGTCCAGTGAGGTTAGTTAAGGCGCAGAAACTGGATCAGCTGTCTATCGGTGCGATATGGAACCGGTCGCGGCAGCTTGGACAGCGATTGACCCTCGAGTTGTTCGACATTTGCTGAGGTGAGCCGTGCAGGGCATTTATCGCCTTTTTGCAATGCTTGTGATCGCGGCATATTTTGCCGCACCGCGTACTGCGGCGGCAGGCCCAACTTTTGTGTTCGATGCAAAGAGCGGCACGGTACTGCATGCGGAAAACGCGCATGATCTCTGGTACCCGGCATCCCTCACCAAATTGATGACGGCCTATGTGACGTTCAAGGCCGTGCGCGGGGGACGCTTGACCATGGATAGTCCCGTCGCGATCTCAAGCCAGGCCCTCGCCCAACCTCCCAGCAAGGTCGGATTTCCAGTCGGCTCCCGTCTGACGCTCTCCGATGCCCTTCACCTGCTTATCGTGAAATCGGCGAACGATATCGCCGTTGCGGTTGCCGAAACCGTTTCGGGCAGCGAGCATAACTTCGTCAACGAGATGAATGCGACATCCAGGGCCCTTGGCATGACGCGGACCCAATTCGTCAACCCGCATGGCCTTCCCGCACCTGATCAGGTGACGACGGCCCGGGATATGGGCATCCTGAGCCGTGCAATCGTTCAGGAATTCCCCGAGCATGCCGCACTTTTCGAAGTGCCGGCTGTGTTTGTCGGAAAGCGGCGACTGTCGAGCCATAACCACCTTCTCGGCCGCTACAATGGCGCCGACGGTATGAAAACGGGTTTCATCTGCGCCTCCGGTTTCAATTTGGTTGCCAGCGCCACGCAAAGCGGCTGGCGGCTGGTCGCTGTCGTCCTCGGTCAGACGTCTGCAATCCAACGCAAGGAGGAAGCGGAAAAGCTTCTGGAAGCCGGCTTCCGCAAAGCCTTGATCGGCATCAGCGGACGCTCGGTCGACAATTACCTGCCGGGACCAGCGGCAAGCATGAACCCGACAAATATGCGCCCGATGGTTTGCGGCCCGAACCGCGTGCCCCGCCCTGACAGGCAACTGAACGCGGCCGATCATCGCCTTTCGCCAGTGCGTGTTGCACTCTTGCCGGCCGATGGAACGGTTGCGGCGAGCAATGTGCCAAGCCCTGTGCCGCGTCCCGATGATGCGCCCGGCGCGGCACTTTTCACCGCAGGCGCCGCTGCGGCACCCGCACTGCGGCCCTCTACCGCCGCCGTCGATGCTGGCGACGTTGGCAGCGAACAGGATATCGTCCCCCTCCCGGTGCCGAGGCCGAAACGCGCGAGCGGTCAGTGAGCGCACCGGCCTTTGAAAGGCCGGAAGCAGACCGCGCCGGCCGCCTTGGCGTGGTCTTTGCGCTGCTTTCTGCCATTTGCTACGGCGGGCTGATGCCGTGGACGCGGCTTGGATCGGAAGCAGGCGTTCATGCTCCAGATCTCGCTTTTTACCGTGTTGCATTTGTGGGCGCGTTGATCATCCCGCTTGTCCTCGCGTTGAGACGCCCTTTGACGGTGCCGCGCGATCTGTGGCCGCCGCTTCTCGGCTATTCGCTTTGTATCTGGTTCATCGGCGTCACCTATATGGGTTCGGTCGCCTTTATCCCGGTCGGCTTGGCTGCCATCATATTCTTCACCTTTCCCTTATTGACGGCACTTGTCAGTCCTTTCGTGGACGGAACGCGCCTGCCACCCCTGAATGCTGTTCTCATACTGGTCGCCTTTGCCGGCCTTGGTCTCGCCATCGGGCCATCCATACATTCGCTCGATCCGCGCGGACTCGTGCTGGCCGCGATGGCAGCCGCCGGCGCAACCGGCATGTTCCTGTTCGCGGGACAGATGGCGCCAAGGCTGCCGGTGCTCACGGTCGCCTTCTGGGTGCATCTTCTGCTGCTCTTGCCCGCCTTCGGCTTTGCGGTCGTAATGGGCGGCCCGTCGCCCGCCATTCTTTCATGGGCGGGCGCCATCCCACCGCTTGTGATCGCAGCTGGATACGGGCTCGGCTTTTTGTTTCAGATGCGGGCCTCCGCCCATGCCCCTGCGGCCCACATCACCCAGTTCTTTTTCATCGAACCGGTTGCCGCCATCGCCGCGGCAGCGCTTGTGCTGGGTGAAACGCTGGAGATGCACCAATATCTTGGCGCGGG
The DNA here is from genome assembly GCA_022360615.1 of Hyphomicrobiales bacterium. Lineage (GTDB taxonomy): Bacteria > Pseudomonadota > Alphaproteobacteria > Rhizobiales > JAKSCL01 > JAKSCL01. The sequence continues at coordinate 24,433 of JAKSCL010000325.1, forward strand.
CATCGTGCTTGCGGTGCTTGTCGCAATCGTACGGCGCGGGAGGCCGGATTAACCGGCCTTGCGCACCGCAAAGACGTAAACACCGTCCCTCTCGTCCTGGGCCTCAAGCGTATGGCCGCTTTCGCTGCAAAAATGCGGAATGTCGATCACAGAAGCGGGATCGGTCGCCTCGATCGTCAGCACCTCTCCAGGGCCTAATGGCTTCAACGCTTTGCGCGCTTTCAAGACCGGCAACGGACACAAAAGGCCTTTGACATCGAGCAGGTGAGCCAAGGGCTTCTCTCCAAATCAAGCAACAGATGGCTTAAATCGACAAGGTGATCACGGACCGTGACATGTCAAGCCAAAGGCTGGATGCGGCCTCATGAGCGGAGATTCCGAATGAGCGGGAACACGACAACAACGGATGCCGGGCCTGAAACCGTTCTCACTTTCTGGGAGGGGGCCGGACATGACAGGTGGTTTCAGAAGGACGCGGATTTTGACGCTGAAATCCGTTCCCGGTTCAGCGCCGTCCACCACGCAGCCCGCATCGGCCGCCTTGATCATTGGAGCCAAACGCCCCATGGAGCGCTCGCGCTTGTCATTCTTCTCGATCAGTTTTCAAGAAACATTTTCCGCGACGATCCAAAAGCCTTTGAGAACGACATGAGAGCACTCGGCATTGCCCGCGAAGCCATTCGCAAAGGCTTCGATGGAAAGATCGCGATGCCGCTGAGGCTGTTCTTCTACCTCCCATTCGAACATTCAGAACAGTCTCACGATCAGGACGAATGCATCCGGCTTGTCGAAAAGACCGGCGATGAGGAAGCGCTAAAATGGGCGAAAGTCCACGCCGATATCATTGCCCGGTTTGGGCGCTTCCCCCACAGAAACAAAATCCTCGGCCGTGAGAGCACCCCGGCCGAGGACGCGTTCCTGAAAGACGGCGGTTTCGCGGGTTAGGCCGCAGCCACACGTGAAAGGAAAGTCCCGACCTCTTCCTTCAGCCGTTCAGCGCTGTCGTTCAGCTCATGCGAGGCGGAGAACACCTGGCTTGCCGCCTGTGACGTCTCATCGATCGACGCCGTGACGCCTGAGACGTTTTCGGCAACCTCGCGGGTGCCCACCGCAGCCTGCTGGACGTTGCGGGAGATTTCACCTGTCGCCGAACCCTGTTGCTCGACGGAGGCGGCAATGGCTGCCGTGAACTGATCGACCTCGCCCATGATCTCGGCGATCATGCCAATCGCTTCCACAGCGCCGTTTGTGGAGGACTGAATGCTCGCCACCTGCTGGCCGATTTCTTCGGTGGCCTTCGCAGTTTGTCCAGCCAGCTCCTTCACCTCCGAGGCAACGACCGCAAAACCTTTGCCCAATTCCCCGGCCCGCGCCGCCTCGATGGTGGCATTGAGCGCAAGCAGGTTGGTCTGTTCGGCGATATCCTGGATGAGAGAGACCACATCG
>JAKSCL010000054.1 GCA_022360615.1 Hyphomicrobiales bacterium
CAACCGCAACGTGGCCCTTGCGAGGCGCCGTGGACCCTCCGGTCAAGCCGGAGGGTGACAGGTGATAGGGATTTAACCGGCTGTAAACGTTGCGCTGGCGGAGGCTTGGGTTGCGGCAAGGGTCCGGCCGAACGGCGATCCGGCGCCGGAATGACAGTTGCCGGTTTGTGCTTCCGCTTCTCAGCACGAAGGTTTGAGTTCTCATGCGGGAGGGCGAGCCGTCAAAGAATTGGAGGCTTAAAACGCTTTCGGGAGACCGGCCTGTTTCAGCGTTTCATTTGCCGTGTGCCGCGATTTTATTCCGCTGTCGACGGTAATGTGGCGGTTTATGATGGGGCTGTACCATATTTCATGGTCGCCACGTCCTTGGCGCACGAACGTGCAGCCCGCTTCAGTCAGCCGGCGCTTCACATCGCGTGTGTAGTTGGCCATTGACCACTAGAGACAGGGATTGGGCAATTTCGAGACTTGAGTGGCCGTGATATGCACCGGGATTTCCGGTAGATCGCTGTCGATCCCGTTGAGTTCTATTAGGTCGCACAGCGCAGCCGTGACCTTGGGTTCAAGCTCTTCGAGCGTATCGGCCTCGACCGCCAATCCGTCCACGTCATCGCTTGTGGCGACCCAAACGCGCGCTTCTCCGTCCCATTCGGCCTGCACGACGATAGTGGCCTGGTTCATGATGGCAGTACTCCTCAAACGGTATCCGGCAATCTCGGGTGCATTTTTCGTGTTCTTGCCCGCCGTTTCGCCTTTGAAAACCGGGCCAACCGAAACCGCGAGACTATTGCCGGTACAATTAATATAAGCCTAGCCGCTTCGAGAGCGAGGGCCAACCGCAACTCAAGCCGGAGGGTGACAGGTGATAGGGATTTAACCGGCTGTAAACGTTGCGCTGGCGGAGGCTTGGGTTCCGGCAAGGGTCCGGCCCGGACGGCGATCCGGGGCCGGAATGACGGTTGCCGGTTTGTGCTCCCGCTCCCCCGCGTGGAGGCGAAACTTGCCCCAGCATTCTTGAGACCTCAGCCTGAGGGCGGGCGTTAGCCGGGCGTCCCGGAGGGTGGGCGGGGTGCTCCGGGCCTCTTTGTCATCCCGGCGCAAGCCGGGATCCAGCAAACCGCAGACGACCCGTTTGCCGGTGGATTCCGGCTTTCGCCGGAATGACGTTTCCCGGTTTTGTGCTTGGTGGAAAAGAAAAAAGCCCGGCACTGCCGGGCTTTAGACGGTTATCCAGCCTAGCCGTTTGGAGATCGAGGACCAACCGCAACCATCAATCGCCAGAAACCTTCGATGGCTTACAGCGGATGGTGGCTTACTGATAGACTGGGTGATTGCCCTCATCAAGATTTTTATTTGGGATTGATGAAAAACTTTGTTGCATGAACGGGACAAGTGAAGTACGAATCACATCCTCGGCATCCTAAAACGTGCGCGTAGCAGAGCGGCGAGATGCCGAGGTTGCAACGAGGGGGGAGCGGCTTCGCTAACCGCTCCCTACCTTACATACATTACGGAGTGCGCGCTGGCAAGTTGTGGCTTTGTGGTTGCGAAACCCCTGCTTTGTTTTCCTATTCCCCGATTGATGTTGAGATAGCGGTCAAAAAAAAGCATCTCCAACGGTGTGGGAGGCATGCGATGACCTATCGTTACAGGCTCGGGCTGGATCTCGGCAGCAACTCCATCGGCTGGTGCGCGCTGACCATCAATGGCGATGGCGAACCGGTTGGCATTCTCGGCATGGGCGTGCGCATCCTGACGCCGAACGAGGAGGCGGGGCGCGATCCGCAATCGAAGCAATCGCTTGCCGCAGACCGGCGGGCGGCCCGCTCGGCGCGGCGGCGGCGCGACCGGTTCCTGCGGCGGCAAAAGCTCTTGATGACAACGCTGATCGAGGCCGGGCTGATGCCAGCGGACGCGGGCGCGCGCAAGGCTCTCGAAAAGCTCGATCCCTATTGGCTGCGCGCCGCCGCGCTGACCGGGCGGCTGGAGCCGCACGAGATCGGGCGCGCGGTCTTCCACCGCAACCAGCGGCGCGGCTTCCTCTCCAACCGCATCGCCGATAGCGAGGATGCGGGCGACAGCGAAATGAAAAAGGGCATGGAG
>JAKSCL010000053.1 GCA_022360615.1 Hyphomicrobiales bacterium
ATTCCACCGTGCAGAACTGGTATCCGGGCGACGCCGAGGGCAAGGGCGGGATTTACAACTTCGTGACCAAGCGCGGCGCCTGCCGCGGCGCCAACGCCAAGATCTCCTGGACCCAGGTGGAGACCGGGTCCGCGATTACCTGGAAGTATCCGAGCTGCATCCTGCAGGGCGACAATTCGGTGGGCGAGTTCTACTCAATCGCCATCTCCAATGGGAAGCAGCAGGTCGATTCCGGCACGAAAATGGTCCATCTGGGCAGGAACACCTCCAGCCGGATCATTTCAAAGGGCATTTCCGCGGGCCGTTCGAACAATACCTATCGCGGTCTCGTCTCGGCCCATAGGAAGGCGAAAGACGCCCGGAACTTCACGCAATGCGACTCGCTCCTCATCGGCGATCAGTGCGGTGCGCACACCGTGCCCTATATCGAGGCGAACACCTCGACCGCGGTGTTCGAGCATGAGGCGACCACCTCGAAAATCTCCGACGATCAGCTCTTTTACTGTTTGCAGCGCGGCCTCGACGAGGAAGAGGCGGTGGCGCTCATCGTCAACGGTTTTGCCCGCGAGGTGATTCAGCAGCTGCCGATGGAGTTCATGGTCGAAACGCAAAAGCTCATCGGTATCAGCCTCGAAGGCTCGGTCGGCTAGGACGGGATGCGGTCCGGGGTCCGGACCTAGTGAAGTCCAGGACCCCGGTAGCGTGTCATTCCAGCGGGAAACATACGATGAGCGACTATTGGTTCAAGCCGAAGCCCGTGGGCTATGGCGCCCGTCCGTCGAGTTGGAAGGGCTGGCTGGCGGTCGCCGGCTTCATCTTCGTGCAGGTTGCGCTCGCATCGCTATTCATGCGCGGCGGGGCCGATGGGATGGCGTCCGGAGCCTTCATGCTGTGGTTCACGGCCTTTCTCCTGATCACCTGGGCATTCATCCGTTTCTGCAAATCGAAGTCGGATGGAGAATGGAAATGGCGCACGGGCAGGGAACAATGAAACCGGTCGTCAATATCGGCGATGCCGATGCCTTTCCGTTCGAAGAGGGCGAGGCGTTCCCGGTCAATATTGCGCCTCTTGGAGAGCGGATCGGCGCGGAAAGGCGCGGCTGCATGCCGCACATCGCGCCGCTGGGCAAGTCGGCCTTTCCCCTGCGCGTCCATCGCACCGATGGTTGAGCCGCCCAGCGAAAGAATACGAAAACAACCGAACGCGAGAGTTAAAGAAGGAAGCAGAACGATGCTCGATATTAAAGATCTCCATGTCGAAGTGGACGGCCAACAAATCCTCAAAGGCCTAAACTTCCATATTCACCCCGGCGAAGTGCATGCCATCATGGGCCCGAACGGTTCGGGCAAATCGACGCTTGGTTATGTGCTCGCCGGCAAGGAGGATTATGAAGTCACCCAAGGCGCCGTCACCTTTAGGGGTGAAGACCTGACCGAGATGGATCCCGACGAGCGTGCAGCCGCCGGCGTTTTCCTCGCTTTCCAATACCCGATGGAAATTCCTGGCGTCGCCACCATGACCTTTCTGAAGACGGCGGTTAACGCGGTCCGCAAGGCGCGCGGCGAAGAAGAGCTTTCAACGCCCGACTTCATGCGGCTCGTGAAGGAAAAGTGCCAGCTTCTCAAAGTGAACCCGGAGATGCTGAAGCGGCCTCTGAACGTCGGCTTTTCGGGCGGTGAGAAGAAGCGCATGGAAATCCTCCAGATGGCGCTGCTTGAGCCGAAGCTTTGCATCCTCGATGAGACAGATTCCGGCCTCGACATCGACGCGCTGCGGATTGTGGCCGAAGGCGTGAATGCGCTTCGCGGCGAAGACCGGGCGATCCTTGTCATTACGCATTATCAGCGTCTCCTCGACCACATCGTCCCGGACAAGGTGCATGTCTTGGCCGACGGGAAATTCGTGAAGTCGGGTGGCAAGGAACTGGCGCTTGAACTCGAAGCGCACGGCTACGCCGAATACGCCCCTTACGAAAACGCCGCAGCTTGAAGGAGGGCGCAATGACCGAATTGAGTATTGTCCGCACCGATGCGGAAGACGCTTATCTCGGCCAGTTCGAAGCGGCAAAAGCTGCGCTTGCCGGCTCGGACTGGAGCAAGGCGTTGCGTGAGGAAGCGATTGCGCGTTTCCGGGAGACCGGCCTGCCGCACCGCCGTGTTGAAGAGTGGAAATACACGGATTTGCGCATGGCGTTGCGCGATGTGAAGGCCCTTGCGGGCGAGGCAGCCGTCGCTCTTCCGCAAGACCGTTTTGACGCCATCGGCCGGCACGTAATCACGATTGCGAATGGCCGTGTGACGGGAGAGCTTCCTTCGGTCGAAGGCGTGACGATCACCCGCCTTTCCGATGCGCTCACCCATGATGGCGGAGAACTGCGCGCGGCGATCGAGGCCACTCCGGCGCGCGGCGACAACCCGGTCTATGCACTCAACACCGCGCTCATGGCCGACGGGCTGGCGATTGAAATCGCGCCTGGCGCCGAAATCGACAAGCCATTGCACATTCGGACGGTCTTTGCCGGCGATAATGACGGTGCAACCTTCACCCGCATTGCTGTCGTGGCTGGGGAGGGAGCGAAAGCCACCCTTTTGGAAACGTTCGATGGCCCGCAATCAGCCTATCAGACGAATATTGC
>JAKSCL010000034.1 GCA_022360615.1 Hyphomicrobiales bacterium
GTTCCGGTACGCCCCTGCGTGCGTGTACACGGCGGCGAGGTAACCGACGTGGCGTCTATCGTGCCACTCGAAAAGGTGCGCAACATCGGCATCATGGCCCACATCGATGCCGGTAAGACGACTACGACCGAGCGCATCCTCTACTACACCGGGCGTCTGCACCGGATGGGTGAGGTACACGAGGGCGCCGCCACCATGGACTGGATGGAGCAGGAGCAGGAGCGTGGCATCACGATCACGTCGGCTGCGACCACCACCTTCTGGCAGGACAAGCGTCTGAACATCATCGACACGCCCGGCCACGTGGATTTCACCATCGAGGTGGAGCGCTCCTTGCGGGTGCTCGACGGTGCCGTCGCCGTGCTCGACGCCAATGCCGGCGTGGAGCCGCAAACTGAAACGGTCTGGCGGCAGGGCGACAAGTACAATGTTCCGCGCATCATCTTCATCAACAAGATGGACAAACTTGGCGCCGATTTTTATCGCTCGGTGGAGACGATCATCGACCGTCTCGGCGCCAATCCGGTTTGTATCCAATTGCCGATCGGTGCTGAAAGCGAGTTCGAGGGCGTGGTCGATCTTGTCCAGATGAAAGGCGTCGTCTGGGAAGAAGAGTCTCTCGGTGCGAAGTTCAATGTTGTCGATATTCCGGGCGATCTCGCCGACAAGGCCGGCGAATACCGCGAAAAGCTCATTGAGGCCGCCGTTGAGTTGGATGAGGCGGCGATGGAGGCCTATCTCGAGGGCAACGAGCCCGATGAGGCGACGCTGAAGGCGCTTATCCGCAAGGGCACGGTTTCGGGCGAGATCGTTCCCGTCATTTGCGGCTCGGCCTTTAAGAACAAGGGTGTGCAGCCGCTTCTCGATGCCGTTGTCGACTATCTGCCGAGCCCGATTGAGGTTCCGGCGATCAAGGGCATCGATCCGAAGACGGAAAGCGAGACCGACCGCAAATCGAGCGATGACGAGCCGCTTTCCATGCTCGCCTTTAAGATCATGAACGACCCGTTTGTGGGCTCGCTTACCTTCTGCCGGATTTATTCGGGCAAGCTTGAGACCGGCGTGTCGTTGATGAACACGGTGAAAGAGAAGCGCGAGCGCATCGGCCGGATGCTGCTCATGCATTCGAACAGCCGCGAGGATATCAAGGAAGCCCATGCCGGCGACATTGTCGCCATCGCCGGCCTGAAGGAGACGACGACCGGGGATACGCTCTGCGATCCGTTGAAGCCCGTCATTCTTGAGCGCATGGAGTTTCCAGATCCGGTCATTGAGATCGCGATTGAGCCGAAGACCAAGGGCGATCAGGAGAAAATGGGGCTGGCGCTCAACCGGCTCGCCTCCGAGGACCCGTCTTTCCGGGTTTCGACCGATGAGGAATCCGGTCAGACGATCATCGCCGGCATGGGCGAGTTGCACCTCGACATCCTGGTTGACCGCATGAAGCGCGAGTTCAAGGTCGAGGCCAATATCGGTGCGCCGCAGGTCGCCTACCGCGAGACCATCACGCGGGAGCACGAGATCGACTACACCCACAAGAAACAGTCGGGCGGTTCCGGTCAGTTCGCGCGGGTCAAGCTCGTGCTGGAGCCCATCGAGACGGGCTTGGGTTTTGAATTCGAATCGAAGGTCGTCGGCGGTTCCGTTCCGAAGGAGTACATCCCAGGTGTCGAGAAGGGCATCGCCAGCGTGATGACGTCGGGGCCGATTGCCGGCTTCCCGATGGTCGATATCAAGGCGACCTTGATCGACGGCGCTTATCACGATGTGGACTCCAGCGTTCTTGCCTTTGAAATCGCGGGCCGGGCCGCGTTTCGCGAGGGTTGCCAGAAGGCTGCGCCGAAGTTGCTTGAGCCGATCATGAAGGTCGAAGTGGTGACGCCCGACGATTACATGGGCGACATCATCGGCGATCTGAACTCGCGCCGGGGCCAGATCCAGGGCACCGAACCGCGCGGCGTCGCCACCGTCATCAATGCCTTTGTGCCGCTCGCCAACATGTTCGGCTATGTGAACAATTTGCGCTCGATGAGTCAGGGGCGCGCCCAGTTCACCATGCAGTTCGCCCATTACGAGCAAGTTCCGCAGGCGGTCGCGGACGAGGTTCAGGCAAAATACGCCTGATCTGGAGTCACAACCGTTTTAACGCCAACAGTAGAGAGGACAGTGGAGATCCCCCATGGCGAAGGAAAAGTTTGAACGTACAAAGCCGCACGCCAATATCGGCACCATCGGTCACGTCGACCATGGCAAAACGACATTGACGGCGGCCATCACCAAGTATTTTGGTGAGTTCAAGGCGTACGACATGATCGACGCAGCGCCGGAAGAAAAAGCGCGCGGCATCACGATCTCGACAGCCCACGTGGAATATGAGACGGGCAACCGTCACTATGCGCACGTCGACTGCCCCGGCCACGCCGACTATGTGAAGAACATGATCACGGGCGCGGCTCAGATGGATGGTGCGATCCTTGTGTGCTCGGCCGCCGACGGTCCGATGCCGCAGACCCGCGAGCACATTCTGCTTGCCCGCCAGGTCGGCGTTCCGGCGCTTGTCGTGTTCCTCAATAAAGTCGATCAGGTCGATGACGAAGAGCTGCTTGAGCTCGTTGAAATGGAGGTGCGCGAGCTTCTTTCGTCCTACGAGTTTCCGGGCGACGACATTCCGATCGTGACAGGCTCTGCGCTTGCCGCTCTTGAGGGCCGCGATCCGGAAATCGGCGAGACCAAGATCAAGGAACTGATGGAAGCCGTCGATTCCTATATCCCGACGCCCGAGCGTCCGAAGGATTTGCCGTTTCTGATGCCGATCGAAGACGTGTTCTCGATTTCCGGCCGGGGTACGGTTGTGACGGGCCGCGTCGAGCGTGGTATCGTTAAGGTGGGTGACGAAATCGAAATCGTCGGCATCCGCGACACCCAGAAGACGACCTGCACAGGTGTCGAGATGTTCCGCAAGCTCCTCGACCAGGGCGAGGCGGGCGACAATGTGGGCGTTCTTCTGCGCGGCACGAAGCGCGATGACGTAGAGCGCGGCCAGGTACTTTGCCAGCCGGGGTCGGTGACGCCGCACACGAAATTCAAGGCGGAGGCTTATATCCTCACCAAGGAAGAAGGTGGCCGCCACACGCCGTTCTTCACCAATTACCGTCCGCAGTTTTATTTCCGGACGACCGATGTGACCGGCGTCGTCACGCTGCCGGAAGGCACCGAAATGGTGATGCCCGGCGACAACGTCGAAATGAACGTGACGCTGATCGTCCCGATTGCGATGGAAGAAAAGCTGCGTTTCGCCATCCGCGAGGGCGGCCGCACCGTCGGTGCCGGCGTCGTCTCGCAGATCATCGAATAAGGGTGGTCAATGACGAGACGCGGCTCGGCGCCGCCGGGCCGCGTTTCTTTTTTGGACCAGTTGAGCGTTAAGGGCGGGGTGATGTGGCCCCGCGGTCAGGAAGGGCAGTCCCGATGAACGGGCAGAATATTCGGATCCGGCTGAAAGCGTTCGATCATCGGATTCTCGATGCCTCGACGAAAGAGATCGTCGATACGGCGCGGCGGACCGGCGCGCGGGTGCGGGGTCCGATCCCGTTGCCGACGCGGATCGAAAAATTCACGGTGAACCGCTCGCCGCATATCGACAAGAAGAGCCGGGAGCAGTTCGAGATGCGTACGCATAAGCGCATGCTCGATATCGTGGATCCGACGCCTCAAACGGTCGACGCGCTGATGAAGCTCGACCTGGCTGCCGGTGTCGATGTTGAGATCAAGCTTTAAGAGCTGCATCGAAATTCTTGCATTTAAAGGTTTAAGACAATGCGCTCTGGCGTGATTGCAAAAAAGATGGGAATGACGCGGCTCTTCACCGATGCCGGTGAGCATATCCCTGTGACCGTTTTGAAGATCGACGGCTGCCAGGTGGTGGCTCAGCGTACGGAGGAGGCCAACGGCTATATGGCGCTTCAGCTTGGCGCGGGGCTGCGCAAGGTGAAGAATGTTTCGCGCGCCGAGCGCGGCCATTTCGCGGTCGCCAAGGTCGAGCCGAAGCGCAAGGTGGCCGAGTTCCGTGTATCGACGGATAACGCGATTGCCGTCGGTGCGGAGCTGACCGCCGATCATTTCGTCACCGGCCAGTTCGTTGATGTGACGGGAACCTCCATCGGTAAAGGTTTCGCGGGCAGCATGAAGCGGCACAATTTCGGGGGGTTAAGGGCCTCTCACGGTGTGTCGATCTCGCACCGCGCGCATGGATCGACCGGCCAGTGTCAGGACCCCGGCAAGGTCTTCAAGGGTAAGAAGATGGCTGGTCAAATGGGCAATGTCCGCGTGACCACGCAGAACCTTGAAGTCGTGAAGACCGATGTGGACCGGGGCCTTGTTCTGATCCGCGGCGCGGTTCCGGGCGCCAAGGGCGGCTGGGTTCTGGTGCGCGATGCGATCAAGAAGCCGCTTCCCGACGAGGCGCCGAAACCGGGCGCCTTCCGCGAGGCGGGCGGTGCTGCCGGGGCTTCGGCCGCTGATGCGCCCGTCGAAGCTCCTGCCGAGGCCGGTGCGCCGCAAGACGCTTCCAATGAGGGAGACGCCTGATGGACATCAAGGTCACGACGCTTGACGGCAAGGCCGCCGGTTCGGTCTCCCTCAATGCTGGTGTCTTCGGGCTTGAGCCGCGTGAGGATATCCTTCACCGCATGGTGCGCTATCAGCGCGCCAAGAAGCAGGCGGGCACGCATAAGACCAAGGGCCGTTCGGAAATCCGCGGGACAACGAAGAAGATGTACCGCCAGAAGGGCACGGGCGGGGCGCGCCACGGCAACAAGAAGGTGCCGCAGTTCCGCGGCGGCGGCCGCGCCTTTGGGCCGGTCGTTCGCGACCACGCCCACGACCTGCCGAAGAAGGTGAGGGCGCTTGCGCTCAAACATGCCCTTTCGGCGAAGGTGAAGGCGGAGCAGCTCATCGTTATCGATAAGGCCGCGCTTGAAAAGCCCCAGACGGGTGAACTCCGCAAGCAGCTCACCGGCCTTGGCTGGACATCGGCGCTGATCGTCGATGGCCGCGAGGTGGACGGCAATTTCAAGCTGGCCGCGCGCAACATCCCGCATGTGGATGTGCTGCCGGTCCAGGGCATCAATGTTTACGATATCTTGCGGCGGGAAACGCTGGTCCTCACCAAGGCCGCGATTGAAGAGCTGGAGGCGCGTTTCCAATGACCGATCCGAGACTGTTCGATGTCATCGTCGCTCCGGTCATCACCGAGAAGGCGACGATTGCCTCCGAAAACAATCAGGTGGTGTTCCGGGTCGCCAAGACGGCGACAAAGCCGGATATCAAGCGCGCTGTCGAGGCGCTCTTCAATGTCAAGGTGAAGAGCGTCAACACGCTGGTGCGCAAGGGCAAGACAAAGCGTTTCCGCGGCCGTCCGGGCCAGCAAAGCGATATCAAGAAAGCGATTGTGACGCTTGAGGAAGGCCACTCGATCGATGTGACGACGGGTCTTTAAGGTCCGGGTGCTGAAGACAGGAAAGTGAAGGCGCGCGAGCGCAGGGACAGAGAAAATGGCGCTAAAGACATTCAATCCGACGTCGCCCGGCCAAAGGAGCCTCGTGATCGTCGACCGCAGCGGGCTCCATAAGGGCAAGCCCGTCAAGGGGTTGACGGAAGGGCTGACGAAGAAGGGTGGCCGCAACAATACCGGCCGCATCACCGCGCGCCGGCGCGGCGGTGGCCATAAGCGCACCTACCGGGTCGTTGATTTCAAGCGCCGCAAGTCCGATATCCCGGCAACCGTAGAGCGGATCGAATACGATCCGAACCGGTCTGCCTTCATCGCGCTCATCAAATACGACGATGGCGAGCGGTCCTACATCCTGGCGCCGCAGCGTCTTGGCGTGGGCGACCAGGTGATTTCCGGCGCGCGGGTGGATGTGAAGCCCGGCAATGCCATGCCGCTTTCGTCGATTCCGATCGGCACGATCGTCCA
>JAKSCL010000013.1 GCA_022360615.1 Hyphomicrobiales bacterium
AAGCTGAGGATCTTTTTCAAGAACCGAAACACCACCGACACTTAAAAGCACCATGGCGCTGTTGGGACCGACAGTCAGCTCCTGTGGCGGCGAGATCGCTGTGACATCAAGCTCATTGGACTTGGCCCAGCTCTCAAGCAACCGCACCACGCCCGCCTGGCGGAGCTTTTGCGGATCAATCACGACAATTTCGGATCTGCAGCCACCCATCATCGCGCCTTCACCGCCTTTTTCGAATTGCATTGAAGCTTTTGTTAGATGCGGCGCCGAAAGCGCCGGCATACTCCCGCGACAGGACACTCCCGAACGGATTCCGCGTGCCCGCGAGCGCCGCAAAGCCACCCTGGTTATGGTCCTCACCCGCATGGTCGGCAGCCCGCAGCATACAAGACCGGCCATGACTGAATATGGTCGTGAAAATCCCCATGGTTTACACCCATCACGGCAACCCCCATGCCCCGATGCAGTAACTTATACAATATATCACATCCGAATAAGGTTAACAAGCTGCCGTAATTTCGTCACATTTGAAACAAAATCAAATTCTATCTTATAATAGAGAAAAATTTTCTGGAGAAAAACATAAAGAAACATCAAAAAAACTGAAAAAATACTTGTTTACGCAAACCTGAAATCCATTTTTTGCAAACCAGAGGGAGCACACATCTCCCTTTCCAGCCATTGAAACAAGGATTTGCCGAGGCAAACTGCGCGCATTGCCGCCTGCCGCACCATCTGCAACCAGAGGTTGGAATAATTTTATTCTACATAAAGTGAAATGAATAGATTTTTTATCTATATACTGCAGATAATAAGATTTCGACACGAATTATATCAAATTATACCGCATAAGAATTAATATAATTAAAAATTACACGATCTGAGAGAAATAAAAGAGATCATATTCACATAAGATAAATTTTAAATTTCAATGAGAAAAAGTGCCAGACGGACTTACAATTTCCTTCAAGTTCCTTCAAGAGGATTTGTTCAGTGCTTATGCTTTGAAAAAGCGGATTGACGGGCGCATCTGTGCGGTTATTGCGGTAGGCTTGCCAGGCAAAAGATCCGACGCTTTCAACCCTCGCCCTTGCGAGCAAGGCAATAAAAAGGTAGAAGCATCTAAATTGGACAAAAGAAAATATCTGCACATTGACAGAAGGATTAAGTTATAATTTTTAAATTCAAATTCTTTAATGCAATAGAAAATATAAAATCAAAAAATCTATCAAGTATACTGCAAACCATAACAGGTTTGCTACCGCAAACAAGCCTCGCTGGATATCGCAATGAGGTGCCTGTCCTTTTTCACGGGCGCTCTTTCTTCCGGGCATGCCCATGAAGCGGGATTGAAGCAATTTGATGGGCCTGCACCGCCTGGCGGAAAACCAGCGATGCAATGGATCAGGCTAACGCCCACCTTGACCGTAGTGCATCATCCCAAAGGCGTAGCAGTCATCGAATGGGGGTTCACCCTTTATTGCAACCGCCCCGGCCTTGTCACTCACCGTATTTTGGCCCTAAAGACATGAAGGTGCTTATAGGTCAGACTCGCGGAATGCAGGGCCCTCGTCCTGACCGTCTCTGGACGCACGTGACCGGCTCTCTTTGCGATGTCTGATGCGAGATCAGTAAGCGCCTCCGAAACGCAAAGATGCCTGAACGCTCCCTGGATAACGCGGATCACCCTGACGGGAAATCGCCGAAACGCAAAGGGCGTTTCAGCGACAAGCAAATTCTCGACATTCTCAACGAGCATATTTCAGGTGTGTCGGTCGCCGAGCTACGCCGCCGCCATGGCATGAGTTCGACGACATTTTATAAATGGCGCAAGAAGTACCAGGCCCAATTGCCTCCTGCCGAACGCGATCGCGAGCGGCTGCGCCAGCTCACGGAGGAAAACCGGCGGCTGAAATGGCTGCTTGCCGAAGCCGTGTTGGAGAATGCGCGCCTGAAGGATAAGGGGAGTTGAACCAAAAAGCGCCGAGACGCCTTTAGCCTGCATGGTTCTCCCCCTGCCGCCCATCGGCTTAAGCGCTGTCGGCAAGAGCACGCAACCGGACCCGATCGGCGGAGAGGCACCGGTTTTTGCCCGCGAAAGCGCGCCGTAAAACAAAGCCTTGGAGCGATTACGCAATTCAAGGAAAAGCGAAACCGCTCTCTAGGGGCTCTTGAGCGTCACCGCATGGGTTGCGGGCGCATGTCCTCGCGGCGGATGCCGGCAACTGCGACCGGTTTCTTCATCGCATCGCGGCGGAAGGGTTCACCGAGCTCCTGGTTCAGAACCACTTCGATGAAAGTGGTGACATTGTTCTCCATCTGCTCCTTGATCGCCGCCTCAAGCGCTTCAGTCAGCCCGGCCGTGGTATCGACTTGGACACCCTTCAAACCGCAGCCCTCGGCAACCTTGGCGTAGTTCACACCCTCGTTCAGTTCCGTACCGACGAAATTATCCTCGAACCAGAGCGTGGTGTTCCGCTTTTCCGCACCCCATTGGTAATTGCGGAAGATCACCATGGTGATCGCCGGCCAGTCGCCGCGTCCGCAGGCTGTCATCTCGTTCATCGAAATGCCGAAAGCGCCATCGCCGGCAAAACCCACACAAGGCACATCGGGGCAACCGATTTTTGCGCCGAGGATAGACGGCAGTCCGTAGCCGCACGGGCCGAAAAGCCCCGGAGACATGTACTTCCGCCCTTTCTCGAAGGTCGGATAGGCGTTGCCGATCGCACAGTTGTTGCCGATGTCGGTTGAGATAATCGTCTCCTC
>JAKSCL010000109.1 GCA_022360615.1 Hyphomicrobiales bacterium
CGAGATTGGTAGCAAAATTTTCGTTAAGTTCCCGTGCCAAATGTTTCTCATGCACAGAGCATTCACAGATATTTTTACCAGGTGGGGTAAATGTGCGCAAAAATTCGCAATGAAATTCTGTATTTATGGGTTTGGTGGGAAGTACTTTTCTATATCGCGTTGGAAAGAACCGGCGGCGCGAATTGCATGGCGTGCGACGCCAATGCTAGTCTTTGAGCAGTGTCAACAAGCGAAAGGAGGTGATCCAATGTCGAGTGGGAATTCCGAGCTGAGCATACGGTCTGGATTGGGCACGACGGCGTTGGAGCAGCCTCTGGCGTTCGCTTGATCAATCGGGATTTTTTGGGCCGTGCTCGCCACGGCCAAATCCGGACCGGCTGTTTCGGCCGATCCTGCGCGGGCCGCTCCAAGGCGGCCCGTTTTCGTTGCAGCGGCTCTCTGTGAAGGCCGGTCAGGCGGTCATGCCCCGCACTGAACGCGCTGAACGTGTTCTCCAGGCCCGCGCCGCAGAGTGTCGAAGAACGAGCCGATCTCATCGGAAAGCGCTTTTGATTGAGCAAGAAGCGCTTCTCTCACCTCGGCAACATTCTCCGCCGCGCTATTTGCATCTTGGATAGACTTTTCAACGCCGGATACATTGTTTGCAAGCTGGCTGGTTCCCGCAGCCGCCGTCTGGACATTACCCGAAATCTCGTCCGTCGCCTCTCCTTGGGCCGAGATCGATGAGGCAATCGTCGTGGTAAGACTATCGATTTTCGTCATGATCTCGGCGATCTGGTTGATCGCGGTGACGGCTTCGCTGGTTTCGCGCTGAATGTCGGAAACCCTTGTGGCTATTTCGCCGGTGGCTTGCGCGGTCTGCCCGGAAAGCGTTTTCACCTCTTGGGCGACAACGGCAAAGCCGCGGCCAGCCTCACCGGCACGCGCAGCCTCGATCGTGGCGTTCAGCGCAAGCAGGTTGGTTTGCTCCGCTATGGCCTGGATGATTTCGACAACCGAGCCGATTTCCGTGCCCGAACGTGACAGGCTTTCCATAGCGTCGGTGGACCGGCTTGTGATTGACTGTGCTTCGGCGACCGTGGCTTGGGCATCTTTTAGCTGGGTGCCGATTTCACTGATGGACGCCGCCAGCTCCTCTGATGCCGCCGCGACCGATTGCACCATTGTGGCCGTTTCCTCGGACACCGACGCCACGGATGCCGCCTCCGCGCTTGCTTCGTTGGCAACGCGGTCGAGGGTCGCCGCAGTGTCCGACATGGCGCCAGCGCTGCGGCCGAACGCATCGAGGATCATCTTCGATTTGTCGCGGAAAGCGTCGACTGACTGATTGATGAAGTCGGTACGCGCTTGGCGCTCGTTCAAAAGAGCGGCCTGATATTGCGAAATGGCCAGCCCGAAGTCGAAAAGGACGGCCTTGTTAAGCGCGGTCAGCGCTGAAGCCAGCCTATCGCTTCGGAACCGGTATTTGCCGACGATGATGACGGTCAGGCGATTCAGAATGTAGAGATAGCCGCCCACATACCAATCCGGTTCAAGGCCAGCCCGGACATGGGCCATTCCGACGCGTTTCGCCCCTGCGAAGTAGGCGTCGTCGAAACGGCCTGAAAACAGCATTTGCCAATGGATATTTTGCGCCTTCATGAGGCGGGGGACTTGGCCTGCGACCATCTCCGCCAGATGCGGCTCGGTCGATGCATGGTTATAAAAGCCCTCCAGGATCTCCGGAATATGCGGCGAGACCAAATTCCAAAGGCGCGGAAGCTCTGTTCGGGTGCCGGCATCGATAGCTGCGAATTGCAACTTGTCGCCCACGGAACCGTCATTGAAGGACAGGTCGCTGCCGTCGAATGTCTGCTGTTTTTGCTCTTGGTCAATTAGATTTGGCATAACATTCCCTCGTGATGTGCGAGCGGAATGTGTGTTCTAAACGCTTCAGTTTCCTTAACTTTCGGATACGCTTCAACGCTTAAATGGAAACGCTTATATAAAACTGGTTGCAGCGCTTATGCTAAAAAAAAGAAAGTAGTATTTTCTCTAAGAATCTCGAAGTTTTGTTCTTATGCACCTTTAGATTGCAAATCTTTTACTGCACACGTTTTAAGAGATATTGCACCTTGCGGCAACGCCCAATGCGTTCGGTTCTCTGACCGATTCACTGGATCGGTCAGTCCCACTGGCGGCGGGAGCGTGCCTCACTCACCCATCTTCAAGGCCGAGATGAACGCTTCCTGAGGAATCTCGACCTTGCCGAACTGGCGCATCTTCTTCTTGCCCTTCTTCTGGGCTTCGAGAAGTTTGCGCTTGCGGGAAACGTCGCCGCCATAGCATTTGGCGGTCACGTCCTTTCGCAGCGCCCGGATCGTTTCGCGCGCAATGATCCGTCCTCCGATCGCCGCCTGGATGGGAATCTGGAAAAGGTGCTGCGGGATCAGCTCCTTCAGCTTTTCGCACATGCCGCGCCCGCGCTTTTCCGCTTGGCTGCGGTGGACGAGCATGGCAAGCGCATCGACAGGTTCGGAGTTGACGAGGATCTGCATCTTGACCAGATCGCCCGCGCGGGTGCCGGTGATCTGATAGTCGAAGGACGCGTAACCCTTCGAAATCGATTTCAGCCGGTCGTAGAAATCGAACACCACCTCGTTCAAGGGCAGGTCGTACTTCACCATGGCCCGTGCGCCGACATAAGACAAATCCCGCTGGGTGCCGCGCCGGTCCTGGCAGAGTTTCAGGATGGCGCCCAGATGCTCATCCGGTGTCAGGATTGTCGCTTCGATCCAAGGTTCGCGGATTTCAGCGATCTTGACGGGGTCGGGCAGATCGGCCGGGTTGTGGAGTTCGTGGACGGTCCCGTCCGTCATCTCCACCTCATAGACGACCGATGGCGCGGTCGCGACAAGGTCGAGGTCGAATTCGCGGGACAAACGCTCCTGGATGATTTCGAGGTGCAAAAGCCCCAGAAAACCGCAGCGGAAGCCGAAGCCGAGCGCGGCCGAGGTCTCCATCTCGAAGGAAAAGCTCGCATCATTGAGCCGGAGCTTGCCCATTGCTGCGCGCAGATCCTCAAAATCAGCCGCATCCACCGGGAAGAGCCCGCAAAAAACGACGGGCTGCGCGGGCCGGAAGCCCGGAAGCGGTGTTTCGGTCGGTTTCCTCTCATCGGTGATGGTGTCGCCGACGCGCGTATCGGCCACTTCCTTGATGGAAGCGGTGATGAAACCGATTTCGCCGGGGCCGAGTTCAGGCACATCGACAAGCTTCGGAGTGAACACGCCAACCTTGTCCACTGTGTAGGTCGCGCCCGTGCCCATCATCCGGACCTTTTGACCCTTTTTGATCGACCCATCGATCATGCGGATGAGCACGATGACGCCGAGATAGGCATCGTACCAGCTATCGACCAGCATGGCCTTTAAGGTGGCATCGGGATTGCCCTTGGGCGGCGGCAGGCGCTCGACGATCGCTTCAAGCACTTGGTCGACATTCAGCCCGGTCTTTGCCGAAATCTCGATGGCGTCGGAGGCATCGAGCCCGATCACTTCCTCGATCTGTTCTTTCACGCGTTCGGGCTCAGCAGCCGGCAGATCCACTTTGTTGAGAACCGGCACGATCTCGTGGTCGACCTCGATGGCCTGATAGACATTGGCGAGTGTTTGCGCCTCGACCCCCTGGCTGGCATCGACAACCAGAAGCGAGCCCTCACAGGCCGCGAGCGACCGGTTCACCTCATAGGCGAAATCGACGTGGCCCGGCGTATCGATGAGATTGAGGATGTAATCCTCGCCGTCCTTGGCCTTGTAGCTCAGCCGTACAGTCTGGGCCTTGATCGTGATGCCGCGCTCGCGCTCGATTTCCATGTTATCGAGCACTTGCTCCTGCATCTCGCGGTCCGAGAGCCCGCCCGTTAGCTGGATGAGACGGTCGGCGAGCGTCGATTTGCCGTGGTCGATATGGGCGACAATCGAGAAATTGCGGATATGCGGCATCTCCCGCGCGCCGTCGGCGGCGGCAGCGGAAACCTGCACGGTCTGCCCGCCGCCGGCGTCCGCGCTTGAATCATGCATCAGCGTGTCTGTCATGCACGGATAGATAGCACCGGGATCGAGCGCCGGGAAGGTGCCGATCAATCGCCCACCAATCTCGTGGCCGATCCGCAGTAAGACGGCGTTCAGCGCTTGCTTGATATTGGTTCGGCTGTTCCGTCTGGTTCACAGCCGAGCCATTACCGCTCTCGATCCTAAGCCGCCGCCAGTTTCTCCGAAGCCTGATCGATTTCATCAACGAGCGTGCGGGCGTGGGCGAGCAATGTTTCGGAGGCCTCGCTCATGCCCCCCATCTCCGTGCCGATGCGCTCGACCGCATGGTGGATCTCGCCGATCTCGCCCGAGACGTCACTAGCGCTGACGGCTGCGCCTTCCATGCCCTTTGCGATTTCATTGGTTGCGCCGGTTTGCTGGGTCACGCTTGAGGCAAGGGCTGAAAGCGTTTCGTTGATGTTGACAATCACCCCGCGGATGCCGTCAAGCCCGTCCGCGGCCCCCTTCGAGGCATCCTGGATGCCCGCAATCTGCTCGGAGATTTCGCCGGTTGCCTTGCCGGTCTGTTCGGCAAGCGATTTCACTTCCTGGGCAACGACCGCAAAGCCGCGTCCCGCTTCGCCTGCCCGCGCCGCTTCAATGGTCGCGTTAAGCGCAAGCAGGTTGGTCTGCTCCGCAATGTCGCTGATCAGGTCAATGACACGGGAGATCGCTTCGGCGCGCTCCACCAGGCTGTTCACCGTCTCCATCGCGTTTTCCGCGCTTACCGCACCTTCCTGCGATTGGGTTCGCGAGCGCTCGAGTTGCGATGAGATTTCCGTAATCGACTGATCGAGTTCGGTGCCCGCGGCCGCCACCTGTCCGACGCTTTCAGCAGCCGTTTGCGACAGGTTTGCGATCGCGCTGGCCTTCGCCTTGCTGGCTTCGGTGGTGTCACCGACGGTTTCAGCCGAATTGCGGAGCGCATGGGCCGTTTCTTCCATGGCGGTGACAGCCACATCCACACGCTCTTTGAGGCGCGCGATGACGGCGGCGGAGCGCTCACGCATTTCACGCTCGGCGGAAGCGGCATTCCGGCTTTCCTCATCGAGCAGTTCGGCCTTTCTCTGAGCCTCCCGGGCCTCTCGGACGGCATCCGTGGCGCCGGCAAAAGCCTGCTCCAGCTTCAGCGTCATGAAGATCAGCGCGATCGTTTGGACAACGACGATCACCGCATGGACGAGAACGCGGACAAAATCCGCGCCATCCGGAAAAACAGCGAGGGGAAGGAGAAAGTTGAGAGCCAAGTGGTGCACAGCCGTTAGCCCGGCCGCAATGATGATCGTGCGCCAGTCGCACCAGACCGCGATAATCGCGAGGCTGGCGAAGAAATACATATGCATGTCGATCTGATAGGGATGGCCGGAAAACGCCATCACCAGGAATGCGACGTGGCCGACCAGGGTAACCGCGCTGGTATCCCGCGTGATCCGAGCCGTTCCATATTGCCGCCAGCAGATCGTGGTCGCCAGCGACAAAGCGGCGGCCGAAGCAATGATAAAGACCGAGCCGTCGCCTACGATACCCCATTCCACAACGGCAAGGACCGCTGTGTTCAACCACAAAAAGGGAACAAAAACGGCAGCGAATTGCTGACGGAGCCGTTCAATGGGATTTGCGCTTACCTGTTCCGGCATTTTTTTCCTTTCGCTTAGGCGCAATGAGTCGTCTGGCGCCGCTTGAAGCGACCATATCTAGCGTTGAGGGCCTTACGGCCCGTCCGGTCGCGAAAAGCATCCCGCGACCACCATTGGATTGAGAAGAAACCAGGCTCCCGCGTTTCGGAGCTTCGCACCGAAGTCCGAGCTTTCCCCTGCGGGGCGGGCGATGACCAGCCAGTCGACCGGCCCCGAGCGTACGATGAGGCCATCGGCGGCCGCCACGGCCATAGCGGCTGCGGAAGCAGGGGCATGGGGTGACACCACAACGGCGTATTCTGCGTCCGGACCCGGCGTGACCGCATGTGCGACCACATTGGCGGCGAACAAGAAACACAAACATGCCAGGACAATCCGGTAGGTTGGTTTGCTCGCCATCCGGGCTTTCGATTCGATGCTACGAGCCATCGACGCGCTCATTATTCGTGTGGATTTACGGAGCGCCTTTATCGGGGGAAGCATGTAAATAAGTCTCTAATGCTGGAAATAAAACCTTGATTCAATTTGGATGTATTTGACAGATTTACATTGAAATAGTGCATGTATTCTACCTATAGTAGAAGAATATTTAGATATGTACTTTTAGTAGAAGGGCGGCTACTATGCCCGACGCCATAATCACGTGGCGCCAACCCAGGCAGGATGGTGGCGGGCGCATGCTGTAGATCGGATTTGTCTTGCTTGCGTTATTCGACCGCGATGTGAAAAACCGACCAGACGAGCTTTTCGTCGGTATCGTTTGGTTGACCTTCATAGCTCCCGGGTGGAAAGACGAGCCATGCCGGTCCACGCGCGCCGATGGCAAGTGGATGGCCCCTGCTTTCCGTCGCAAGGATGAAGCCGCCATTCCTCGACGTTTCGATGTCGAATTCAACCGCATAGCCGTCGAGCGCCTGCACGCGCACGATAGAACCCCGTGCATCCACCTTGTCCAGAATAGCGCTGAGCAATGGCCCGCGAAAGCTTGCGGGACCGTCCGGCCAATTGGGGTATTTAACGCTCAGCTCGTTCATGCCGAGAGCTTCGAGGTCGTCCCGGCTGAAGGCATAGGCTTTGTCGAATGACAGACCGTGATAGTTGAAGAAGGCGTCCTGGAAAGGATCGGATGCGCCCCGGTTTGTCTGACCGATGTTACCCGTCACCGTAACGATCACGGCGTCCGCGGCATCGCCTGCCTGGGCGCCGCCTTGGAACGGCAGGAGTAAAAGACAAAGCGCGGCAAAAAGTCCCCGTCTTGAGAACATGTCCGCCGCCTCCCGCAGTACTGGTTATCTCACGTGAAAACCTCGGGAGCGGTTCAGCCCATTGGCGTGATATCCGGCACCCGGCTTTCCCATGCACTATGACCTACATCCTCAGGCTGCGAAAGCCGGTATGTCGTCCTGATGCGCGTACAGCTCTTCCAGCCGGGCCGCCGTTCTGTTGCGGATGATCTGATCGGTTGCGAAGCGATGGATGGTCGCGATATCGGTGCCTTGAATAAGGTCAAGGAGATGTGCCAGGCCCGAGGGCTCGTCGCCGCGCAGGTCAACCTGAGCCGGGTCGCCTGTCACCACCAGGCGGGAGCCGCGCCCAATACGGGTCACCGCCATCCGCATTTTTCGAACGGTCATGTTCTGCGCGTCATCAATGATGATGAAAGACTCGTTGAACGTCCGCCCACGCATGTGACCGAGCGGTGTGATTTCGAGCTTTCTTTGCTCAATGAGCTGGTCGAACTGCTTAAACCCGACAAGATCGCACAGGATATCTTCAAAGAAATCGAACTGCCCGTCGCGTTCCATCTCTTCACGCGATGCTTGAGTGATGACCTCACCGTCTCTGAAGACGTGCGGCCGGGTGATGACGATGTGCTTTACATTCTCAAGAGCCAGCTGATTGAGCGCTGCGGCAATGGCAATATGGGTCTTTCCTGTGCCGGTGGGGCCGATACCGATGATGAAGGTTTCGTCTTTCGACAGAAGCGTGTGCATGAATGCCACTTGACTGAGTGACATGGGCTGAATGGCGTAGGGCAGCCCTTTGAGCCGGAAGGCAAGGTCGCGTTTAAGCGTTTTTTGGACCAAGGAAGCAATGCCAGGTTCGAGCAGGGATGCGTCCGCCAGACCGTTCTCTGCCCAGTTCCTGCGCACGCGCTCCAAGACTTTAGACACGAGTGTCACGGCGGCTTCATCGCCGCTGATCTGGAAACCTTCAGGTGTTCCAGAAAGACTGAAGCTGAACGGTAAGGCCATCCTTTCGAGTGATTTCACAAGCGCTTCATGCGACACGAGAAAATCACTGCTAGATTGGAAATGGAGTTTTGTTTCTTTGTATAATTCTTGTGATGATGATGTATATTCCACAACCATGGATTGATAATTCCAAATTATGACGTTAGGAAAGCTTTAGGTGAACTTTAAAGCATTATCGTTTAGTGCAATTAAGCTTGGGTAAATATAAGACTCTTCGCTTGGAATTGACCGCATCAGGCCGATTCATACACCTATGCGTGTGGTTGGTGGCTTCACCAAGCCTTACAACGCCATCTCGGCCCGGATCACGGAAAAATCGTCCGGGTCCCGGCTCAAGGTGAAGCCAATGCGGGTGGCCAGGTTCAGCATGGCTTCGTTGCGGGTGGCAATGGCGCCCCATACCGACGCGCATCCCGCTTCGCGGCCAAGATCGATGACCGTTTCGAGCGCTTGGCGGGCAAGGCCAAGGCCGCGTGCCTCGGGTCTCATTGAAACGGAAAACTCTGCCGCGCGACCCGGACCCATGTCGGCGAGCCGTGCGCCACCCAGAATTTCGCCTTTGAGCGTGCCGCGCCCGTCGACCACAACGCAAACCTCGCTTTCGGGGTCCGGCGAACAGAAGTCCGCCGCCATCTCCTCACTCAGATGCGGTATGACGGAAAACATGCGAAAGCGTTTTCCCCTGTCCGACAGAGCGTCATAGCCGCGTATCAGCGAAGCCGCGTCCGAGGGCCGGATTGGCCGCATATGATAGTCTTGCCCGTCCTTGCCGCGGACGGTCAGTCCCGCGGCTGAGAGCTTTTCGCCGATTGTCCTTTGCTTTCCAGACGAAACCATGGGGTTCCCCCGCATTGGGAAGCGGCCGGATATACTATTCTTTGCGGACAAGCGGGAAGGCGGCCGGTTCGCCTCCCCGCGGCGCGCTTTAAATCTGCATGACAATCCGACCGTCGATCTTCCCGTCTTCCATGCGGGTGAAGATGGAATTGATGTCGTCAAGGCTTTCCGTGGCGAAATGAGCCGCCACTTTGCCTTCAGCGGCAAAGGCAAGCGCTTCGGCCAAATCCGCCCGCGTTCCGACAATCGAACCGCGGATCGTATGGCGGAAAAGCACGGTTTCGAAGATTGGCAGCGGGAAATCACCCGGCGGCAGGCCACAAAGGCTCATCGTGCCGCCGCGCGCCAGCATGCCTTTTGCTTGCTTGAAAGCCGATGTCGAGACCGCTGTGACAAGCACGCCCTCAACCCCTCCATTGGCCTGAACCTCGGCGACCGGATCCTGGGTGGCGGCATTAATCGTCTGGTCGGCGCCCAGCTTGGCCGCAAGCTCGAGTTTTGAGTCGTCCACATCGACAGCAATCACATGCAGACCCATGGCCTTTGCATATTGAACCGCCATGTGGCCGAGTCCGCCAATGCCGGAAATGGCGACCGTATCGCCTGGGCGCGTGTCGGTTTCCTTCAGGCCCTTATAGACTGTGACGCCGGCGCAAAGGATAGGCGCGGCGGGGGCGTATTCGAGTTCACTTGGCAAATGCCCCACATAGGCGGGATCGGCGAGCGCATATTCGGCAAAGCCGCCATTCACGCTGTAGCCCGTATTCTGCTGATCGGGGCAAAGCGTTTCCCAGCCCGTGACGCAGTGGCGGCAATAACCGCATGCTGTGTGCAACCACGGTATGCCGACACGGTCGCCCTCTTTCACCACTTTCACGCCATTGCCGACGGCCTCCACAACGCCCACGCCCTCGTGACCCGGAATGAAGGGCAGGGTGGGCTTTACCGGCCAGTCGCCATGGGCGGCGTGCAAATCTGTGTGGCAGACGCCAGAGGCTGTGATTTTCACCCGCACGGTGCCTGGTAAGACTTCGGGTTTCTCGACTTCTTTGATGGTCAGTGGCGCGCCAAAGCTTTCAACGACGGCGGCTTTCATCATGGACCCGGACATATGCGACCTCCCTATGCGCATTATGAAAAAGCATGGTCTTCAATATGAAAGATATGTCAGCGGGTCGTATGCGCCATCCTTGAATCTTGCGCAGGCAATGCTGCGTCTGTCCGTCATCGGTGTTTCCGCTGATCGGCGAAAGACGTAACGGAACAAAAGAAACCCGCGCGGGGTGCCTCGTCCCGCGCGGGTTCCAATAGCTTGGTCTCAGGGTGTCGATTAGGATTGAGCGAAGGTCGAGGCTTGATACTCTTCCTGCGATAGCGCGCCGTCATTGTCCGCATCGGCGGCTTCGAACTCCACCTGGGTCGCGTCCGGGTGAACGGCGGCAACCTCTTGCGGGGTTAAGAAGCCGTCGCCGTTTTGATCCGCCTCCTCAAAGGTGGTCTCGGCGAATGCAGCGGGCGCAAATGCGATCGCGGCTGCAGCAACAAGCACGGAAAGTCTCTTCATAGTCGTCTCCCTGTTTGCAATTGTCCAGACGGCGCGGATGCTGCTTGCGTAGCCTGTCCGCATGACGTGAACGGCGGGAATGCCGCCAGGCCCGTCCGGAACGGTCGCGACACTGGAGGCCCATTCCGGCGGCATTCCGAAAAAACAGAGGATTTAAGGTGCTGATTTCAGGGCAGAAGCCGGCATAAAATCATCGAACTTGGAAGTCTTTGCCACAAAGAAACGTCTTACAATCACCTGGAACCGGCCCACATTCCAATAGAACGATCTGAAGTGAAAGCCGCAGGTGCAAACGGGCACCGGTTGTCCATCCGGACGTCCGGCAAACAAGATCTGGAGCGGTTGCGAGATTCAAAAAAGCGGAAGTGCCGTTACTAAAAAGCCCTTCCTCAGACACGCGGGACGCGGTGCTCAATCAGGCCATGCAGCAGCGCCACAAGGCGCGGAACCTTATCCATACTGTCTTGCTTGTGGGAGGCAGCCTCTTGCTGCTGATCGCTTGCGCTTGGCTGATGATGGGCGGCTTGGGCGTGATCTGGGCGCTGCTGATAGGCGGTGGATCGCTGATCGCCGCCGGCCGGGTTTCGCCGCACATGGTTTTGCAAATGTATCGGGGGCGCCGTTTACATCCAAGCGAGGCGCCCGAACTGAATGGCCTGATGCGCGAATTGACTGCGCGCGCCGACCTGCCCGCTGTCCCCGACCTGTATTATGTGGCGAGCCGCAACATGAACGCATTTGCGGTTGGGCGCCCGGAGAACGCAGCGATTGCGGTAACCGATGGACTGTTGCGCGGTCTTGATCTGCGTCAGCTGGCGGGCGTTCTCGCCCATGAGATCAGCCATATCCGCAATGGTGATCTTCGGGTGATGGCGATTGCCGATATCGTGAGTCGGCTAACAAGCGCGATGGCGTTCACCGGGTTTTTGCTTCTTATCGTCTATTCGCCGGTGATGATGGTGTCAGGCCAGGCCGTGCCAGTGAATGGGATTTTGCTTTTGATGGCCTCGCCGACGATTTCGAGCCTTCTGCAATTGGCGTTGTCACGGGCGCGGGAATATGAAGCCGATCTTGACGCCGCGGGATTGACAGGTGATCCGGAAGGGCTTGCCTCGGCGCTGGTCACGCTCGAGCGCAAGCAGGGTGCTTTATGGGAACGCATATTGATGCCCGGCCAGCGCATTCCCGATCCGTCCATTTTGCGGAGCCATCCAAAAACAGAGGACCGCGTGGCGCGGCTTTTATCGCTTCGCCCAGAGCGTGAACCTGTGCGTGTCCCCGGGAGGCGGCCGAGGATGCCCATTTATTTCATTCCTGCCGTACGGCCGCCGCGTTTCCACCGGACTGGCGTTTGGTACTAAAGCGCTGGTTGGGGATGAAGACGCCCGGTATCGTTCCACGCTTCAGGGGAAGATCTACCGTCAAAAACGGCGCGGCACCGTCGAACTGGAACTGAATGCCGGTTCCGAACCGTCTAGCCCCGCTTACTCAAGCCCATCGAGATAATCGCCCACAAATCCGCGATTGGCGTGATGCTCCAACTCCTCATGGGCAAAGCCAAGCGTGTACTCGGGCTTTTGCCGGTGCAGTTCCCGGATGGCACGTGACGCTTTATCGGTTTTCCGGCGCGCGCCCAGGACCGAAACGAGCGTCGCCAGCGCAAAGTGCGCGGCATTTGGCAGCCTGACGGCAGCTTTCGAATTGGCTTCGGCTTGATCAGGCCGGCCGAGTGCGCCCATTCTATGGGTGCGGTCCAGCGAAGATTCTCATTTTTAGGATATTACCGCAAGTAATCTGCATTTATGACGAGAGTTCGAG
>JAKSCL010000157.1 GCA_022360615.1 Hyphomicrobiales bacterium
CGATCATCCAATTCGAGGGCGGTAGGGCTGATCGACACCACGGGCGGACCGGTCGACATCGCCCTGCGCATTATATTCGTCTCGGGGGGGCCCGTGGCGCTTGGTGGACCGGCCGACACGTCGGCTGTCATTCAGCAGATCGTCTGACACGGCGGCGCGGACCGGGCCGCGCGGCGTCACACGCGACCCGGTCCGAACCAACTCAGCGGGAAGCGCGCCAAAGCAAGCTTCCCTCCAGATTTGCAGCAACCGATGAATGCCTTCGCCGGAACGCCATGTCCCGCTGACGTTTCCCTGTAAACCCGCACCAGCACATGACGCCTGATTCAACCGCATGGCAGACGCTGCGTAACGGCCATTGCATTACGGATGGAGGGGCGTAAATTTATCTTTGAGAAAGCCGTTTCCGGCGTCTTGCGCACGCATTCAGGCGCTGCGATGCTGGAAATGGACGCCGAAGCCCGAATTCGCAGTGTTCCGCCGGTTTGGATACGGGCGCGGAAGCGTGGCATACCCTCCTTATCAGGGATGATTGGACAGAAAGATGAAAGCAGCCGTCGTCGGTTCGGGTGTTGCGGGGCTTGCCTGCGCGGTGGAACTGGTCGAACACGGTGTCGCCGTTGAGGTGTTCGAACGCGCGGGCGGGATAGGCGGGGATGCTTGCTCCTGGTACGCGGGCGGAATGCTCGCGCCTTGGTGCGAACGCGAAAACGCCGAGGAAGCGGTGGTCGTGCATGGCGTTGAGGCGATCGGCTGGTGGGAGAAGCACACGGGCGGCGTAACGCGGCAAGGGAGCCTTGTCGTCGCACCGGCCCGCGATACGGGCGAGTTGAAGCGGTTCTCGGCGCGCACCACCGGTTTTGAGTGGATCGACGAAGGTCGGATCAGCCTTCTTGAGCCGGATCTTCATGGCCGCTTCCGCAAGGCCCTTTATTTTGCCGATGAAGCGCATCTCGACCCGCGGCTCGGCCTTGAGGCCTTGCGGCAAACCCTGAGCGATCGCGGCGTGGTCTTCCATTTCGACCAAGATGTGCAGCCTGAAACCGTTGAGGCCGATGTGGTCTTCGATTGCCGCGGTCTTGCCGCGCGTGAAGCACATGGCGATCTGCGCGGCGTGAAAGGCGAGATGCTGCTCATCCGCTCCAAAGACGTCGCGCTTCAGCGCCCCGTCAGGCTCGTCCACCCCCGCATTCCGCTCTACATCGTGCCGCGCGGCGACGGGCTTTTCATGGTCGGGGCAACAATGATAGAGAGCGATGAACGCGGACGGATCACGGCCCGTTCCATGGTGGAGCTTCTCAATGGCGCTTATGCCATTCACCCCGCATTCGGCGAAGCGGAAATCATAGAGATCGGCACCGATGTGCGTCCGGCCTTCCCGGACAATCTTCCAAGGATCAGGCGGCGCGGCCGCGTCGTGCATATGAATGGGCTCTACCGGCACGGCTTCCTGCTTGCCCCAGCGGCGGCGCGCATGGCAGCCAGGCTTGTTACCGATCCGTCCTTTGTTCCGGAGTTCATGGATGAAGATCAGCGTCAACGGACAACCGCATGAGGTGAAGGCGACGACCGTCGCCGCAATTCTGACCGAAATCGGCTATGGCGATGCGACGGTGGCGACCGCGCTCAATGGTGATTTTGTGGCAGCCGACCGCCGCATGAACCAAGCGGTACGCGATGGCGATGCGCTTGAAGTGCTCGCGCCGCGCCAGGGAGGTTGAGGATGACGGTTTATGGCACGACGCTGCGCTCCCGGCTCATGCTCGGCACGGCGCTTTATCCGTCTCCCGCCCTCCTCGCCGACGCCATCAAGGCGTCGGGGGCAGAGGTGGTCACGGTCTCCTTGCGCCGTGAATCAGGCGCCGAGCGTGCCGGTCAGGGCTTCTGGTCGATGATCCGCGATCTCGGCGTTCGGGTTCTGCCCAACACCGCCGGTTGCCACGGTGTCAAAGAAGCCGTGACCACCGCTCAGATGGCGCGCGAGGTATTTCAGACCAACTGGATCAAGCTTGAGGTCATCGGCGAGGACGACACGCTGCAGCCCGATGTCTTCGGCCTCGTCGAAGCCGCCCGCATCCTGGCCGATGAGGGCTTCGCCGTTTTCCCCTACACGACGGACGATCTTGTCGTCGCCGAACGGCTTTTGGAAGCGGGTTGCGAGGTGCTGATGCCTTGGGGCGCACCGATCGGTTCCGGGAAGGGACTGAACAACCCTTTTGCACTCCGGGCGTTGCGCGCGCATTTCCCGGAGGTGCCGCTCGTCGTCGATGCGGGGATCGGTTTGCCGTCGCACGCAGCGGCCGCCATGGAACTTGGCTATGACGCCATCCTCTTGAACACCGCCGTCGCCAAGGCAGGCGATCCGGTCGCAATGGCGAAAAGCTTCGCGATGGCGGTCGAGGCCGGGCGGCTTGCCTATGATGCCGGGCCCATGGAGCCGCGCGATATGGCCGAACCCTCGACGCCCGTCATCGGCAAAGCCTTCCTGCCGTGACCGGCACGCTCGATCCCTTTTACCTGATCGTCGGAGACGCCGACTGGGTCGAGCGGCTGGTGCCGCTCGGGGTGAGGCTCGTGCAGCTTCGCGTCAAGGACCGGGACGAAGACGATATCCGGTCGCACATCCGCCGGGCGAAAGCGGTGTGCGCGGCGCATGACTGCCAACTCGTGATCAACGACTACTGGCAACTCGCCATCGAGGAAGGCTGCGACTACATCCATCTGGGGCAAGGCGATCTCGACACAGCCGATCTCGCGGCGATCAAAAAGGCCGGGCTGAGATTCGGCGTCAGCACGCATGACCATGCCGAATTGGAGCGCGGGCTCTCCACAGACCCCGATTACGTCGCGCTCGGGCCTATTTATCAGACGCTTTTGAAGAAGATGCCCTGGGCGCCGCAAGGGCTTGAGAAGATCATGGAATGGAAGAGGCTGATCGGCGATAGGCCGCTGATTGCTATCGGCGGTTTGACCGTGCCCCGTCTTCCGGCGGTTTTCGAGGCCGGTGCCGATGTGGCCGCCGTCGTCACCGACATCGTAACCGCCGACGATCCGGAAACGAAAACGCGGGAATGGATTAGGGCCTGTTGAGGCTCAACCCATGAGGGCCGGGCGCAAATCAGTCATTTCTGTGTCACTCGTCCTCGAATATGCGCAAGCATGTCCGTCGTCCTCGTTCCTTGAACTGACGGATTTTCGCTCCGGCGCAGCCCGCGCGGTGAGCCTCAACAGGGCCTAAAGCGACGCGGCAATGATGTGGGCGTAGGAGCCCATCACATTGCCACGCTGGCCGCCCATTGGTCCCAACGTTTTGCCCACCGCATCTTTTGCCGAAAACAGGGGGGTGTCGCTTCCATCCACACTCATGAGAGAATAGTGGAACTCATGACCTCTAAGCTCTGATTTAAAAGCATTTTTTCCATTCGGTTTTAGCGCCCTATAGCCGAGCGACAGTTTTCGCTCCGCAAAGCTGGTGCTGTGGCTCAGAAGGCCGAGCATGGGGTGGGTGCGTCCGTCCGCGTCCGCCAGGCTTTCGCCCAGAACCATATAGCCGCCGCACTCGCCATAGATGAGGGCGCCATCGTCCGCGGCTTTCAGCATCCCTTTGCGGAACGCACTGGCTTCAGAGAGCGCTGCGGCATGCAGTTCGGGATAGCCGCCGGGCAGGAACACCGCATCCGCACCGGCTGAAGGCGGTTCGTCGGCAAGTGGAGAGAAGGGCAGGATTTCGGCGCTCGCCCGTTGCCATCCGTCGATCAAATGCTGGTAGTGAAATGAGAACGCCCGGTCCTGGGCGACCGCAATCCGCTGCCCGAGCGGTGGAAGAGGCACCGCGTCGCCGCCCTGGGGGACCGGCTTCGCCGCTGCCTGCACATGATCGAGATCGACGCCTGCGGTGACAGCCTCGGCGGCCTTTTCGATAACGGACTCAATCGCCGCCAGTTCGGTAGCCTGCACAAGCCCCAAATGCCGGGACGGCACGGTGAGTGCCGGATCGCGGCCGATCGCACCGAAAAAGGGGATGGCGCATTTGGCGAGCGCGTCTTCAATCAGTGCCCGGTGGCGCACGCCCGCGATGCGGGTGGCAATCACGCCGGCAACGTCGACTTCGGGGTCAAAGGTCCGGAAGCCGTGCGCCACGGCGGCGGCCGACTGTGCCTGCGCCGCTGCATCGAGCACAAGAATGACGGGTAGGCCGAGGGCTTTCGCCAAATCCGCCGTTGAGCCCGCGCCGCCCGCGGCACCATCAAAGAGGCCCATGACGCCCTCGATGACGATAATATCGGCGCCTGCGGCCGCACGGCTCAGCACACTGCACAGCATTTCAGGGCTCATCGCCCAGGGATCGAGGTTGACGCTCGCGCGTCCAGCGGCGAGCCTATGAAAGCCCGGATCGATGTAATCCGGCCCGGCCTTCGCGGGTGCGACGCGCAGGCCTTTTTTCCGAATCGCAGAAAGCAGCCCGAGGGCCGCAATGGTTTTCCCGGAGCCGGAGGAGGGGGCGGCGATGATGAAGCCCTTCGGCGGTTCAGCCAATCGGATTCTCCCGGAGATGCCCCGCATACCAATCGAGGATATCCGCGTAGCCGCCGACGGCGCCAACGACCACGATGGCGGGGGTGGGCAGATCGTTTGCCTCGATGAAGTCGGCCGCCTCGCCCAGGGTCGTGCGTGCGACATGCTGATGGGGAAGGGAGGCGTTCGAGAC
>JAKSCL010000083.1 GCA_022360615.1 Hyphomicrobiales bacterium
GGTCGGGTCGTCCGCAGGGTCCTCGCCAGCCGGATCGTCCACTGGGTCCTCGCCGGCCGGGTCGTCCGCAGGGTCTTCGCCGGTCGGGTCGTCCGCAAGGTCCTCGCCGGTCGGGTCGGCGGCGGCGGGCGGGGTTACGGTAGCGTCGCTGTAAAGCGGCGCAATGGCTTCTTTGTACTCGTCGATCGTCTCGACAATGCCCGCATGCGAACCGGCATTGGTCGTGTAGTCATCTTCCGTGATCGTTGTGTTCAGGACCGTGATGGTGCCAAGCAAATCCTGGTTATGGGCACCACCGCCCGCACCTTGATCGGAAAGCAACTGAATGACGGAGTCGTCCGCCTCACCATCGCCGTCGGCGTCTTCCATGCGGACTTCCTGGACAACCGTTGTATGGCCATCAATGACGATGGTGTCGCCCTCGTCCCGGTTGAAATCCGTGATTGTGTCATTGCCGATACCGTCGACCCAGTGGTCGTGCACATCATTGTTCTCGCCCGCGACACCCATCCAGTTGATCGAACGGTCGTCATTGACGTGCCGGTTGATGATGTCGAGTTTGGCGTTGATCAGGGTCTGGAAGAAGAACTCGTCCGCGCCCTCGCCGCCCGTCAACACGTCATCCGATGCCATATCGGCCTGGGACGGGTAGACCATGCGGGCATCGAAATCGACCTCGTAGTCCGGGTCGTCGGAACGGTCGAAGTCCTGGGCGATTTCCGGTTCCCGGTCATCGGCAAGGCTCATGAGACGGTCGTTGCCGGCACCGCCATTGAGGATGTCCTCGCCATGACCGCCATCGAGTTCATCATCGCCGTCACCGCCCTCAAGCGTGTCGTTGCCATAACCGCCAAGGACAGTGTCGTTGCCGCTGCCGCCATCCAGCGTGTCGTTTCCGGCACCGCCGTCGATGTCGTCATTGCCGCCTTCGCCCGAAATCGTGTCGTCGCCGACAGGCGTTGCCTGTGTCATTGCAGGAACCGATGCGGCGGAGAGGTCGCCCGGACCGTTGGCATAAAGCTCTGCCACCTGGTCCGCGTTCAAGGCATCGGCCGGCGTATCGCCACCCCAGAAGCCGACACCCGCAATACCGCCTTCGAAGAATTGGCTAAGGTTTTCTTCCAGACCGAGGGCTTCGGCTGTCGATGTCTCGTTCGACGCGCGGGTGTTGGCTCCAACAATGAATGGATTGTCATTGCCGATGGCATAGCCGCCTAAGAACTCACTCATCGGCACGTTGCCGGCGCCGGCGACCGTGTCGAAATCATCGTCGGAAAGCGCTTCGCCATTCAGATAAACGGTCACGCCCTGCGCTCCGAATGTCAGCGCGACGTGGTTCCAGTTACCTTCGCTGACGATGTTCTCCTTCGAGCGCCACTCGTGATTGTAGCCACTGTCATTCCTACCTTCGCCCTCAGCAACACGGATGAAAAGCTGGCCATCGCCGTCGACCCGAATGTGGAAATGACCACCGTCATCGGCGTTGCGGTTGTCCTTGGCGATGATCGTCTGTTGACCGCCCAAATCGACCGGATTGAACCAGGCAGTCACTGTGCCGTTCAGGACCTGATAGGATTCGTCGTTGGCGATATAGGCGAAACTGTCTTCCTGGGTGCCGAACAAGGCGGCCAACTGGCCGTCCGGGCCCGGCATGATCGGTACGAAAGAGGATTGTAGAACACCCTTTTGATTGCTGTCGTCGACATAATAGACGGCATCCGAGAC
>JAKSCL010000026.1 GCA_022360615.1 Hyphomicrobiales bacterium
AAACAGAGCTTGGGCCGGGTGCTGCGCCAACTCATCGACGACGGCTATGTGATCCAGCGGACCGGCACGGCCGACCGGCGCGAACGCCAGCTTTTCGCGACGACCATCGGCGATGAATTGGCCGAGAGGCTTTCAACACCGCAGCGCGAACGCGTCAGCCGCGCCGCATTGTCGCTTGCCCCGGAGCGTCTTGCCGCGGCACGCGCCTTCCTCATCGGCCTTATCGACGAGGGCGAGCGCGACAAGGTGGTCGCCCGGATCGTGAAGAGCAGAGCAAAGAAGCCCGGCAACGGCGCACGATAAAGGACGCGCGATGAAGGAAAATCGTGCATGAGCAT
This sequence comes from Hyphomicrobiales bacterium, assembly GCA_022360615.1. Taxonomy (GTDB): domain Bacteria; phylum Pseudomonadota; class Alphaproteobacteria; order Rhizobiales; family JAKSCL01; genus JAKSCL01. Next base: position 339 of record JAKSCL010000026.1, read on the forward strand.
CACTGAGGCGACCGAGAAGCCGACTCTCACCGGGAGCGCCCAGGCAAAGGAAAGAGGCACGCCGCCGAGCGACGATGCGGCCCACATCCTCATCATCGACGATGACAGCCGGATTCGTTCACTTTTAAAGAAATATCTCGCCGACAACGGCTACCGGGTGTCAACAGCCGCTTCGGGCGCCGATGCACGCACGCTGATGGAGGGCTTGAGCTTCGACCTTCTTGTCGTCGATGTCATGATGCCCGGAGAAACGGGGCTCGAACTGACCGCCGATCTTCGTTCAAGATCCAACATTCCGATTTTGATGCTGACCGCATTGGCCGACTCCTCGGAACGGATTATCGGGCTTGAGGCCGGAGCAGACGATTATCTGCCCAAGCCATTTGAGCCGCGCGAACTGCTCTTAAGGATCAACAACATCTTGAAGCGCGCACCGAGCGCACCGACAACGCCGGAAGAGATTGCGATCGGCGATCTCACCTTCCATATTGTCCGGGGAGAGTTACGCCGCGGCGAGGAGACCGTTCATCTGACCGAGCGGGAGCGCGATCTCCTGCGCGTCTTTGCCAAACAGCGCGGCGAAACGGTTTCGCGCTACGATCTGATCGATGACGGGTCGACCGGCAATGAGCGGGCCATCGACGTGCAGATTAACCGGCTGCGCCGCAAGATCGAGAACGACCCCGCAAACCCGATGCGCCTGCAGACCGTACGCGGCGTCGGTTATGTTCTGATGGTCGAGTAAGGGGCCGCTTCATGGCCGATATCATCCAGACAGCCGAAGGACCCGTGAAAGAACCGGCGCCACGTGACGGCGAAAGCGGTTTGAAGGGTACCCTTGCAAGCGCCATACGCCTGCGCCCCTTCAAATGGTTCACAAGCTATCTCCACGACATTCTCCCGAAAGGTCTCTACACGCGCTCGCTTCTCATCATCGTTATCCCGATGGTGATCCTTCAATCGGTCGTCGCCTATGTCTTCATGGAGCGCCATTGGGAGTTGGTGACACGGCGCCTTTCGGGCGCGCTTGCAAGCGACATATCCGCGCTCATCGATTTCTACGAGAGCGCCCAGACCGAGGAGGGTTATGAAACGCTGAGGCGGGTGGCCTTTGAAAAGCTCGACCTGACGGTTGCCATCCTGCCCCAGGAATCGCTTCCGCCCGCCGGACCGAGACCGTTCTTCTCTCTGCTCGACCGTACGCTCAGCCGCGAACTCACCTCAAAAGTGAGACGCCCCTTCTGGATCGACACGGTGGGGCGTTCCAACATCGTCGAAATCCGGATTCTCTTGGATGATGTGGTCTTCCGCGTTTTTGCCAAGCGCAAACGGGCTTATGCGTCGAACTCCCATATTTTTCTCGTCTGGATGATCGGCACTTCAGCGGTGCTTTTGCTGGTTGCCATTCTCTTTCTCCGCAATCAGATCGTACCCATCCAGCGGCTGGCAGATGCAGCCGAAAGCTTCGGCAAAGGCCAACCCGTCCCGGAGACCTTCAAGCCGCGCGGCGCACGCGAGGTACGCCGCGCCGCCCACGCCTTCATCGAAATGCGCCGCCGTATCGAGCGCCAGATCGAACAGCGCACGGCCATGCTGTCCGGCGTCAGCCATGACCTGCGTACGGTGCTCACCCGTTTCAAGCTGCAACTCGCCCTCCTGCCGGACAGCGAAGAAGTGCAGGCGCTCCGCGCCGATGTGGATGAGATGCAGCAAATGCTTCAGGAATACATGGACTTCGCACGCGGCGATGCGGGCGAAGTCACAGCACCCACCGAGATCGGCGCCGTGCTGTCATCATTGAAGGAAGAGGCGCAACGGGTGGGCCGAGACATTACCCTTCATTGCGAGGGCTCGCCCATCGTGAACCTGAAACCGCAGGCTTTCAAACGCTGCGTCAGCAATCTCGTTCAAAACGCGCTACGCTTCGGCTCAACCGTAGAGGTGCGCGCATACAGGCAAGACAACTGGCTGATCGTTCGGGTTGAGGATAATGGCCCAGGCTTGCCGGAGGAAGAACGCGAGGCCGTGTTCCGCCCCTTCTACCGGCTCGATGACGCCCGCAACCAGGACCATGGCGGCACCGGCCTTGGCCTTGCCATCGCCCGTGACGTGGCCCGCAGCCATGGTGGCGATCTAAGGCTCGACGATTCGTCGCTCGGCGGCCTTGCGGCAATCCTGCGCATCCCAGCCTAGGTCGTGTCCAGGAAAAGTGGACACCGGTTTTCCGTCCGGACACGCGGTAGAACAAAAAGACTCAGCGCGGCTTCAGCATGATAAACGAGAGAAACGCCGCGAGTGCTGCGCCTGCCGTTGCCGCCCACATGGCCGTGCTATAGGCGCTCAAAAACGCTGCCTCGAGAACGGCACGGTTCGCTTCACCGGGCGGCGGCAACTCACCGAAACGCAAGGGGCCGGCCAATCCGGCAAGCTGGGCGGCATCCGCCTCGCCCTGGAAGACGAAACTGGCAATCCCGCCCACAATGGCAACCGCGAACAACCCGGCCAGACGGCTTGCCGCATTGTTGACGCCGGAGGCTGCCCCGGAAAGGGCGTCTGGCGCAGCGTTGATGACGGCGGTCGTAAGCGGGGCCACCACCATGGCCATACCGGCGGATAGAATGAGGATCGGCAGAAGCACGCCAACGGCATAGTCCGGAACGGCAAGTGCAAGCATCGCCGTTCCTACCGCCACAAGAAACGAGCCAAGCGCCAATGGCATGCGCGGCCCTTGCCCATCTGCCCAATGACCCGCAAAGCGGGAAAAGACCCCGATGACGAGCCCGATCGGCAGCATTGTGAGGCCAACCTCGGCGGCAGACAGTCCGCGATGCGCGATCAGATCGAAGGGCAGGAGAAACAACACCCCGCCGAGCGCGCCGTAAAGAAAGAGCGTCACCACATTGCCGCCCGTAAAGGCCGAGTCCTTGAAAAGCACCCCCGGCACCAGCGGGTTCGTCGCTTGCCGCTCGACGCGCACAAAAAGAAAGACACCGGCAAGCCCCAAACCCATCAGAACAAACACAAGCGCCGAAGCTTCGCCGTGTTCAGCGGCCTGGGTCAGACCCACCGTGAGCGCGCCAAAGGCCGTGACCGCAACCAAACCACCCTGCCAATCGACAGCACCTGTGGCTCCATCGTTACGGCTTTCAGGTACATGGGTCAGGGTCAGCCAGATGGCGGCAGCCGCCATTGGCAGATTGATCCAGAAGATTGCGCGCCAATCGAGAAGATCGAGCAGCACGCCCCCGATCGGCGGCCCGAGTGCGGTGGTGATCGCCGATGCCCCGGCCCATATGCCGATCGCCCTGCCCCGCACCTCTTTCGGAAAAGACGCAGCGATGATGGCCAGGCTCTGCGGCACGAGAAGCGCCGCACCCACGCCCTGAAGTGCACGCCCGAAAATTAGGAACTCCGCCGTCGGAGCGAGCGCGCAGAGGAGCGAGGCGAGTGCAAATATTCCAATTCCGGTGGCGAAGATACGTCTGCGCCCGAATCTGTCGCCCAGACCGCCGCCCACAAGGATGAGGCCGCCCAAGAGCAGCGCATAGGCGTTCACCACCCATTGCAGCCTGGAAAAGCTTGCATCGAGGTTTTGCTGCAAGGCCGGAAGCGCAATGGTGACGACGGTGCCGTCAAT
>JAKSCL010000048.1 GCA_022360615.1 Hyphomicrobiales bacterium
CCACGACCGCATCATCGACGATCATCACTTTGATGCGGGACGAAGCCCCCGCCTGGCTACGTTCAAGTGCAATCGCCGACATCAACCCATACCCATACGCTACTCGACTTGGCCGGAGACTGATTTGAAAACAGCCCCGTGACCTACCCCACAAAAAACTTGGCCAGACGACTGGCCGCAGGCCCTAAAGGAGCCCGACTTGCTGAAACTTGGATTCGACGATCTCCCGGTCGAAAGGCTTCATGATGTATTCATTGGCCCCGGCATGCATCGCGCGTGCGATCTGCCCGACATCGTTTTCCGTCGTGCAGAAAACGACCGTCGGTTTGTCCCCACCGGGCTCCCTGCGCAGGGCCTGCAAGAATTCGAAGCCATCCATGACGGGCATATTCCAATCAAGCAAGATGACTTCCGGCATATCTTCCCGGCATTTCTCAAGCGCCTTCTCCCCGTCTTCCGCTTCATCGATGCGGAAGGCAAGATCTTCGAGAATCCGGCGCGCAACCTTACGGATGACGCTCGAATCATCGACAACCAGGCATGTTCGCATGCTTACTCCTCCAACTCAGCCGCCCGGAGGGGCGCCACTCGGTCCGACAGCGGTCACGCCGCAAATGCAGCCGCCTCCATGCTCAAAACGCGGTCGACATTCAAAATGACCATCAAACGCCCTTCGAGGCGGTAGACACCCGCCGAAACACGTGCCCAACGCGAATCGAGATTGATCGGATTGCTCTCAAGCTCGGCTGTCGAGAGCCGGAGCACCTCTCCAACAGAGTCGATCAAGAGCCCGAAGCTCTCACCGCCATATTCAATGCCGACGGCCATCGGCGTCTCTTCCGCATCGCGGGGCGGCATGCCGAGCCGGCCACGCATGTCGATTGCGGTGACGATACGGCCGCGCAGATTGAGAACGCCCGCCACATCGCGCGGTGCAAGCGGAACAAGTGTGATCGATTCGGGAAGGAAAACGTCATGGACACGGTTGATCGGCAAGCCAAAAAGCTGCTCGCCAATGTGAACGGTGACGAATTCCGTTGTCTCGTCTTCGATGAGACTGACGACGTTGTCGTTATCCATGTCAGGCTGCCTCTTCCATCGGGACACTGGCTTCCTTGAGGGCTGCAATCAGCCCCTCGCGGTCGAATTTCGCCACATAGTCGAAGAACCCGGCCTGACGGCCGCGGCTGATCGCGGCGGGCGATGAATGCGAGGAAAGCGCGATAATCGGGAGTTGCTTCGTTCTGGGATCGTTTGTCACCGCTTCAGCGAACTCGAAACCGTTCATGCCCGGCATTTCGATATCGCTGATGATGACGTCGTACCGCGTGCCGCCAGCCAGCATGGCGAGCGCGGTCTGCGCGTCCTCCATGGTATCGACCTTATAGCCGGCAGCCTTGAGCACCGGCGTCAGCATGTTGCGGAAGAACGGGCTGTCATCGACGAACAGCGCACGCTTTGTCAGTGCCTCTGCGGACATTTCCTTGCGTTCGAACCAGTCCTCGAACGCGAGCGGCAGATAATGGCCAAGATCGAGGATTTCCGTGGCCTTGCCCTTGATCACGGCCGAGCCGAGCATGCCTGGGCGCTCTGAGCGGATTTCGATGTCGAGCGTATCCTCAACGATATCGACGATGTCGTCGACCACGAGGCCCATGGAGTGGCTTGCGTCGGCGAAGACGAGAAGCGGTTGTGTGCCTTCCTTGCGACGCTCGGTCTCCGGCGTCACGAACACAAGCGGCATCAGCGTTCCGCGATACTGCACCACGGAGCGGCCATTGACCGTTTCAATATCTCCGACATTGATCTCCTCAAGCCGCGTGACCAGCGAAAGGGGAACCGCTTTCGGCTCCGCTGAACCGGCGCGGAACAAGAGAAGCGATGTGGTGGCCTCGTTGCTCTTGCCCAACGCTTCGGCATCCACATCGATAGCATCGAGCGTTGTTGCAAGCGCCGAACCGAACTCTTGCGCGATCCCGTTCGGATCGATGATCATGATGACACTGCCATCCCCAAGGATTGTGTTGCCGGAGAACATTGGAATATCCTTCAGCATCGTGGACATGGGCTTGACCACGATTTCCTCGGTATGGAAAACGCCATCGACGACAATGCCGAAGGTAAGCTGCCCCACCTGGGTGACAACGATGAAGCCGTCCTCCGCCGCTTTGCCCTCATCCTCGCCAAAGTGCGCCGGATCTTCGATACCGAAGATCTTACTCATCTGAATAAGCGGCAGCAGCTTGTTGCGAAGCCTAAGAACGGGCGTTTCCTTGATCGTCTCGATACGGTGATCGGAATTCGTTTGCGCCCGCACGAGTTCGACCACATTGAGCTGCGGGATGGCGAAACGCTGCTCTGCGCTTTCGACGATCAACGCAGAAACGATGGCAAGCGTCAGCGGGATCTTGATGGTGAATGTCGAGCCTTGGCCCGTAATTGACTTCAGGTCGATCGATCCGCCGATGAGCTCGATGTTGGTGCGCACGACATCCATGCCGACACCGCGCCCCGACACCGAGGTGACTTTTTGCGCGGTCGAGAAACCCGCATCGAAGATGAACTTCTGGATTTGGGTTTCGCTCATCTTTTCGAGCTCAGCCTCGGTCACGAGGCCGCGCTCGACAGCTTTCTTGCCCACTTTTTCCAGATTGATTCCACGCCCATCATCGGACACCTCGATAATGATGTGGCCGCCCTCATGATAGGCCGAGAGCCGGACGGTGCCGGTCTCCTTCTTGCCGGCTGCAATCCGGTCCTCGGTTGATTCGAGGCCATGATCGGCAGAATTGCGAACCATGTGGGTGAGCGGGTCCTTGATCTTTTCAAGCACCTGACGGTCGAGTTCGGTGTCCTCGCCGCTCATCTCCAACTCGATCTTCTTGCCCACCTCCTGGGCCAGGTCGCGCACGATGCGCGGCAGCTTCTGCCACGCATTGCCGATTGGCTGCATGCGCGTCTTCATGACGCCGTCCTGCAATTCAGCAGTCACATTGGACAAGCGCTGCAGGGGAACTTTGAACTCCGATTCCTCATGCCGCCGGACGATCTCAAGAAGCTGATTGCGTGTCAGCACCAGTTCGCTGACGGTTGTCATAAGCTTCTCAAGTGTATCGACATTCACCCGGATGGATTGATTCTTGACGCCGCCTTCGGAACGTTGAGGTGCACCGTCTTTTCCGCCGCTAGGCGCCGCTGCGGGCGCAGCCGGTGCAGGCTTCGGCTCATGGAATTCGGGGCCAGGCGCCTCCTGAAAGGCGCGCTCCAACTCATCGAGCGAGACTTCGCCAGGGCGGAGTTCGCGCTCGAGCGTTTGGTCGGGCAGGCCCGGTTCATCGGCGGCCGGAGCACCACTCTGCACCTCAGGGGCGGCTTCGGCTGCTCCGTCGGGCTCGCTGGGCGTGCCCGCATCTGCCTGTGCGGCTGCCGCCGCTTCGCCATCGCCACCTTCAAAGCTCAGCGAAAGGGCTTCGAGTTGGCCAATCAGATCCTGGTCATTGCCATCGGGTTCCTGGCCGGTCTGTTCCAATTCCTCAAGCAGCACCTTGATGCGGTCGATGGAGGACAGCACCAACGACACCGCGCCTGGCGTCACCGGCGCACCGTCGCGGAATTTGCCCATAAGCGTCTCAGCGGCATGCGCCACCGCTTCGAGCCGGGGCAAGCCAAGAAAACCGCAGGTGCCTTTGACGGTGTGAACCAGCCGGAAGATATTGTCGAGAATCTCCGCATTGTTCGGTTCCTGCTCGAACTTCACAAGTTCGACGTCAACGACATCAAGGCTTTCAGCGGTCTCAGTGAGGAATTCAGAAAGAAGATCGTCCATATGACTCTCGCCACTCTAGAACAGCTGCATAAAAGAGCTCTGCACGCACCGCAGAAAAATTCTGAAGTGAGTGTCGGGCGAAAGCGTTAAGAAGTCTTGAAGGAAGCGTGTGGCCGACAGCTAGTACACGTTATGCGATTAGACCGCTCGCGCAGTCAACGTAACCGTGTCATCCTCGGGCGTCCCGATAACCACCTTCATACCGGCCAATTCGGCGATCAGACGTGCGTAGTACGGCTGGATATTGTGAGAGGTGACATCGGGATGCGACGCTTCCGTCAGAAACGCCTTGACGTCCTCTGGCACCCGCGCATTGCGACCTTGCATCTTCAATAAAAAGGACGGCGCATCATCGCCTTCGGTTACTGTAACGGAAAGACTGCCGCCACGCGGGATGCATGTGATACCGATAATGACGAGATTAAGGAGAAGCTTGACCTGATCCTTCTTGGGCGCACCTGGGTAAGCGGCCCACGTGAGTTCGATCTTGTCTGAATCGACGAAACCGCGCGTCACCTCCTCCGCTTCGCGAAGATCGATTGTCGCACCTGCGGAACTGGCCGCGCCGAAAACAAGCCTTGCAAATTGCAATTTCGCCGACGCCTGCGTTGCGCTTTTGCGGATAAGATCGAATGCCACCTCGCGCAACGATGCGTCTGCGTTCTCATCCAGGACTTCAAGGCCGTTGATGATGGCGCCGACGGGATTGACGACATCGTGGCAAACACGGCTGCAAACCATGGCCGCAAGTTCAACCGATTCAGGCGCACTCTTTGACATGGTTGTCCATCCGCGAATCATGTGAGGAGAACCGGCATAATGAAGACGGCTCCAAAGCCTGCCAAGCGGCCAATCGGAACAATCCAAACATAAGCTTCTGGCCGAACATGCCGAATGCAGGACGTAAGCCTACTGCGGAAAGCGAGCGCGCCAGTTTTTCGTAGCCGTATCCTTGAACGCATCCGGGTCCATCAACCAAACGGCGCGGTTGGCCGCGGAGCGGAAGAAATAGAGCTCGCCATTCCGCACCGCCCAGATTTCCGGATCGCCGGCGGCGAACGCCCCGCGCGCGACGGAAAGCGCGTCGTGCCCGCCAAAACGTGGCGCATAGACAGTAGGCGCTTCAAGGAAAGCCGCCCTGTTGCCCTCATTGACGAACCGCCAGAAAACACCGGCCCACTCAAGTTCGCAGCAATCGGTACCGGGCCGGGCGTCATTGTCGACGAAATAGGCAACCGGATCATAGCCGCCAATCGCAAATCCTGTGTAATGGTCGCGCCAGACGACGTCATGTTGACTGGCCGCAGTCACCATCGTTGGGGCGGTAAGGAGGCCGGCCGCCAAAACGACGGCCCCCAATATGCGTCCTGGGGCAACGAGCCAAGCGCCACGTTCTCGCCACTTCGCCATGATCTCTCCTGCCCTTACGGAACCTCAACAGGCCGCAGCCAAACGCCGCCTCCGTGACTGTTCCTTAACGGTTTTTAGTAAAAATATTCACAACCCGTCGCGCCTTGCGGCCACTCAGCGCGATGGCCATATGCAGTGGTCATCAGCGCAAGTGAGCCCGGCGGAAACACCAGGAACGGAAACATGACAGTCAAAGCGCCTTTGTGCTTCCTCTTGCCAGCCAAAACCGTGTTTGCCGCCCTTGTCGCAATCGCCGTCACGGCCGCTCCCGCTGCGGCGCAGGCCCAAACCGGCACAGGCAACTATCCCTCCCCGCCGGTGACCGCGACGCCGAATTATGACACCGGCGCGCCGCAACAGGGTGACAGCTTTTCAAGCGACGAAATCGTTCAAGCCGGTCATGAGTTTTTCGGAAACGCGTCGCAGAACATGGCGCTGGCAATCGAGCAGGCGTTCCAGCGTTATGGCCAACCCAATGGATATGTTCTCGGCGAAGAGGCAAGTGCTGCATTCATCGGCGGGCTGCGCTACGGTGAAGGCACGCTCTACACCCGCAATGCCGGCAATCGCCCTGTTTTCTGGCAAGGGCCTTCGATCGGTTTCGATTGGGGCGGCGATGGCGCCCGCACGATGATCCTGGTTTATCAGCTTGACAGCCCGGACAGCATATACGGACGCTTTGGCGGCGTGTCCGGTTCGGCCTTTATCGTCGGCGGTGTCGGTTTCACGGCGTTGACCAACGGGAGTCAGACAGTGATTCCGGTCCGTTCGGGAATCGGTGCCCGTTTCGGTGCAAATGCTGGCTACCTTAAATTCAGCCGCCAGCCGACCTGGAATCCCTTCTAGCGCAGTCCGGTCGGCACAATTTTAGGCAATTTTTGCCTCATAAAAAACAAAACGCTGGCGAGATTACGGAAAGTATGCTGCTTGCCCGCAACACATCCGGCTCTTTAGGGGCGGAATTAGGGTTAACCGTCTGCTTCCACTGGAATGCTGGCTGCGAGCATGGCAAGTTGACAAAAGTTCCCGTTGATTTCGCGCGGAGGTTGCCGTGATCGAAGCGGCAATGATGTTTACACTGGGCTTTGCGATCGCAGGCCTGTGCAGTTTCATGTTTACGCCTTTGATTTGGCAGCGCGCGGTGCGGCTGACGACGCGCCGGATCAAGGCGTCTTTGCCTTATTCGATTACGGATGTGGAAGCGAAGCACGACCGATTGAGGGCCGAGTTTGCGACAACCACCCGCGATCTGGAAAAAACCTGCGAGCGGCTGCGGCAGCGCACCGCGGAATTGCAAATGGCGGCGGGCCGCCAGATGGGGATCATCGACCAGTTGAAGATGGAGGTCCTCGAGAAGCAGGCGGTCATCGCGCAGCTCGAAGCTCAAAGTGAAGCAAAAAGCGGCGCAATCAGCGGCCTTGAGGACCGCATCTTCAATGATTCCCAACTTCTCCAGAATGAGAAGTCCGCGCTGACTGCGCTGCAGAACACGCTCGCGGAGCGCGAAGGCCAGATCTCAGGTCTGAAAGGCGACTGCGACACCCAACGTATCGAAATCGTTGCGCTCAAGACGCAAAACGACAATCTGCGCCAGCAGATGCAAGAGGCGGAAGAGGCCCGTGCGGCAATCGATCGCGCGCTCAACATCGAAAGCAATGCGCATCGCGGCACGATCGCAAAGAACGAAGAAATCGGCCAAGAGCTTTCCGCCACGCAGAAACGGCTTGAAGTGCTTGAAACCGCGATTGAGGGTCTGAGGCACGAAAAGGCCGAGAAGGACACCACGATCAGACAACTGCGCGAAGCCGTGTCACAGCATTCCGCCGGCGAACTTCGCAACGAAAAACATGCAAGCGCGCTTGAGAGCCAGTTGAAGGAAGCGGCTGACAATCAAGCACGGCTCGAATCGCGCATCACCGAGCTTGACCGCAAGGCCCTGACACAAGCTGGCAACGGCAAAACCGGTAAAACGGGAGCCGCCAAATCGGATGAAGCCATGCGCAATCTGCGGTCGGAATTGAGGGAAAAAGAGTTCGCACTTAAGGCCGCCGAATCCGAAATCAGCTCGATCGAAGCCACATTGGCCGGAAACCCGAACGCGAAAAACGGCAGATCGAACCTTCGTCTGACCGAAAACGTCAAGATGCTGCAAGAACTCAAGGCAGAGCGCGACCGGGCAGTTAGGGAAAACGAAGACCTCCGCAAAGCGCTGGAAGCGGCCCGCACATTCCAGGATACATCCGCCATGCCCGATATGAAGGTTCTTAGGCCCGCAAATGACACGGACAGCCCTGCGGTCGCGGAAAAGGCGAAAACCCGCGCAACCACACCGAGCGAACTGGAAAAGCTACGGCGTGAGGTCGAGGAACTGACCGAAGAACTAAAGGCTGCCAGAGCCGAAATCGCGTCCTTCAAGGAAAACAGCGAGAATGATGAAAAAGGCCGCGAAACATATGCGAACAAGATCGACAACGTGGCCGCGAAACTCGTTACCGCTTCCGCCGAGACAAGTGGACAGGTGCATCAGATCGACAAAATCATCGAGGATTTTGTGAAGGAGAACGGCAGCGGCGACGATGAAACCGGGAAAATCGGACGAAACGAAAAGGTTTCGCTTCTAAGCCGCGTGAAAGCGGAACGCGGAGGCAAGCGCGCACGGCGCTGAAAGGGTGCAGGCTCAATCTCCGGCAGCTTGACCGAGCGGCAGCGTCCGCAAAACCGTTCCCGTTTCGACATCTAGAACGACCAAAACGGCACCCGGATCACTGCCACTTCCGCTGTCAACCACAAGCAGCACGCGGTCGCCATCGAGGCTTGCCGAAATAATCCGGCTCGGATCAATATCTTTCAGGTGGACTGCCGCCTCGGGCGAGATGGCGGCCGATTGTGAAACCTCCTCCGATTGGCTCAGACGCCAGCCGATGGCACCGAACACAATAAGAAAGCCGAACAGCATGATAGCCGAGCTTGCCATAACCATACGCCGCATGCGGCGTACGATGCGCTCCTGCTCGGGCGGCAGGGGCGGCTCATCGGTCTCAAATCCGCTATCGCCCTGATTGGAAGGGGAAGGATTGCCGGTCATGGACGACGTAATCGATATCCGTGTTCCCGAAGGTCTGGAACGCGACCGGCTTGATCGGGTACTTGCGCACGCCATCCCGCGTCTAAGTCGGTCCCGTTTGCAAACGCTGATCCGTAACGGCGCGGTTACAGTTGACGGCGCGACCATAAGAGAGCCACGCCACGCGGTCAAACCCGGCGCGCGGATCGGGCTGACTGTTCCTGAACCGGAGCCCGCGGCACCTGAGCCCCAACCCATTCCCCTTGATATCGTGCACGAGGATACCGATGTTATTGTCATTAACAAACCTGCAGGCCTCGTCGTTCATCCCGCTCCTGGACATCCCAACAACACCCTTGTCAACGCGCTGATAGCCCATTGCGGCGATACGCTATCGGGTATTGGCGGTGTGAAACGCCCTGGCATTGTGCACCGGCTTGACCGCGATACCTCCGGCTTGATGGTAGCTGCAAAAACGGAAACGGCGCATCTTGCGCTCGCTGAACAGTTTTCCGATCATGGCCGCTCAGGCCCTCTGGAAAGGGCCTATCTCGCCATGGTCTGGGGTGTGCCGAGACCCGCATCGGGACGGATCGAGGCCGCCATCGGTCGATCGAAACACAATGCGCTGAAACAGGCGGTCCGCAGTGACGGGAAACATGCTGGAACCCGCTACAAGCTGGTGAGTTGTTTTTACAAAGAACCGCAGAACGAGAGGGAAGAAGCGGTTGCAAGCTTGATTGAATGCCGGTTGGAGACCGGCCGCACGCATCAAATCCGTGTCCACATGGCTCATTTGGGCCATCCGCTTCTGGGTGATTCGCTTTATGGAGCCGGTTACAGGACGAAAATAGAAGCGCTACCGGATGAGGCAAAAACAGCGCTCACCGCGATGGACGGACAGGCGTTGCATGCTTTCCGGCTCGGTTTCGACCACCCGTCATCGGGAGAACACATGGTTTTTGAGCGTCCGCCCCGCACCGCCATGGCAAGGTTGATCAGGGCCTTTCCGCCCGAAAAGGACCGGTCATCCTCTGGCCGCAATAGCTGATAGGCTTGAACTGCATGGGCCTAGGCCTGAACATGGGTTCGGAACACTGATATAATCATGTGACCAGCCGGTTCCTTTAAAGAATGAAGTTCTGCATACTTTTTCCCTCTCTACGGTCAACAAGACCGATGAAGGAGACATAGACCATGGCATCGAAAGCATTGCCCACGCTCTCATCCGAAAGCGGGCTGTCCCGCTATCTTTCGGAGATTCGTCGGTTTCCCATGCTGGAACCGGATCAGGAGTATATGTTGGCGAAGCGGTGGCGTGAGGACGAGGACCGCGATGCGGCGCATGAGTTGGTCACAAGCCATCTGCGGCTGGTTGCGAAGATCGCCATGGGTTACCGCGGTTATGGCCTGCCCATGTCGGAAGTCATCTCTGAGGGCAATGTGGGCCTGATGCAGGCCGTGCGCCGTTTTGAACCCGAAAAAGGCTTCCGGCTGGCGACCTATGCGATGTGGTGGATCCGAGCCGCGATCCAGGAATACATCTTGCGCTCCTGGAGCCTTGTGAAAATGGGGACGACGGCGAGCCAGAAGAAACTGTTTTTCAACCTGCGCAAAGTGAAGGGCCAGATTTCAGCTATCGAGGAAGGCGATCTGCGCCCCGACCAGGTTGCCACAATCGCGGAACGGCTTGGCGTGTCCGAAGACGATGTCGTCAATATGAACCGGCGTCTCGGCGGCGATTCCTCGCTCAATTCCCCGCTGCGCGCGGACTCCGAGATGGGCGAGTGGCAGGACTGGCTGGTCGACGAAACCGAAAGCCAGGAAACCCAGCTTGTCGAAAGCGAGGAGTATGAAAACCGGCTCGAACTTCTGACCGACGCCATGGATGTCTTGAACGAGCGCGAACGGCGCATTTTCGAAGCGCGCCGGCTGTCGGAAAACCCTATGACATTGGAAGAACTCTCCGAAGAGTTCGGTGTCAGCCGGGAACGCATCCGCCAGATCGAAGTGCGCGCCTTCGAAAAGGTTCAAAAGGCGGTCAAGAAAGCCGCTTCAAAACAATTGGCCGACGCTGCAAAACGTCTGGAAGAACCAGCAAGCTAAAGCAAATCCAGGAAAAGTGGAAACCGGTTTTCCGTCCGGATTTGCGACAAATCAATGACTTAGAGCGATTGAGCGAGTCGAAGAAAAGCGAAATTGCTCTAGCGGGCGTTCTCTGGAACGGTGCCCGGCGCGCCCACCACCCTCCTCTCTCACGCAATCGTGACGCTTGACCGGCTGGCTATCCCGGCACGGGCTCCTTAATTGAGCGGCGGCTTCAAGCTTAGGAACACCGCCCCCCGGTTTCCTGCGTCTCTCCCATTGCATTTGAAGGAGTGCACCATGAGCACCATTAAACCTCTTTTCCCGCGCCGGACCGTTCCCGATCTTTCCGTACCGCTTGCCGGCGGTGGAAACTGGACTCTTGGCGAGAAAACGCCCGAGAATTTTACGATGGTCGTGGTCTATCGCGGGCTTCACTGCCCCATTTGCAAAGGCTATCTGAACGATCTGCAGCGCCGCCTTCCAGAGTTCGAAAAGCACGGTGTCGAGGTGCTTGTCCTTTCAAGCGACAACAAGGAACGCGCAGAAAAAACGCGGGACGAATGGGGGCTTGACGCGCTCACGCTCGGTTACGGGTTGACGCTCGAAAAAGGCCGCGAATGGGGTCTCTATATCTCGTCCGGCATTGGCACGACCTCAATCGGCATAGAGGAGCCCGCGCTTTTCGTCGAGCCGGGCCTCTTTCTGGTACGCCCGGACAAAACACTTTACTTCGCAAGCGTTCAGACAATGCCGTTCGCACGGCCGGCCTTCGGCGACATCGTGACGGCGCTGGGTTTCGTGCTTTCGAAAAACTATCCAGCACGTGGCGAAATCACCGATTTTCCGGCGCAAGCCGCCGAATAAGAGCATTCGCAGCCAACAGCAGCGGAAAGGAGCGCTGGTGGTCGAAACCGGCGCGCTACTCGCAGGACAATCAGCCGCCGCCCCACTGGGCGAAAGCTTCAGCGAAGACAGCGTTGCCTTCTTCACCCTTATCAAGCGTCAAGATCGCCCGCTTGCCGCTTGAATAAAGAATCGGAACGTCGATCCATTGACCGGAACGCATGATTGCCTCATTGCGGCTCCGGTCTTGATCGATATCGGACAAGACAACGAAGAAAAAGTTGCCATCCACACCTTCCGATACGGGATAAGGGCCGATGGCGGAGCTGGAAAGCGGCTCGCCGGCATCCGGTTCGTTAGCCTTGAAAGACATGGTACCGATACCCGCCACATCCCCGAACCTGCCATCGTCACCGACCTGGAACAGAAGCTCCACCGTGTGGCTTGCCGGAAGTGTCTGGTCTGTGTTGAGACGGAAAGTCATGGTAAGCGCGAAACTGCGCTCCGGAACTGTCACATCGGCCTTGATTGTCGGGATGCTCGTATTGACCGCGTCGGGTTCGAGCGACCATACAACGCCGCCATCGAGCCTCAAATCCGAGCCATCCGCAGCAGCGGCTTCTTCGTAAAGAATGGCCGTGCTCTGAGGAACGGCGGGCTGAACAGCCGGCACCTCGACTGGTGCGGGCGCAGGCGCCGTTTGTTCCACCGTTTCAGGCGTAATCTGGCGAACCGGTTGCTCGGGCGCAGGCAAGGTTTCTTCTGCGGAGGGCACACGGTCCTCGATTTTCGGGCCCCCGTCGTCGGTTTCAGCGACAACAGCCCCCTCTTCGCCTTCATCACCAAAGCCGAGAAAAGCACCGCCATATTCGTAAATGACAGCGCCACCGATAACGACAGCCAGGACCGCCACAATCCCAATGGTGAGCTTGGCACTCACCGGCCTTTGCTGAGAATCGCCGGAAACTCCGGTTTCAGACCCGGGCAAGGGCGCATCGTAACCAAAAGACGTAGCCTCAGGCCTGACGAATTCCGGCTCTGCCTGACGGCCATAATAGTCATCGCCCGGTTGAGGGTGAGGCGTGTCGGAATAGTCGGCATATTGCGGTGCCTGTTCGCGGTAAGCACCCGAATCGCCATAATTGTTCCCCGCTGCCGTACCATGCGCGAGATCGGGATGAATCCCAAACTCGCGCACAGCCCGTTGCAGCCGGGCCTCGTTTTCCTGCACGACGTCTTCGGAACGCTGGGTCAGTTCGCTGGCGCCGGCTGCGTAAAACGAACCGGCCGGCGGTGCAGCCTCCTGATAACGTTGTCCGCCATCGTCAAATGCCGGTTCCGGATTGACAGGCTCTAGATGGCTGCTTTGCGGTTCGGCATCGACCGGTTCCGGCTGTGGCGAACGCGGCGGCGGGCTGGGGGGCGGCTGCTGGCCTGGAAGCGGTGACGGAGGAGGAGGCGGTGCCTGATAAGACGGTTGTTCGGGCGGCAAGGGTGCTTGCACAGGTTGCGGCGGCGGCGAGGGCTGAACGCCATAGCGGCTCTCGATCTCGGCAACCGCGCTGTCGAGCGCGGAAAACTGCGCCTGCGCCTGATCACCGCCGACAGCCGCTCCCAAAGCGGCCAATTGACGCTCCAACGCCGCCCGCGCCCTTTCGTAGAGAACCCGGCGGTTCTCGGGCGTGTTTTCAGTGAGCCCTTCCACGGCGCGGCTCAGAACGGATCGGTAATCGGCCATACGCTAACCTACTCGGCACGGTCCCCAAACGGGTGACGACGAATCACTAGCCCTCAAACGGATCGTGAACAAGAATAGTATCGTATCGCTCCGGACTTGTTGACAACAAGGCAACGGGAGCGTCGATCAACTCCTCAACCCGGCGAATATATTTAATCGCCTGGGCGGGAAGATCAGCCCAGCTCCTCGCCCCCTGTGTCGATACCTTCCAGCCCTCGAAACGCTCATAAACCGGTTCGACCCGCGCCTGCGCACCTTGCGAGGCTGGCAGATTATGTATCAGTTCACCATCAAGGTGGTAACCGGTGCAAATCTTTATTTCGTCGAACGCATCAAGAATGTCGAGTTTCGTGAATGCAATCCCGTCAATGCCCGCAACCTTGACGGTCTGGCGCACGAGGACGGCATCGAACCATCCACAGCGGCGGCGGCGGCCCGTGACGGTTCCAAACTCATGTCCCCTTTCCCCAAGCAGTTGACCGATATCGTTGTCCTGTTCGGTTGGAAATGGCCCCTCCCCGACCCTGGTCGTATAGGCCTTTGTAATGCCGAGCACATAACCGATGGCGCGTGGCCCAATGCCGCTACCGCTTGCGGCCTGGGCGGCAATGGTGTTGGAGGAGGTCACAAAAGGATACGTGCCGTGGTCGATGTCAAGAAGCGCGCCCTGCGCCCCTTCAAAAAGGATCCGCCGGCCTTCCCGGCGAGCGCGATCGAGCACCAGCCACACTGTCGCAACATAAGGCACGATGAACGCGGAGACCTCGGACAGCTCCTCGAAAATCTGATCCTGAGTGACTTCCGGCTGACCATAACCACGCCTTAAGGCATTGTGATGATCGAGCAACCGGTCAATCTTGCCGCGCAACGTTTTGAGGTTCTTGAGGTCCTGCGCGCGGATCGCCCGGCGGCCCACCTTGTCCTCATAGGCCGGACCGATGCCGCGCTTTGTCGTGCCGATCTTCGTGCTGCCGCCATTTGATTCGCGGAAGGCGTCGAGCTCACGATGGAGAGAGAGAATGAGCGGTGCGTTCTCGGCAACCATCAACCGCTCAGGCGTGATCGTCACGCCCGATTCCCGCAACCGCGCCACTTCATCCACAAAGGCCCGCGGGTCGATCACTACCCCGTTGCCGATGATCGACAGGGTGTTCGATCGTACAACACCGGATGGAAGCAGGCTGAGCTTATAGACTTTCCCGTCGATCACGAGGGTATGCCCGGCATTGTGCCCCCCCTGGAACCGGACGACGATATCAGCCCGTTCCGATAGCCAATCGACGATTTTTCCCTTACCTTCGTCGCCCCATTGTGCACCGACGACCGCTACATTTGTCATGGTCGTTGCCCATCCTCTTAAAAGCACGATCTGGAAAACGGGAACCGGCTTCCGAACGAATCGTGCAACAAACAACCACCAAGAACGATCGTCCGGCCCAGTCTGAACGGATTTCGCGCTTGGACATGCGGGGGAAGCGAAGGATGGCCACCCAGCTGGCCACTTTCGCGGGAACGAAGCCCGCCGACCCACATACACCAAACCGCCGAAAAAGGATAATGGCGGGTAGGCCCTAGGGAGATGAAACGCGATGAACCCGTTCCGTCAAGCGGCACGATGGCTGTTTCATCAGCCCTATTTGCTGCTGGTTCTCACAACGCTTTTTTGGGGCGGCAACGCCGTGGCGGGCAAGCTCGCAGCCGGCGTCATCCCACCCTTCACCTTGACTTGCATCCGCTGGGTCGGAACAGCTCTGATACTTTTCATTGTCGCCAGACCGATCATCATCCGGGATTGGCCGGCGATCCGACAGAACATCCGTTTCCTGTTCTTCTGCGGCGCGGTCGGCTTCGCGATTTTCAATTTCCTGCTTTACGGGGCGCTGAACTTCACCTCCGCCATCAATGCGGCAATCGAGCAGTCGGGGATGCCGATGCTGATCATTCTTGGCATGTATCTCGTTTACGGTGAGCGGATAACGGCCCTGCAGGGCGTTGGCGTCGTGCTTTCCATCCTCGGCGTGCTTCTCACAGCCACGCGCGGCGATCTCTTCGCCATCATGACGCTCGATATGAATATCGGCGACGTCATGATGCTGGGCGCGGTGCTCGCCTATTCGATCTACTCGGTCGCCTTGAAAAGGAAGCCGCAACTGGATTGGCGGGTCATCATGTTTGGGATGGCCAGCGCAGCTGCCGTCGTCAGCATTCCGTTTGCGCTTTTTGAGATGGCAAGCGGGCGTTTCATGGCTTTCGTGCCCGAGGCGGCGATGCTTCTCCTTTACGTGGTGCTCTTTCCGTCGCTGATGGCACAGGTTTTCTTTTTTCGAGGCGTCGAATTGGTGGGAGCGAACCGCGCCGGACTTTTCATTAATCTGGTTCCGATATTCGGCGCCCTGCTCGCCGTGCTCATTCTGGGCGAGCGGCTCGAACTCTATCACCTGACCGGGCTTGGGCTGGTGCTCTGCGGCATCGGCCTTGCGGAAGTCTCGGCGCGCCGCCGCCGTGCCGCGGCGCTCGGCGACGCATGAGAAGACCTTAAAATGCAAGCGGCTTTGCCTGTTTGACATGCTCAAGTGCTCTGACGGCTTCAAGCGTTTCGCCCTCGATCAGCGCATCCACAGAAATCAGCGCGATCGCATCGCCGCCCGGCGCCTGCCGGCCAAGGGCGAAAGTGGCAATATTGACGCCCACATCCCCGAGGCACGTGCCAAGGCCACCGATGAAACCCGGCCTGTCTTCATTGGTGATGTAAAGCATGTGCGGTGAGAACTCCGATTCCATATTGATGCCCTTCACCTGGATGATCCGCGGCCGCCCGTCGGAGAAAACGGTCCCGGCGACAGAGCGTTCCTGGCGTTCGGTCACAATGGTAAGGCGGATATAGTTCTCATAGGCTCCCTGCTGTTCGCGGAAGGTCTCTTCGATATGAATGCCGCGCTGCTTCGCCATGGCAGGCGCGCTCACCGTGTTCACCGTCTGCAGAAGCGGCTTCAAAACACCCGTCACCACGGACGCTGTCAGTGCTTTGGTGTTCATCTGAGCCACGTCGCCTTCATATTCGATGCGGATGCCGAGAACGCCCGTTTCCGTCAATTGTCCGGCAAATGAGCCCAGCTGTTCTGCGAGCGTAAGGAACGGTTTGATGCTGGGCGCCTCCTCCGCCGTGATTGAGGGGCTGTTGATGGCGTTCGAGATCGCACCGCTGATCAGATAGTCGCACATCTGCTCGGCCACCTGCAGGGCCACATTCTCTTGCGCTTCGGTCGTGGCTGCGCCCAGATGCGGCGTGCAGATCAGGTTCGGCACGCCGAAGAGCGGATTGTCTGTTGCCGGTTCCTCGGCAAAGACGTCGAGTGCCGCGCCGGCCACATGACCCGTTTCAAGCGCCTCCTTGAGCGCCGCTTCGTCAATCAGCCCGCCGCGCGCGCAATTGATGATCCGTACACCCTTCTTCATCCGCGACAACGCATCCGCGCTAATGATGTTGCGCGTCTTGTCCGTGAGCGGCGTGTGGAGCGTGAGGAAATCGGCCCGCGCGAAGATGGTATCAAGATCGACTTTCTCAACACCGAGTTCCGCGGCACGCTCCGGCGAAAGGAAGGGATCGAAGGCGATCACCTTCATGCGCAAGCCGATGGCGCGCTGCGCGACGATGGAACCGATATTCCCGCAACCGATGACACCAAGCGTCTTCCCGGTGATCTCGACACCCATGAAACGGGACTTCTCCCATTTGCCGGCCTGCGTCGACGTGTCGGCCGCCGGGATCTGGCGAGCCAGCGCCAGGAGTAGTGAAATCGCGTGTTCGGCGGTCGTAATGGAGTTCCCAAAGGGCGTGTTCATCACGATGATGCCCTTTGCAGTCGCCGCTTCGATGTCGATGTTGTCGACGCCGATCCCGGCCCGGCCAATGACCTTCAGCCCGTTTGCCCTGCCGAGCACCTTTTCGGTGAGTTTCGTCGCCGAGCGCACGGCGAGGCGATCATAGCCGCCGATCACCTCGGCCAGCGCCTGCTTGTCATTGCAAAGCTCCGGCTGGAAATCAACAACGAGCCCGCGGTCCTTGAAGATCTGTACCGCAGTCGGCGACAGCTTGTCGGAGATAAGCACTTTTGCGGTCATCGCTAACCTCTTGATCGGGTTGACCAGCCTTGGTGACGGACACGGCCGGCTGCTGAAACGAATATGGATTGGAAAGGACGCCCTCAGGCGGCTTTGGGGAGCGCGTCGATTTCAGCGCCAAAGGACCAGTCGAGCCAGGGCATGAGGGCAGCAAGGTCCGAATGTTCGACAGTCGAACCGGCCCAGATGCGCAAGCCCGCCGGGGCATCGCGATAGGAGCCGATGTCATAGGCGGCATCTTCCGCCTCAAGCCGCCTCGCAATCGCCTTGGCAAACGCGACTTGGGCATCCGTCTCAAGCGCTGTGACGCGCGGATCCACAATCTTCAAGCACACCGAGGTGTTGGAGCGCGTCTCCGGCACTTCGGCAAGAAAACCGACCCAGGGCGTTTCTCGAACCCACGCATCGATGACTTCGAAATTCGCGTCAGCCCGGGCAAGAAGCGCTTCGAGACCGCCGATGCCCTCAGCCCATTTGAGGGCGTCGAGATAGTCCTCGACACAGAGCATTGAGGGCGTGTTGATGGTCTCGCCGCGGAAAATGCCCTCGTTCAGCTTGCCGCCCTTGGCAAGCCGGAAGATCTTTGGCAAGGGCCAGGGCGGCGTATAATTCTCAAGGCGCTCGACCGCGCGCGGAGAGAGGATCAGCATGCCATGGGCCGCTTCGCCGCCCATCACCTTCTGCCAGGAATAGGTGGTCACATCGAGCTTCGGCCAGTCAATACGCTGGGCAAAGACCGCAGAGGTCGCATCGCAAATGGTGAGGCCCGCACGGTCAGCCGGAATCCAATCCGCATTAGGGACACGGACACCCGACGTCGTGCCGTTCCAAGTGAAAACCACATCACGGTCGAAATCGACCGCCGAAAGATCGGGAAGCGTGCCGTAATCGGCAACCGTGACGCGGCAATCCTCAAGCTTTAGCTGCTTGACTGCATCGGTTACCCAGCCAGAGCCGAAGGATTCCCAGGCAAGCATCTCGACGCCCCGCGCGCCAAGCATAGTCCACATGGCCATTTCAAGAGCGCCCGTATCCGACGCAGGCACAATGCCGATCCGGTAATCCTCGGGAACGCCGAGAATCTTGCGGGTGAGATCGATGGAGGTTTTCAGCTTCGCCTTGCCAACGCTCGAACGGTGCGATCGGCCAAGCGGCGCATCGGACAGCGCGCCTGGAGACCAGCCTGGGCGTTTTGCGCAAGGGCCAGAAGAAAAACGGGGATTGCTCGGCCGCATGGCCGGCATGGGGAGTGCTGTCATATCTGCTACCCTTCCAGATAGTCGCCTCTCGTTGGGGAGAGGTGTCCCGCGGACGGGGATAGCGGCATGGCCTTCTTAAATCAACTACGCAATTTTGCGGGGTTGGTTTTCAAGCGAAAAGGGCGCGCCGGATGACGCGCCCTTTTCACATCGCCCAAAAACTGGGCTTTGGCCCCTGGCTTGGGGCCCCCCGATCAATAGATCACATAGCGCAGACCGACGCGGAACTCGTTCGCTGTCAGATCGTCGAATTCGACCGTATCGCCATTCACGTCCGGATCGGTTTCAACCTCGCCGAAATCGACATAGCGATAGTTCGCATCAAGGATCAAATGGTCCGAAAAGGCGTAGCTTACCCCAGCCATCAACGCGTAAGCAAAGTTCGTCTCCGAATTGCTTTCAAGATTCGTCGTTGAACCGTCTGGATTCACGCCGAACACGTCATCGACCGCGACATGGGCGAAGCCGACACCGCCGCCCACATAAGGTGAGAAGCCGTGAAAATAGCCAAGGTCGAGGTAACCGTTGACAAGACCGGTCCAGGTCGTGATCGCCGATTCCTCGCGCGAGAACTGCACGCCCGAGCAGCTAAAGCACCGCGTCCCACCTGAAAAGTCGCTCTCGAAACGATAGTCGATCGTGATATCGCCGCGCAGAAACTTGTTGAACTTGTAGCCGAAGCCCGCACCAACCAGGAAGGTGTCGTCGAGATCTTCCTTTTCGAAATGGACTTTCCCATTACCGAAGGTTACGTCGGGATCATCGAAATCGACATATCCGATATCGCCGCGGATATACCAGCCCGAAACGTCTTCGAGGATCGGCGGCACCAGTGGTGGTTCGACAATTGGCGGAAGGTCCGCCGCGAAAGCCGGCGTCGCAGCGAAAGCCGCAACGGCAGCGATATACTTAAGGCTACGATGGCTGCCCATGTCCTGACCTCTCTTTCATACGCGGTCGGAGGCTCAAATCCTCCGCTTGTCCATCGAAACGAAATATGAGCGGACATAAGTTAAGTTACACTTAACCCTAACAAATTACTTCAATCGTTAATGAATGGTTATTCTTAAAATTTCCCTACTTTCTTCATGATGCAAGTCAATATAAACTTGAAAGACACTCACCGTTTCTGACGCCTTATAAGTAACAATTGGGACACCCTCTAGGGCGAGCAGCACGAACGCCGGACAGATCCGGTCGCGAGAGCGTCCAAACCCGATGGAAAAGCCCTCCCTGCTTCGGAAGAGTCTTCCCATTGGGTATCTCCTTTCGAGCTTGTGCAGAATTGACGGTTAGCCGAGCGGAAAACGGCATCCCCGCCTGACACAACCACCGCAATCGAGAGCGCGTTGGCCGCCGGCATGCAATGGGTCACCGCCGCGGCCTCGGCACCCGTCCAATCGGCAATGACGGCACTCGCGGCGGATTGCCGTTCATCGATGACAAGGAATTCAGAACGGGCGAGGCGCGCGGGCTATAAACTCATGGGAGCCAGGCCTCATGCGCATCAAGACAATGTGTGTTCTTGAACAGCCGTCAGGCCGCAACCCGCGAAATCGTTTCGCACAAATCACCGACAATATTGCGTACAAGGGTTTCGTCCTCACCCTCGCCCATCACCCGGATGAGCGGCTCTGTCCCCGATTTGCGGATAACGAGGCGCCCGGTATTGCCAAGCTTCGTCTCAGCTGCCTCGATGGCCTTCTTCACCGTCTCCTCTTCGAGCGGCGCACCCTTTGTGAAGCGGACATTGTCCAACACCTGTGGCAATGGATCGAAGCGGTGGCACACCTCGCTCACCGGCTTCTGCAGCCGCTGCACCACGGCCAGCACCTGAAGTGCGGCCACAAGACCGTCACCGGTCGTCGTGTAATCGGACAAAATGATGTGGCCAGACTGTTCTCCGCCCACATTGTAGCCATGATTGCGCATGTGTTCGACCACGTAGCGATCACCAACCGCCGTGCGGGCAAGGGAAAGCTTGATGGATTCAAGGAAACGCTCAAGCCCGAGATTGGACATGACGGTCGCCACAATCCCGTTCGAGGCGAGGCGGTCGTCTTCTTTCCACGATTGCGCGACGACGGCCATGAGCTGATCGCCATCGACCACGCCGCCATGCTCATCGATGATGATGACCCTATCGCCATCTCCATCGAGCGCGATACCGATGTCAGCGCGAACCTCATGCACCTTGGCCGCAAGCGCCTGGGTGGAGGTCGAGCCGCAATCCTTGTTGATGTTGAAACCGTCAGGCGCATTGCCGATGCGCACCACTTCCGCGCCCAGCTCCCACAGGGCTTCGGGCGCCACCTTGTAACCGGCGCCATGGGCGCAATCGATCACCACCCGCAAGCCGTCGAACCGAAGATTGCGCGGCAGCGTGCGCTTGGCGAACTCGATATAGCGTGCCTGCGCGTCCTCGATCCGTTTCGCCCGGCCAATATCCATGGCATCGGCGAAATAAGCGGACATTTCGCCTTCCATCAGCGCTTCGATTTTCAACTCCACCTCGTCGGAGAGCTTGTAGCCATCCGCGCCGAAAAGCTTGATCCCGTTGTCGCTGAAAGGATTGTGGGAGGCGGAAATCATCACACCCATATGGCAGCGGAGCGAACGGGTGAGCATGGCGACCGCCGGCGTCGGCACAGGGCCAAGCAAAAACACGTTCCAACCGACTGCGGTGAATCCGGCCTGCAATGCCGATTCGATCATATAGCCGGAAAGCCGTGTATCCTTGCCGATGACGATCCGCGGGTTGCGTGTGCCATTACGCAACGCCACCCCCGCCGCCATGGCAGCCTTCATGGCCAGATCGGGCGTCATCGGAAACCTGTTCGCGCGCCCTCTGATCCCGTCGGTTCCGAAGAATTTCCGCTGAGGCGCGTTATTCGACTTACGCTTCACCATATTCGCATGCCTTTGGCCCGTTATGGCCGGGCCTTTCCCTGATCCGGTAAGCGCCCCCAGCGCGAGGCCAGACCATGCCCAATTTTAACCGTTTGATGAAGGCTTCGTTAGCACAGGTCCGTTCAAAAAATGTGAGGAAGTTTAACAAACGAGAATTAAGGCTAACGGCGAAGACAGATGGCAAAAGGGCCCCGAAATCGGGGCCCTTTCATTCTCTTTCGGACAAATCTGGCTGCAATCAAGTGGGTTGCGGTTCCATGCCGCCCGAATCCGGTTCATCGGAGGGCTTGTCGCTTGTCCGGCTCTTACCGGCTTTTGGAATGCCGGAGGATTTCGGCTGGGCCGGTTCCTCGGTTTCCCGCACCGGCGGTTTGCCATCGAGAAGATTGCGGATTTCATCGCCGGACAGGGTCTCATATTCGAGGAGACCATTGGCGATGGTGTGAAGCTGGTCTTCGTGGTCCGTCAGGACCTTGTGGGCCGTGTCATACCCCTCATTGACGAAGCCCTTGATCTCCTCATCGACCATCTGCTGGGTCTGCTCGGAGACGTTCTGGTGCCGGGCCACCGCATGACCGAGGAAAACCTCTTGTTCGTTTTCCGCATAAGCAAGCGGTCCAAGCTTGTCGGACATGCCGAATTGCGTCGCCATCATCCGCGCGAGTTTCGTCGCCATCTGGATATCGGCCGAAGCGCCTGACGTTACCTTTTCGTGCCCGAAGATGATTTCCTCGGCAATCCGTCCGCCCATGGCGACGGCGAGGTCGGCCTTGCACTTCGCGCGCGTCAGCGAAACCTGATCGCGTTCCGGCAGGCGCATCACCATGCCGAGCGCGCGGCCGCGCGGGATGATCGTCGCCTTGTGGATCGGGTCTGAGGCCGGCTGGTGAAGGGCCACGAGTGCATGGCCTGCTTCGTGATAGGCCGTGAGCTTCTTCTCTTCCTCGCTCATCACAAGCGTCCGGCGCTCAGCCCCCATCATCACCTTGTCCTTAGCGTCCTCAAACTCCTGCATGGTGACCATGCGCTTGGAACGCCGCGCGGCAAGAAGGGCCGCCTCATTGACGAGGTTCGCAAGGTCGGCGCCCGAGAAGCCCGGCGTGCCGCGCGAGAGGACCTTCACATCCACATCCGGGGCAAGCGGCACCTTGCGGATGTGCACCTTCAGGATCTTTTCGCGGCCGATGATGTCCGGGTTCGGCACAACCACCTGACGGTCGAAACGGCCCGGACGCAGAAGCGCCGGATCGAGAACATCCGGACGGTTGGTGGCCGCGATCAGAATGATCCCCTCATTCGATTCAAAGCCGTCCATCTCGACGAGAAGTTGGTTAAGGGTCTGTTCGCGCTCGTCGTTGCCGCCGCCAAGGCCCGCACCGCGGTGGCGGCCGACGGCGTCGATCTCATCGATGAAGATGATGCATGGCGCGTTTTTCTTCGCCTGCTCGAACATGTCGCGCACACGGCTCGCGCCGACACCGACGAACATCTCGACGAAGTCGGAGCCCGATATCGTGAAGAACGGCACATTCGCCTCACCCGCGACAGAGCGGGCAAGAAGCGTCTTGCCGGTGCCTGGCGGACCGACGAGAAGAACACCGCGCGGAATACGCCCGCCGAGCCTTTGGAATTTTTGCGGATCACGCAGAAAGTCGACGATCTCCTCAAGGTCGGCCTTGGCTTCGTCGACCCCAGCCACGTCCTCGAAGGTCACGCGGCCATGCGCTTCGGTAAGGAGTTTCGCCTTAGACTTGCCGAAACCCATCGCCTTGCCGCCGGTGCCCTGCATCTGGCGCATGAAGAAAATCCACACCGCAATCAGAAGCAGCATCGGGAACCAGGAGACGAGAACGCCAAGAAGCGACGGCACCTCATCGGATGGCGGGCGGGCGGAAATCTGAACGCCATTCGCGTTCAGCCGCTCTACGAGGGTCGGATCGTCCGGCGCAAAGGTCTGAAACGAACGGCCGTCATCAAAATGCCCGGTCACGGTCTGGCCGCTTATCGTCACATCGCGGACATTACCCTGGTCCACCTCCGCCAGGAGGTCGGAGAAGGTGATCTCATTTGTCCGAGACCGGTCCGTCGGGCCTTGGAACAGATTGAAAAGCGCGATGAGGAGGAGGGCGATAATCACCCATAATGCCAAGTTACGGAAATTGCCGTTCATTACACCCTCGGGGTTGCGGGATATGGCCCTCGTCCGGGCTCACACGTGGAAGAAGGGCACACGCACCCATTTCGCTATCGTAAAGATAGGAAAGAGGCTGAAATTTGCCAACAAAAGCTTTCTATCGCCATTGCTTGAACAATCAGCGTTAATTGCCGGCTCGCTTCGCTTCGAAAGGACCGTTTAAGGCATCTTTGCCTTCGTCGCGGATTGGAAACATGACGGTGACATCGATCCCTTCCAGCGCGGCATCAAGGCCAGGCAAGGCGACGAGACGGCCCTCCTCCCACATCGACAAAAGCATCGGCCGGACGGATGGCGCGATATCCGGCAATCCAGGTAAGGCGTCCCGCGCCTGAGCCCAGCGCTCGCCAAGCGGCTCTGCCCGCAGTGGCGGGCATTTGCTCGAAAGGGTAACAGCCATCCGCTGGTCCCACAAAACAGTCTCTCCGGATTGGATGAACTGCGTCTCAGGCACCCCGCGCCCCGCTTCGCGGACCACGAAGATGGACGTGTGATCGGCGCTGACGACAGTATAGCCCAACGTCGTCACATAACCGGGCCCCTTGGCTTGAAGCGCCGGCAATGCCGTTTCCAGCGCATCAAGCTTCAAGGGCCGCCCTCCGGAAACAATACGCATGGCGTGAGCCAAGACCCGAAGCCGTGTTTCGTCAGGAAGATCTGTGAAGCGCTCCAGTGCGATGACGCAGAAGCCGGCCCGGTGAATAGTGGCGATGTCTTCAAAGGCGCGCGCGGCATACCAGTCCAGAGCCTGGGAAGCACGCGCTGTGCGGGCGGCAAGGCGCGCAAGCCCCTCCGCCGCATCCGGCGTTCCTGCGCTGATATGCTTGAGGAGCGCGCGCACGCGCACGCGCTCAAAACGCTCATCGAGATTGCTCGGATCGTCAATCCAGCAAATGCCGCGGGCGCTCAGATAACCTTGCAGATCACGCTTGCGGCAACCGAGAAGCGGGCGCACGGCCGTGATCCCACGGATCGCCATCACCTTGCGCATGGCAGCGAGCCCATCGATGCCGCCGCCCCTCAGCACCCGCATCAAAACAGTCTCAGCCTGATCATCCAGGTGATGGGCAAGGAGGAGATGGCTCAGACCGGCCTTGTGACAAGCATCGGTGAGGAGGCGATAGCGGGCCTCTCGCGCCCGTTGCTGGATGCGCGTACTGGCTGCGTGCGATGTCCATCTCAAGGTCTTGTGCAAAAATCCGCATTTGGCGGCTGCAGCTTCAACGCGCTCCGCCTCCATCGCAGCATCCGGGCGCAAACCGTGATCGACGGTAAAGACTATTACCGGACGGGCATTGCCCGCCGTCTCATGCCAAGCATGAAAAAGGTGAAGGAGTGCAAGTGAATCCGCGCCGCCGGACACCGCAAGCGCAAAACCTTTCGCGCCATCAAGACCTGAAAAAATGCGGTTCAGCCGTTCAAGCGGCCACTCCGTTTGACGCGACATGCGTATTCGCGGCGATTTGCCGCCTCTCTCGCTTAAACGGCTCAACAACCGTTGGCCGAAGCCGCCTCCCGGGCACGAGCGAGGACTGTTTCGGGCGCATTGCCATGCTTCGACATCAGCTCCTGAAGTGAAGAGCAGGCCGCATCCCTCTGGTCGAGCTCCGCGAGTGAAAGCGCGAGCCCGAGAAGGCTTTCGGCCCGCTTCGAACCGCCCTCGTACTTCGTGTAAGTGGTCAGGAAGGCATCCGCTGCATCCCTATACTGCGAACGGGCGAAGTGGGTTTCACCGATCAGATACTGTGCATCGCCCGCAAGTGAATGCTGCGGGAAATCGGTGATGAACTGACGGAGCGCGGCTTCCGCGGCACTGTGGTTCTGGGCCGCATAAAGCGCGTGGGCCCGCTCATAGTCGACGAAGGGGTCGCGCGTGTTGATCGCCGCCGTCTGCTGGTTGGGGAGCTGCGAGCTCTCAACCGGCGCGTTGAGCGGCGGTACGCTCTGCGGCTGCGGGCTCGCGAGGCCCGGCTGCTGCCCCGCATCAAGCGCGCCTTGCCAGTTCAGCCCATCGGGAGAAGCCAAGCCGGACGGCCGTTGGCCCTGATGGACGGGTTGCTGGCCTTGCACTTGAGGCTGCCCCTGAAACTGCGGCGGCTGCTGAAACGGCTGTTGGCCCTGAAACTGTGGCTGACCTTGAAACTGCTGGTTCGGGACCGGTATGTCCGCCGGCGGCAATTGCCGTTGCAGCAAATTTGGATTGCGGGCAAGCGCCGAGAGATCAAGCGGCTGGCCGGGTGCGGCTGGCTGCGAAACAATGGGTTCCTGATTGTATCCGGGATTTGGGTTGCCCGGGATCTGGCCGAGCACCTGCGGTCCAGGTGCCGGACCCGTGAAGCCGTCTTGCGTGAGCCCTTGCGGAACCGGCCCAACAGCAGGCTGGCCCGGACCGCCCGGCAGAACCGGAGTTGGGTCGGGAAGCGCGGTAATGCCGCCGCCCTGCAAATCGCGGAAACGGAACTCGGTATCTTCACGGAAGCGGCGAAGCTGCTCTTCAAGCTGCTGAACCCTGAATGACGATTCCTGCACCTGGCCAGTCAGGGTGCGTATCTGCTCCTCAAGCGAATCGATCCGGAGAGAAAGCTGTGCAATCGTTTGCGGCGTCGCGCCCGGCGCACCGCCCTGCTGCGCGCCAGGATTATTGATCATGCCGTAAACCTGCGCCTCAAGCCGCTGAACCCTGTCCTGCAGAAAAATAAAATCCTGCGGCGTTTGCGCTTTCGCCTCGCCGAATGCCATCACGGCGGCCGTGGAGGCAAAAAGCCCGGTCAACAGGGCTTGCTTAAGGATCTTAAACTGTATCATCGGCACCGTGCCGCTTGCTCGATTGAATTGGCGAACCGCAGACGCGCTTGGTTAGATCATTTTCCGCGAAAGTGGAATCACGAAGGATTTCAAATGCGCGTACCCGTCCCCAGGCACTTACGAGTATTGCAACCAAATCGTCCAAAGAATGGCGCCGGAGCAAATCCAGGAATGAAGCCCCGGCCGGACGGAAACCGTTTTTCCATTCGCATTTGCGGCCAAAAAACAGAAGCGCCAAAAGAAAAGGCCCGGAGCAATCCGGGCCACTCCCAGTTGGAAACTTGCCTCTGATTAACTCGAGACATTGTTGATAACGGATACGGACCTGCGGTTCTGCGACCAGCAGCTTTCGTCGTTACAGACGGCCACCGGACGCTCCTTACCGTAGGAAATCGTATTCAACCGGCTGGCATCAACGCCGCGCGAGACAAGGTAATCGCGCACCGCAGTTGAGCGTCTTGCACCAAGACCGAGGTTGTATTCGCGCGTACCGCGCTCATCGGCGTGACCTTCAATGGTCAACTGGTATTGCGGATAAAGAGCGAGCCACTGCGCCTGCTTGTCCAACGTGGCCCGCGCCGTCGGGCTGAGTGTGGTCTGATCGACGGCGAAGAAAACGCGGTCGCCCACATTCACGACGAAATCCTGCACGGAGCCTGGCTGCACAGCGCCACCGGCCACATCCCTGTTGTTTGCCGCGCATCCGGCGACGAAAAGCGCGGCCACGAGAGCGAGAGTTAAAGTACGAAAGCGCCGCGATATTTCGTTGCGCAACATGGCGGTCACTCCAATTCGACCAATTCCGTAAACGTTTCGGAAACCTAGGCAGTGGCGGTTAACGACGGGTGAGAAAAACTAGTTAAGCCCTGGTTAAAGGACGCGCTCCGGGTTCTATCGGTGCGCCGTCAGTTAAGCAAGGGCGACCAGGCCGGATCGGACGCGAATGATGGCGTCGGCACCTTCTGGAGATTGAATCCTGTCAAATCCACGCTCCAAAGCTGCGGGCCTCCGGCCTCCCCTGGCACCTCCCGGAAGAACATGAGAACGCGACCATTCGGGGCCCAAGTGGGGCCCTCATTGTGAAAACCTTCGGTCAAAACCCGTTCACCAGAGCCATCTGGGCGCATTACGCCGATCAAAAACTTGCCCTGATGCAATTTTGTAAAGGCGATGAGATCACCGCGCGGCGACCACACGGGCGTCGAATACCGCCCGTCGCCGAAACTGATGCGCTGCGGGTTCGAACCGTCGGCATTCATCACATAAAGTTGTTGTGATCCACCACGGTCGGACTCAAAAACGATCCGCCGCCCGTCAGGCGAGAAGGACGGGGCGGTGTCGATCGACGGTGAATTCGTCAAGCGCGTCGTCCGCCGGCTTCTCAAGTCCATCGAATAGATGTTGGCATTGCCGCCCTGCTGCAGGCTCATGACAACCCGCTGACCGTCGGGTGAAAACCGTGGAGCAAAGGTCATGCCTGGGAAGTTGCCGACGATCTCGCGCTGCCCGGTTTCGATGTTGAGCAGGAAAACGCGCGGATCAGCGCCCGTGAAAGCCATATAGGTGATGTCCTGGCTCGTCGGGCTGAAGCGCGGGGTCAGGACCAGATCGCCACCATTCGTCAGATAGCGCACATTCGCGCCGTCCTGATCCATGATCGCGAGCCGCTTGCGCCGGTTGTCCTTCGGGCCGGTCTCGTCGACAAAGACGATGCGCGTATCGAAATAGCCCTTCTCACCCGTCAGCCGCTCATAGATGGCATCCGAAATAATGTGAGCGACGCGCCGCCAGTTCTCTGGCGTTGTGAAGAATTGCTGGCCGGTCATCTGCTGGCCCGCGAACACGTCCCAAAGCCGGAACTCCGCCTTCAAGCGCCCATCGGGCTGCACCGTGATTCGGCCCGTAACGAGCGCCTGGGCATTGATGATTCGCCAATCGCCGAAGCGCGGCGCGGCGTCGAAATTCTCAATCCGCTCGACAAAGGCGTTCTCATCGACCGGTGTAAAAAGCCCCGAGCGTCGCAAATTGGTCTCGATCACATCAGTGATATCACCGGCAACCTGCGCATCGCGGCCGCCGCCTGCGACGAAATCCGGGATCGCAATCGGGAGCGGCTGAATATTGCCCTCCGTGATATCGATCCTCAGAAGCGCGCTTGCCGGCGAGGAAAAAGCAAGGAAAGTCAAGACGAGACAGGTCACCGCCGCCACGCGTGAGATCAAAGCGCCGGAGGAGCCAATGGGTCTGAATTTCTGAACGTTCATCATCTGATTGATTGGCATCATCTGTGTGAATGGTGCGATTTATCCAAGGCTCAAAGAGGCCGGTTTATCGAAGCATCTGGCTCGGGTCGAAGCGCACTTCGACCGTCTGCCAGATATCAAACTTGTCTTGTGGTAGCTGATCGTAAGGCTGACAGCGGCGCACGGCGCGCAACGCGCTGTCCCCGGCCGCTTGACCGGCGATGCCCGGCGCCGATTCGACAATGAACGGCACGCCGACAAGATTGCCGCCCCGATCCAATTGCATGCGAACCTTGACGATCAACGCATCAGCGTTGATGGCGCCAACCGGAGGGCTCCAGCACTCCGCTATCCGTTGTCTCAGATAATCCATCTCACTCTGCGTGATCCGGGCGTCGTTTGCATTCGGCGCACCGAGCGAAGCTTGCTGATTCTGCGGCAAGCTCTGGGTCGTTGCCTGCGGCGCGGGCTGATCGGGCGTCCTATCAAGAAGTGCGGCAATTCTGTTCGGATCGAACTGGTTATTCTCCAGCTCAGGCTCGGGCGGCCGCTGAGGCCGGTCAGGAATGTCCCGCGGACGGCTTACGGGTGTCGGAACGTTTGTTTCCTCGGCGGGCTCGGCCTCGGGCGCGAGTTCCGCCTCGGGCGCGGGCGTTTCGGCTTCAGAAGCGGGTTCCGGCGCCTGGACAGGGATCGGCTCAGGTTCTGGAGGCAAAGCGGCGAGCTCCGTCTCCTGGCTTTCGGGCTCAGGCGCTTCGACAGCCTCGGGTTGCTCCACTTCGGCAACAGGGGCCGAAGGTTCCACCTCCGCCTCACCTTCCGCAACACCTGCTGTAATGCGGGTGAACTCCTCGATCGAGACGACGTCGACAGGTACGGATTCCATGCCGGAAATGTCGAATGCATCGGGCGCTGGGAAAGACATCAGCGACGCGGCGATGATGGCCACATGGGCGGTGGAGGATACGGTCAAGCCGACACGCATGGTCTAACCGCCCTCGAGCTCCTGGTCGGTGACAAGGCCGATGCGGTTGAAACCGGCACCGCTGATGCGGCCCATGACGCGCATGACAGCTCCGTAATCCACACCTTGATCGCCGCGCACGAAAATACGCTGGTCGTAGCCCTGATCGGCGATCGCCTCGAGGCGGGGGACGATTTCCTCAATCGTCACCTCGGTGTCCTGGAAAAAGATACGGCCTTGTGAATCGACCGACACCGCAAGCGGCTCCTGATCGCCTTCAAGCGGATTGGCGCGCGTCTCGGGAAGCTCGATCGGAACGCCGACGGTCAAAAGGGGTGCGGCGACCATGAAAATGATCAACAGAACCAGCATCACATCCACAAAGGGCGTGACGTTGATTTCCGACATGGGCGGTGTCCGCCGGCGGCCCCGGCCGCGGCTTCCCCCACCCGCATTCACTGTCCCCATTCCCATCGCGTTACAGTCCCATTTACACGGTCATAGCGTGAGGCGCGTCAGTACCTGTCATCAATTTGGCGCGAGAGTATGGCAGAAAACTCATCGGCAAAGCCCTCAAGCCGCGTCGCATGACGGTTGGCCATATCGGAAAACTTGTTATAGGCAGCAACGGCTGGAATCGCGGCGACAAGGCCGAGCGCGGTCGCAAAAAGCGCCTCTGCGATCCCCGGTGCAACGACCGCGAGATTCGTATCCTGCGACACGGCAATCGCCTGAAATGCCGTCATGATCCCCCAGACCGTTCCAAACAGCCCGATAAAAGGCGATGTGGAGCCAACGGTCGCGAGAAACAAGAGTTGTTTTTCAAGCCGGTTGGTCTCGCGCGTGATCGCCACATCCATGACTTTCTCGATCCGCTGCTGCAGGCCGGTAAAACTTTTCACCTGCGATTCCTGCGTGCGTTTCCACTCCCGCATGGCGGCGACAAAGACGGCGGCGAGGGAGTGATTCTGCTTGGCTGACAAGGAGCGGTAGAGTTCTTCGAGTGAATGTCCGGACCAGAAGATCTTCTCGAATTCGTCGGCAGCCCGATTAGCGGAACGGAAAGACAGCCATTTGTCGACCATGATGGCCCAGCTCCACACCGAAGCGAAGATAAGCCCGACCATGACGGCCTGCACCACAATATGCGCCTGCAGAAACAGGCCAATGATAGTAAAATCACCTTCCAAGGGTCGCCTAAGCTCCTGTTCGATGGCCGCAGCCGACCGGCAAGGAGAAACCCTTGCCCCGGCGAAACGCCGCGACCCCTTTTCGGCCACCAATGCGCCCGGGCCGAAGGGGCGCGACGACTGCCTCGCGAATGTGTTTAAACTTCGACGGCCATTCGGCCCCAAAATCCGTTATTTTAGCCCGGGGAACTAGCGCCGATTATGGTTAAGGAAGGCTTGAATGCGAAGACATGAGCGCCGTCAAGCGCTGTTCTCTTCCCGATAAAGAAAAGAGACAAAGACGTCCTGGACCGGTTTTGGAAAGCGGCGGGGCCTGCCTTCACGGCTAATGGGCACGACAAGCACGTTCATCGAAAAAACGGTGGTTTCACCGCGTTCGATTTTCTGACGGGCAAGAAAAGAGGCACCCCGCATCTCGACAAGACGGGTTCTGACGATGAGGAGATCGTCGATCATGGCCGGATGCATGAAATCTGCTTCGATGCGTTTCACCGCATAGGCATCCGGCCCGCCCTCGGTGGCGCGAAGGTCTTTGTGCTCGACGCCAATAAGACGCAGAAAATCCGAGCGGCCCCTTTCGCAGAACCGGATATAGCTTGCGTGATAGACGACGCCCGAATGATCCGTGTCTTCGTAATACACCCGCACCGGCATCACATGTTCGCGATTGACGATGCGGCCGGCCAAATCGGGCCAATGGTAATCCTGGTCCGGGTTCATACCAGCGGCTTCCCGAGTTCGACCACGACAATTTCAGGTGGGCAGCCAAGCCGAAGAGGGAGGCCGGAGCAGCCAAGTCCACGCGATACAAGAAGATAGCGGCCTTCCTCAACAATATGCCCATAAACGTAGCGCCGCCCGTAAACCGAGGGAACAACTGGAGCAAAACCGAAGAACCGAATCTGGCCACCATGCGTGTGTCCCGAAACGGTCAGCGAGACGCTGCTCGGCACCTGCGGAAAGATATCGGGTTCGTGCGCCATCAGGATAACCGGCTCGCTGTCAGCCGTGGGCGCAAGCGTTGCGGGAAGATCATCAAGTCCCACCGGCTTTCGGCGGAAAAGGCCTCCCTGGGCCACAATTGCGTATTGATCTTCAAGACCGGCAATCCAAATCCGGAACCCATCTTTTTCGATTGGCGCAGCGCTGTTGCTGTGAACCAAAACACCTTCAGCCTCGAGATGTTGTCGCGCGTAAGGCATACTTGAAAACGTTTTATTCCCTCTCGCTTGCCAGCGCGCAACGCGGTCGTTGTCCCAATCGTGGTTTCCAAGCACGGCGTGGACACCGAGAGGCGCTTTTAAAGCACCGAGCACTCGCGCCCATTCGTCAGGCGGCACCCGCGACGTAATGAAGGGCATAGCATGATCATAATCACCGACGAGAAGCATGGCGTCTGCATCTTGAGCATTGGCACAGCGCACAATTTCCGAAAGCCGGCGGGCGGACATCCACGGCTCGCACGCATGCGGATCGGTCAGAACAACAAGCCGCAAACGCAATCCATCCGGCCACCCTTCGGGCGTGAGTTGGTAGCGCGTCATGACCGGTTCGCGCGCCGCCTCAAAGAGCGCGTAAACACCCAACAGCCCGCCGAGAACAACAAAACCGAAAAGAATGCCAATCCAGAGTGCCATGGTTATTCGAATGGATCCGGCGCTCAGGTTTTGGCCGTTCCGTTGCGGGAACCGGCATGGAGTTCAAGTTGCGTTGCGGGGCCGATCACACCCGTTCGGGTGCGCAGCGCCCCCATATCCGGCCAGCGATCATCCTTGTCTGAACTCACCCCGGCGTCTCCCCTAGTTCAACAACGACAAGCTCGGGTGGAACGCCGAAACGGACCGGCAAAATGCTGCATCCGAGCCCGCCGGAGACGATCATATGACGGTTTTCCTCGACGATATGCCCGTAAGCGAAGCGATTGCCGAAAGCTGACGGCACGATTGGAGAATAGCCGAGCAAACGTACCTGCCCGCCATGGGTATGTCCGCACAAGGTCAGCGCAACGCGTTCAGGGACTTCCGGAAAAATGTCCGGCTCATGGGCAAGCAGGATGACCGGGGCATCGTCCGTGACCTTGGCGAGCGTGCCCGGCAGATCATCAACGCCAGGCCGCTTTGAGTAACCCCAATTAAAAGCCGGGATAAAGGCAAGCTGACTTCCGATACCGGCGAGCCAAAAGGGCCGGTTGTCCTTTTCGAGCCGGATCACGTCATTCTCGTAAAACGGAATCCCGACACGCTCGAGCGCGCGGTGAACGAAGGTCGGGCCACGCAGTTCTGCCATGGCGGTTTTGTCGTCCCACCAATCGTGATTGCCAAGAACCGCATGGACGCCAAGCGGCGCGCGCAATTCCGACAATACCTCCACCCAGACCTCGGCGGCCACCGCTCCCCACGCGAAACGGTGCCCGCCAACAAAATCCCCCAAAAGCACTGTGATGTCGGGCTGCAGCGCGTTCGCGGAGGCGACCACCCCGGCGATCCGCTCCGCAGACATCCAAGGCTCGCAGGCATGAATGTCCGTCAAGACCACAATACGAAGCGGAAACGATTCCGGCCAATTATCAGGCATCACACGGTAGCGAACCACTCTCGGCTGCTGCATCGGCCCATAACCAAAGGCGTAACCGCCAAAACCGGCCGCCCCCACGATTGCGCCGCCGGTAAGCGTCAAAAACTGCCGCCGCGTGATCATGAGCGTCCTCCAGCATTCAAAAGACAGTTGGGAAAAAGGTGAAACCTCACAGGGGCGGTTCGTCCGGATCGTTGAAAAGACCGATCTGATTGTCCGCGCGGGACGGCATCGCGAGCCCCAAATGCCTGAACGAAAGGTCGGTAAGAAGACGCCCGCGCGGGGTGCGCTGCACGAAGCCCTGCTGGATGAGATAGGGCTCGACGATTTCCTCGATCGCGTCACGCGGTTCGGAGAGGGCAGCGGCAATCGTCTCGATCCCCACCGGACCGCCACCGAACTTCAAGGCGATTGTCGAGAGATAGCGGTGGTCGAGCGAATCGAGGCCGAGCGAATCGACTTCCAGCTTCCGAAGCGCGCTGTCGGCCGTCGGTTTATCGATGGTTTCGGCCCTATCGACGATGGCGAAATCGCTGACCCGGCGCAGCAGGCGGCCGGCAATGCGCGGCGTGCCGCGCGAGCGCATGGCGATTTCGCGCGCGCCGTCCGCCGTCATCGGAATACCGAGAACGCGCGCTCCGCGCCGTACAATCGTCTCCAACTCCTCGACCGTGTAGAAATTCAACCGCACCGGAATGCCGAAACGGTCCCGCAACGGCGTGGTCAACAAGCCGGAGCGGGTCGTCGCGCCGACCAGCGTGAATTTCGCCAGATCGATCCTCACGGAGCGTGCCGCCGGACCTTCGCCGATGATGAGATCGAGCTGGAAGTCCTCCATAGCCGGATAGAGGATTTCTTCGACCGCCGGGTTCAGCCGGTGGATTTCATCGATGAAGAGCACATCGCGCTCTTCGAGATTGGTGAGAAGCGCCGCCAAGTCACCGGCCTTGGCGATAACGGGCCCCGATGTGGCCCGGAAGCTGACGCCCAATTCGCGCGACACGATCTGGGCAAGCGTTGTCTTGCCGAGGCCCGGCGGGCCGACAAAGAGCACGTGGTCGAGCGCCTCGCCCCGCGCCTTCGCCGCTTCGATGAAGACCTTGAGATTCGCGCGCGCCTGTTCCTGTCCGATGAAATCGGCAAGCACCTGCGGGCGTAGCGAGGCATCGTCCTCAAGACGCTGTTCGGGGGAAATCAGACGCGATTCAGACATCGACGACAAAGAGCGCGAATTTACTGCACAACGCAAGGCCGGAAGAAACATCCCCATCAACGCCTGCCATGGCCGGTCTCCGCGAACACACGCTTAATCACGTCACGAGTGGAACACCCGGTCAGGGGATCGATTGGACGCGCTTACGCCGCTTGCGCGCCAATCACATGGAAGCGTTTCAAAAGCCAGTGGGCGAGGAACGCGGTGAAAAGCGAAATGACGGTGGTCAGCATCGTCATGCGGAAGGCGTCCGCCACCGCGCCTTCATAATAAAGGCCCATGATGACCGCGAAGGGGAATTGCGCGAGAAGCGCCACCTTGAGCGCGAAGCCCCGCTCGAATGTCC
This sequence comes from Hyphomicrobiales bacterium, assembly GCA_022360615.1. Lineage (GTDB taxonomy): Bacteria > Pseudomonadota > Alphaproteobacteria > Rhizobiales > JAKSCL01 > JAKSCL01. The sequence goes on from JAKSCL010000048.1 coordinate 34,790, forward strand.
CCGTTCTCCAAACGCGGATGGCGCAGGGCAGCCCGCATACAAGCGCAAGCACAGTTCCCAGCATCGCCGCGACCATGAGAACCACGCGCAGCATCTTCAATGCATCGGCAACCCCGATCCCCGCATCCGGATCGCTGAAAAAGGCCGGCAGCCACGACACGATATAGAACGCATAGAAGACGAGCCCGCCGAGCACCGGCCCTGCAAAGCCAATGGTCAAGACAACGAGAATTGCGCTTTTCAAATTGCCTTTTGCGTTCCCGCTCACCCGGCCAGCTCCTTCAGCCCGAGTCTTATGAGCTTTGCCGTATCGGCCTCATCCCCGGCAGCCCGCATGGCCGACGACACGGCGGCGGAGGCCTGCGCCTGGCCATAGCCGAGATTGACGAGCGCCGAGACGGCATCGGCAATGGGGCCCGGCGCGCGTTTCTCGCCGAGATCGGCCTGCAGCGCGGCCAGTTCCGGGTCGCCCGTCGTGAGCGCCGGCGCCTTGTCCTTCAATTCGGAGACGATGCGCTGCGCCACTTTCGGGCCGACGCCCGGCGCACGCGCGACCTGCGCTTTGTCCTGAAGCGCGATCGCACTTGAAAGATCTGCCGGAGAAAGGGTCGAGAGGATGGCAAGCGCCACCTTGGTGCCGACCCCTTGCACGGTCATCAACGCCCGGAACCAATCACGCTCCAGATCGCTACCGAAACCGAACAGCCGGATCATGTCCTCGCGTACATAGGTCTCGATGGCGATTTCGGCGGCCTCGCCTTTTCGCGGAAGAGCCGAGAGCGTCCGCGTCGAGCAGTGGACGATATAGCCCACGCCCTGTACTTCGATGATCGCGAAATCATCGCCATAGGAGTCGATGAGGCCTTTTAGCTTGCCAATCATTAGGGCTTCATCCCGCAACCGCGCGCTTTGCCGGCGCGCCCCTGTGATGGGCGTGGCAAATCGCGAGCGCCAGAGCATCTGCGGCATCCGTTGTCCCGGGCCGTGCTTTCGGCAGGAGGATGCGGACCATGTGATGAATTTGCGCCTTGTCCGCATGCCCAGCGCCGACAATCGCCTTTTTCACAGCATTCGGCGCATATTCGGCAACGGGCAAGCCAGCCTGCGCGGGCGCCAGCATGACGACGCCCCGCGCCTGCCCGAGCTTCAGCGTTGCCCGCGCATCCTTGTTGACGAAAGTTTCCTCGACAACGGCCTCATGCGGCGCAAAATCGGCGATGATCTTGGCAATCCCTTCATGGATGGCGCGCAGGCGCTCCGACAGCGGCGCATCGGCATTTGAGGTCACAGCGCCGCAACCGCAATGGCTGAGCGCGGTTCCTGTAATCTCCACAACGCCCCATCCCGTGCGCCTTAGGCCGGGGTCGATGCCGATGATCCGAATCGTATGCGTCATGGGTTGAGTTTATGCTGCGGACCAATGGCGCGCATCACCCGCGAGAAAAAGGCCTCCGGCAAGGCCGGAGGCCTAACCCCTCCAGTCGAATGCGTGCTCAGTGAGCCGGACGATAGAGCCGCCCGTGGAACAGCTTCGAATGCCGGAAATGGTCGAGCGCCTTCGCACCCGCCAGCACGGCGAGATCGAGGACCGGTTCGAACACGATGACGATCAGGTAGGCAAAGCCGAACGACGCGACATTCGAGAGATTCTCTGTACCGAAGCCTTGACCGTAAAAGGCCCAGAAGGCCACCCAGGCAATGATGCCGCCTTGATAGGACGCAGAAAGCGCCAGCGCCTGGAGGTATGTCACGTCCTTATAGGCCGTGTGAGCCGGGATAATCCGCTTGGCCAGAAGGTGAATGGCGAAAAGCGGTACCAAAAGCGTCGTGATGTTCACCGCATACATGGGGAGATCGGACGGCGCGAAAAACACGCCCTGCGCCAGAAGTCCAAGCGCCAGCCCGATGGCGGCCGCGCCCCCACCGAAAAGCAGGAGAAGCGTGGTTCCCAAAATGAAATGCACTTCCGAGACACCGACCGGGAAGTGCGGCAAAACCTCGAAAAAGCAAAAGACCAGCACCGTCGTCATGAGGGAGCGGATGGCGAGCGGAAAAAGACCGCCGTCGTGCCTGATGTCATCATAAACAAGCTTTGCGCCAAGCCCGAAAGCCGTGGCGGCGGTGGCGTAGCTGAGCACCATTTTGGCGCCGTCGACGACGCCCGGTTCGATATGCATGGATTTGTCCTTTCTTCGCGCCCTTCGCGCGAGTTGCGGCGCCACGCGGACGCGCGGCACTGGACCAGTCACATTTCGGGCAGGTCTCCTGACTCGCGCTTCAACACCATCTTCCGCCTTCCCAGGATTCACCCAGTGGCATGATAGAAGCGGCTCGGCGCTCACAGTTGCGAGGGCAGTCACGGATCAGGACCCTCTTTTGGTCATCCCTACCGTGTTCCCTTTGGGCAATGTCGCCACAAGAACGTGTCACCACAGCCCAATCCGGCGGGCTTCGCCCGCCCGGAACCCGAAGCCGGAACTATACGAAGCAAGCGTTTCCCCACCAAACGGAAAAACGTCTATGAAATCCCGCCTTTGGGGCGGTTGGCGGAAACATCCTTTTCAAGTGTGGTGAAACCGGCCAGCCCCCTCACGGCAGCACGGCCGCCATGACGGTCGCGGCTATGGACAAGCCTGCAGCGCTGCGGCCAAATGATTGCCTGCCCCTTTACCAATACGAGCACGGCTCGGTTTGGCTGCGCTCATGGACCCACTTCAAGCAATCGCGGCGATTATTCTGGCCTTACCGGCAAGCCCGGTGTTCTGGGGCTTGAGCGCAAGCGCTGTCTTCGCCGGTTTGATACGTGGCTTTTCGGGCTTCGGTACAGCGCTTGCCTTCATGCCGGGCGCCGGCGCGCTGGTGACGCCGGCCGTTGCGCTTCCCGTGATGATCATCATCGACACTGTTCCGATTCTGCCTTTCCTGCCCCGCGCCATTCGCCATTGCAACAAGCGGGATGTGGCGCTGCTGGTTGCCGGTTGCGCGGTCACCGTTCCAATAGGGGTATGGCTGTTGCTGGTGCTCGACCCGGTGATTATGCGCTGGGCCATCGTCACGATCATCCTCGTGCTGGTTGCCGCCCTCGCCTTCAACCTGCGCTACCGGGGGCAGCCGACAACGGTGCTCACCTTCGCCACGGGACTTGTTTCGGGTATTTTCGGGGGCATGGCCGGCCTTTCGGGACCGCCCGTTATCATCATGTGGCTCGCCGGACAGAACAACGCGGAGCGCGTCCGCGCCAACACCATGGTGTTCCTGGCTTCGCTTACGGTGATTACCGGCACCACGCTTTTCTTGAACGGTTTGTTCACGTTGCGGGCAGTCGCCTATGGAATCGCCTTGATGCCGTTTTACGGGCTCGGGCTTTTTCTGGGCGCCCGGTTGTTTCCGCTGGCAAGCGAACGCACCTTCAGGAGGGTCGCCTTTGCACTGATTGCGCTCGGCGCCATCATCACCATGCCGGTGTTCGACAATGTCTTCTGAACAACGCGGTCTTCAAGCGGCCGAAAGCCGTTCCATGACCTGATCGTCGATTTCGAAATTGGCGTAGACGTTCTGAATATCGTCGTCGTCTTCGAGCGCATCGATGAGTTTCATCAATGTGCCTGCCTTCTCCTCATCGACCGGTGTCGAGGTCTGCGGCCGCCAGACCGGATTGACGGATGCCGCCTCGCCGAGGGCGCTTTCCAGCGCCTTCGACACCTCGCCCAGATCCTCAAAAGCGCAGATGATCGTGTGGCCTTCTTCGTCGCTCTGAACATCATCCGCGCCCGCCTCGATTGCCGCTTCAAGCACAGTCTCGGGATCGCCCGCGCCCGCAGAATACTGGATTTCCCCGACCCGATCGAACATGAAGGCAACCGAACCCGTTTCACCTAGCGACCCGCCGTTTTTCGAAAACGTTGCCCGCACTGTGCTGGCTGTACGGTTGCGGTTGTCAGTCAGCGCTTCGACGATGACCGCCACGCCGCCTGGCCCGTAACCTTCGTAGCGGATCTCCTCGTAATTCTCGGTGTCGGAGCTATCCGCCTTCTTGATTGCGCGCTCGATATTGTCCTTCGGCATCGACTGCGCGCGGGCATTCTGGACGGCGAGGCGCAGCCTTGGATTGCCGTCCGGATCGGCTCCGCCGACCTTCGCGGCTACGGTGATCTCTTTTGAAAGTTTGGAGAAGAGCTTAGAGCGCTTTTTGTCCTGAGCTCCCTTGCGGTGCATGATGTTCTTGAATTTCGAATGTCCTGCCATCTCCATTCCTTCCCGTGCGCCGGCAGCGCGCACGCAATGCGCCATGTCGCCAATGAATCCTACGATCCGCTTATAGGACGAGGACAGAAGGAAATCCAATGGGACAGGTTTGGATGTGGTAGGTCCGCATGCCCTACGTATTAAACCGTATCCAGCCTCAATATTAGGGAACGCTTAATGCGCTCAACGCAGATTGGTTGCATAGAAAACAAAATACACGGAATAATTGCATTCATTCCTACAGATGCGGAACACCCCATGCTCAACTTCCTAAAAAGCGAAACACCTCCCACGCGCGGTCTCAACGGAAACCGGGCTTTCAACCAGGTGTCGCCCGAAGTGATGCGCGCAATGCTCGACCAGATGCCGATCAACGTGATGTTGGCCGATCCTGTCGACGCGACAATTTCTTTCATCAACGAGACGAGCAAAGCCACGCTCTCAACGCTCCGCGAACTCCTGCCATCGGACGTCGACCCGCAGGCGATGGGCGGCGTTTCCATCGATGTTTTTCATAAACGTCCTCAACATCAGCGCAATATTCTGAGCGATCCTTCACGCCTGCCTCACCGCGCTAAGATCAAACTCGGCCCCGAGACCCTTGATCTCAAGATATCGGCCGTGCGGGACGGGGAAGGCAACTACATCGCGGCAATGCTCACCTGGTCGGTGATCACCGGCATAACCGACGCGATCCAATCCTTCGAGGGCCATGCGCAGAACGCGGTCGACCGCGTCAGCACGGCTGCCGGCCAGATGCAGGAAACGGCAGAAAGCCTCATGCGGACAGCGGAAGAAACGACCATGAAGGCGACCGCCTCTGCTGCAGGTTCGGAGGAGGCGACTGTAAACGTCGAAAGCGTTGCCAACGCCACACAGGAGATGAATGCGTCCATCGGCGAAATCACCCGTCAGGTAAGCGAATCCACCCGGATCGCTTCGGAAGCTGTGGAAGCTGCGGCGCGCACCCAGTCGACGGTGGAGACCTTGGCCAATGGCTCTGAAAAGATCGGGCAGATAATCGGCCTCATCCAGGACATCGCAAGTCAAACCAACCTTCTTGCCTTGAACGCGACCATCGAGGCGGCGCGCGCGGGTGAGGCAGGCCGCGGCTTCGCCGTCGTTGCCGCGGAGGTTAAGAACCTTGCCGAACAGACCACAAAGGCGACCGAGGACATCACCAGCCAGATCGGCAACGTTCAAGAAGCAACCCAGGAGGCGGTCGCGGCGATTGAGGAAATCAGCACGACCATCACCCGGATGAATGAAGTGGCGGGTGCCATTTCAAGCGCCGTCGAAGAGCAAAGCGCCACAACGAATGAGATTGCCACGAATGTAAATGAGGCGGCGCTTGGTACGCGTGACGTCAGCTCAAACATGGCGCTTGTGCAGCAAGGTGCGACGGAAACGGGTGAATCGGCGCGCAATGTGGTGAGCGCCGCCGCCGATCTGACGGACAGCGCCGAGGACATGCGCGCACGGATCGAACGTTTCCTGGAAGAAGTGAAAGCGCTTTAGACGCCTTCCCTTGGGAATGGTGCGCGCCGTCAAGACGTTGGGAACGCGCCCGCGCCAGTTGCCTCCAGCACACCGCCCAGACGCAGCGGCTGAATGCTGTGCGCCTTACCGCTGCCCGGTTCGAGATCGACCACGACCCCGCAGACCGATCCCTCGCCCTTTCCAGGCTCCATCCGGCTTTCGGAAATGCGCCGGGTGAAGCGGTTGATGGGTTCGGTTTTTTCCATACCGATGACGGAATTGTAGTCGCCGCACATCCCGACATCGGTGATGAAGGCCGTGCCGCCGGAAAGCACACGGTGATCCGCAGTCGGCACATGGGTGTGAGTCCCAACGACAAGGGAAGCCCTGCCGTCGACGAAATAGCCGAAGGCCTGTTTTTCGGAAGACGCCTCGGCGTGGAAATCAATGATGATGGCGTCTGCCTCAGCGCCAAGCGTGCACATTTCAAGCACTTCGTTGACGGCGGCAAAGGGGTCATCGAGCGGTTCCATGAAGATACGGCCCATGGCGTTGATAACGAGCACGCGCTTGCCGGCGCTCGAAGTGAACTGCACCCAGCCGCGGCCGGGCGTGCCGCGTGGAAAATTGATGGGCCGCACCAGCGTCTCGGTGCGGTCGATATAGGTCAGCGTTTCCCGCTGGTCCCAGGCGTGGTTTCCGAGTGTGACCGCATCGACGCCGGCTTCCGTCAGCTCATTGAAGATGGCTTCGGTAATGCCGAAACCGCCAGCTGCATTCTCGCCGTTCGCGACGACGACGTCGGGCGCAAGCGACCGGCGCAATTCCGGCAAATGATCCGTCACCGCCTTTCGGCCGGAGCGGCCAACGACATCACCAAGGAACAATATGCGCATGGAAAGTCCGAAGGAGCCTAGACTTGCACGAAAGACCTCAAACCCGTTTCCGTCACAACGGCATCGAGAGGTTGATCATGGGCGTCGACCGGGATGTCATCGCACTCCTGCACGGAAAAAGCGATCCCGATCGCCGTCACCGCGCCGATCTGGCGCAACCCGGCCAAGGCACGGTCGTAAAAGCCTTTCCCATAGCCGATCCGGCCACCATGCCGATCGAAGGCGGCAAGCGGCACAAGCACGGTGCGCGGGTTCAAAACGGGCACGCCGTCCGGCGGCGCAAGCGTTCCAAAGCCCGCCTGCGCAAGCGCATCGCCCGGCTTCCACGAGAGAAAGGAAAGCGAATCGTCCGGCAGAATGCGGGGCAGGCAAATCGCTTCACCAGCAAGGGCCAATTCGGCCAAAAAAGGTTGAATGTCGGCTTCGCTGCGGATCGGCAGATAACCGGCCACAGGACCGCCCCAGGCTCCCCTTACACCGTTAAGGTGCGCGCAAATCGCATTCGACAACCGAACACGCTCGGTGGGCAGCAGCGCGTTACGGCCGGCGAGCGCCCTTTTGCGGAGCGCGTCTTTCGATGCGGTTGGGGGGAACGGAGTCAAACGGGAACCTTCGACCATGCTGAATGAAAGCAGAGCCGCGGCGGCCGTTGGAAGCGACGATCCCGGGAACCTACAAATGTAGGTGGGCGCCGTATGGCCAGGCCCACAAGCCCGGTCAGGGACAGCTCCCGATAGGATCGGTAAGGCCCCGGGGATTGTTATGTTCCTGACGAACCGCGCAGCTCTGCAGCGTCAATATAGGACAGATCGCGGCCGCGCCACAGCCCGCAGTCGCAATCCGCCAATGCGAAGTCGTTTAACCGGCTTCATTCTTGGTTCTGGCGGCTTGGACACTGCCCAGCGTTTCATTCACCGCCTCGATCCGGGCAGCGGCATCGTTCAACTGGGCCGCCATGATCTGCTGATCGGCTTCCAACTGTTCGGAGGCGAAGGCTGTCGCATCCTTTTGCTCGGCAATCGACCCCGACAACGCGTTCAGCTTCTGGCGCATTTCAAAACGTTCATCAGCGATCAACAGCGCGGCCATGGCAAGAAGCCTCATATCGCCGACTTCGCCAAACATCTCCTTGAAGGTCTCGATGTGGTTGTTGACCTCGGCGCACAGGCCGAGAAGGTGGTTCTCCTGGCCGTCATCGCAACCCATTCGAAAACTATGACCGTTGATCGTCACACTGACTTGCGCCACTGCAGCCTCCGCTTACCTCAAACTTCAACGTGGCTGACGGGAAAGCACCTGTTCAACCGCGGCAATCGCCTGGTCGACACGTTTCATCGCATTCGCGTTCGCATCCCGGAGCGTCCGGTTTTCGTCCGAAAGCTGATCGATCGTCTCAGCCATGCGCGCCCGGTCGGTTTCCAATTGCTGGATCTGGATTTCCAACTGTTCGGCCGATTTAACCGCGTGGCCGTACTTGCTTGTGAGCGCTTCAAGGGCTCGAAGTGCCAGTTCAAGTCTTTGACTCGCCGCATTGACGCGTTCGCTTGACGCCCCTTGACCGGCTCCTTCCTGCGAAATTCCAGGAACCCCGTCCGCCATACTTTCCCTAAACCGCACCTGTGACGCCAACGAACCCAACCCCGCCGTCGCGATTCTCACCTAACCTGCTAGAGGATGATACGCTATTGCGCACGAAACAGAAGAGTAAACAGGCGGTTAATCCCCTTTGATGAAATCTTGTTCCACGGAGCGCGGCACAGGCCGCCGCGACCGTACGCAGCAGCCATATGGTTCCTCCGTTGACTTGGCCCCGCGTGGTGCTATTTCTCGCGCTCGCAATCAGCGGAAATGGTGAATACTCACAAGTCACACGCCGTTTCCACAAGCCCCCAACGATCAAAGCAGACGCAGGTTCTAAACCGGATGGCGAAAGCAGATATGGCCGCAACCTCCGGCCAATCGGACACGACCGACATGGACCCCGATATGGGGGACGAGGCAACGCGGCATCAACGCATGGCCTCGGCGATACGCGCCCTGTCGATGGATGCCGTTGAAGCGGCAAAAAGCGGCCACCCGGGCATGCCAATGGGCACGGCCGATATCGCGACCGTTCTGTTCAGCCGCTTTATGAAATTCGACCCCACTCAGCCCGATTGGCCGGACCGGGACCGCTTCGTCCTCTCGGCCGGCCACGGCTCGATGCTGCTCTACGCGCTGCTGCATCTGACGGGTTATAAGGACATCGACGCGGCGCAGATCCGCCGCTTCCGGCAGTTGAACAGCCGCACGGCCGGGCATCCGGAGTTCGGGCACGCCGCCGGTATCGAAACGACGACCGGACCGTTGGGTCAGGGGCTCGGCAACGCCGTCGGCATGGCGCTCGCCGAACGCATCCTCGCCGCCCGCTTCGGCGACGAACTGGTCGACCATTACACCTATGTCATCGTCGGCGACGGCGATCTGATGGAGGGCGTCAGCCACGAGGCGGCGTCCCTTGCCGGTCACGTGCGGCTGTCGAAGCTGATCGTGCTGTTCGACGACAACGAGATCTCCATCGACGGGCCGACCAGCCTGACGGTCAGCGACGATCAGCAGGCGCGCTTCGCCGCCTGTGGCTGGGATGTCAGCGCCGTCGACGGTCATGATCCCGAGGCCGTGGCCGCCGCCATCGAGGCGGCGCTCGCCAGCGACCGGCCGTCGCTGATCGCCTGTCGCACCGAGATCGGCTTCGGCGCGCCGACCAAGGGCGGCACCGCGGCGACGCACGGCGCTCCGCTCGGCGAAGACGAGATCGCCGGCGCCCGCGCCAAGCTCGGCTGGTCGCATCCGCCGTTCGACGTGCCGGACGAGATCCGCGACGCCTGGCGGCAGTCCGCGGCGCGCGGCGAAGATACGCACGCGTCCTGGCGGCAGCGCTTTGACGCAGCCGACGCCGATATCCGCGCGGCGTTCGAGCGCGCGACCATCGGTGAACTGCCGGCCGAACTCGACACGGCGATTGCCGCGCACAAGCGCGGCCTGAGCGAGGCGACGCCGACCGTGGCGACGCGCGCCGCGTCAGGCGACGTGCTTGACGTGATCAATGCGGTCCTGCCGGAGACG
>JAKSCL010000183.1 GCA_022360615.1 Hyphomicrobiales bacterium
ACGCTTGCAATCGTTCTGATGTCGCTTTTCGCAGGTGTCTCTTATCATATGGCCATCCACGCCCACCCCGGCATTGTGGAGAACTTCGCCGCCATCGGCCTTCTCACAGCCGCGCTGTTCGGTCTCTCGGTCAGGTCGCGCGGGGCTTATGGCTTCGAGCACTATCTTGAGCACAAACATCACCTCCGGACGATCGTCTGGGGATGGCATGTGGCTTTCCTCATGCTGTTCGCAATCGGCTTTCTGACAAAGACAAGCGATATCTTTTCCCGTGGCTGGATCATTCTTCTTTACGCTGGAGGGTTCGTCGCCCTTGCCTTGCAGCGGGCGCTCCTCGTCGAACTGGTGAAACGCGGCGACGCAGCTGGCTTGTTCAACACGCGCAGAGCACTTGTCGTTGGCTGCCGGGATGCGGTCGAAGACTTCCTTGCACGCTACGATCTCCCAACGAACGGGCTTGTTTTGGTCGGCACAATGGCGCTTGGCGAGGAGCGGGCCGGTGACGACAGCAACACCGTCCCCGACGAACGCCTGCAACGCGCGATCGCCGAAGCCCGATTTCTGGAACCCGACGATATCTACATCGCTGTGCCATGGTCGCGGGCCGATCTGATCGACCGCTATGTCAACGTGTTCATGACCCTTCCGGTCACCCTGCATCTTGCGCCAGAGCGCATCCTCGACCGTTTTGGGCACATGGACCTGCGCCAGCACCGCAAGATCCCGAGCCTCGGTCTTTTGGACGGGCCGCTCTCCTCGCCCGCCGCCCGCTTCATCAAACGTTTCACGGATATCGCCGCCGCCCTTTCCGGGCTCATCCTGCTCGCCCCGCTCTTCGCGGTGATCGCCGCGCTCATCAAATGCGATAGCAAAGGCCCTGTGTTCTTTGTTCAGCACCGGCTCGGCTTCAATCAGAAACCATTCCGAATTCTCAAATTCCGAACTATGATCAGCGCTGACAACGGCCCCGTTGTACGGCAGGTAACGGATGGCGATGCACGCGTTACCCCGCTTGGACGCTTCCTGCGACGCGCGAACCTCGACGAACTGCCGCAGCTCCTGAATGTTCTGAAAGGCGACATGTCGCTCGTGGGCCCGCGGCCGCATGCGGTTGCCCATGACCAGGAGTTTGAGCGGGTCGTTGCCCGCTATGCGCGCCGCCATAATGTGCGGCCGGGCATTACCGGGTGGGCGCAGATCAATGGCTATCGCGGTATCACCGATACCGAAGAGAAGATCCGCGGGCGCCTTGAGCACGACCTTTATTACATCGACAACTGGTCGCTTGGCCTCGATTTGCGCATCCTGCTGGCCACGGTGCTTTCAAAGCGGGCCTACAAAAACGCGGCATAGCGGTGGTGGATGAAGCCCACGGTTTGTGTGCGCTCAGCGCAGCAGCTTGCCCATACCCAGGCGATTATTCTGCTGCCTCACTAGCGCACACTCCTACGGAGAGGCCCTGCAGCAGAGGGGGAATTGAACTTCAGAAGAGACAATCGCAGCCGCCATCCTCCTGGCTGCGAAAGACGCTAGACTTGCCAGCGCACTTTCGCGTAGTTACCGGACAGCGCAACGTCGCGCACATGGCGGCGGGCATTGAAGGCCGCGCGCTGGCTGCGCCGGTACTTCCAACCTGTGTTGATCTCACGGAAATGGCGGTAGCTGAAAATGCGGCTCGGCAGATAAGCCGCAGGCCAGCCTTTGATCCGGTGGACCTGCCACTGTGCGGTAAAAGGTGTGCGCGAGGGCACGGCGCACCATTTGGGCGGGCAGATATCGGGACCTCCGCGCCAGCGCCAGGCAAAGGGCCAAGCCTCAGGTGTCAGATAATGGTCGAACGCGCGGTGTCTGAGGGGACCGGCATCTCCCGTTTCGGGCGCAAGCTCCTCAATCCCCGGCATCCAAAGACCGCGATACGCCGTGATACCCCACCATGATTGTTCTGCCGCTTCAAAAACGCTTTTGCCGTTCCCCGCCACGACGCATTCATCGATATCGGCATTGAGGACGCTTGCAGCATCCGACAGGAACATCCAACGCGCATGTTCGAGCGCACCGGACTGACAGAAATCCGAATCCCAACGCGTGCCGTCGGCCTTTCCCTGGGGACCGTATTTGAACGGCCAATCGACAACGCCGGCAATGGCGATGCCACCCAATCTGGAAAGAGCGTCTTTGAGCGCATCGATGGTGTAGATGCTTGAATTATTGTCGTAAATCAGCACCGCATCGGCGCCGTGCACATCGCGATGGTAGCGCACCCAATCCTCAATCCAGGTCAGGTCGTTATCTTTCGAAACCGTGAGAAGCACACGGCGGCCGGCATAGAGATCGGGACGGGCGTCAATCACAGGAACGTTGAGGGCGCCGAAGCGGGTGTCGATGGTGAGGTCGGCGGCCGTGCGCTCGAGATCCACCCAGATTTGGGCATGCCTGTTCATGGACTTCAGTGAGAACGGAGAGGAGGTCCGGCCCAGGCCTGCAGTCACCTGCATCTCGGAGATGGCTGCTTCCAGATTATTGAGAGGCGGTCCGAGGAGAACGGCGCGACCGGCCGCGGTCCTGATCGCATTGTCGAAGAACAGCGTTGAAGCATCAAACGCATCGTCGAAACCCGGTTCGCGCGCTGCGGGATCGCGGGTGGGTTCGCGGACAACGCCAAAGCGATCGAGCGTTACGCCATTGGCCCGGTAGGTGAAGCTCCGCTGCATAGCCCTGGTCCCTAGCAAGAATGAAAGCCGTCCATCGATGATACGGTCTTGCGGCAAAGCCGGGCCAAAGGTGTCTTAGATCGCACCGTTTCGACCGTTTTGCCGCTCTGTGAAACGGAAAAAGCAAACGTCATGCCGCTTCAGGCAAGATTCGATCCCATTTAAAACTGGCCCCGCTCTTGCTGCTTGCCCACCGGACAACAACTGCCCGTCCCATGGTGAAACGGGCGCGAAAGCGTGGAGACAAACCAGGTGTTACTGGCACAGCAGAAGTTTCGTGTTTCGGTTCACGGCGCGGATGCGCTCGAAAAGCTTGACTGGCCTTCAACCAATGATTCCGGCCCGTTTACGTCCCATGTTTTTCAGAGCCGCGAGTTCTTGACGCTTTGGCTCGAAACCATCGGCAAAGCACGCCGCAGCGAACCCCATTTCGCTGTGGTTTCAGACAGTTGCGGCCAGCCGCTGATGCTTCTGCCTTTATGTGTCGAGCACAGTCTCGGTTTCTCGGTCTTGCGGTTCATGGATGGTGGGGTGGCCGATTACAACGCGCCGATTATACGCAACGGCGAATATTTCAAGGCCAGCGAATTCGTCGGGATCTGGTCGCAGATCTTGAACGCCATCGGCCCGATCGACGCCGTGGATTTGCGAAAAATCGTGTCCCACATCGGTTCAGCACCCAATCCGATGCTGGCACTCAAAACCATTCAACAGGCGAGCTCCGGCTATCTGATCGAGACGAGCGCCAACGACTGGGATGCGTTTTCGAAGGAAAAGCGACGGAAAAAAGAGCTCACCACGGCCCGGCGCAAGCTGAACCAGCTTACAAAGGAAGGGCCGGTTCGCTTCACAATCGCCGAAACGCCGGATGAAGCGCGAACCCTCTGGCGCGCGACCGCTGCCATGAAACGCACCCAGTACCTGGAAACGATGGGTGAGGATTTCTTCGAGCAACCAGGCATTCGCGCTTTTTATGAAGGGGCGATCAGCGGCGAGCGTCTGAACCGGCTTGGGGTGATTTGTGCCAGGCTGCGCAACGACACGGTTGTCGCCGGTCATCTGGGCTTCAGGGCGAAGAACCGCTTCCATTACATCCTTCCGGCCTACAACCGCGACTACGCAGGTTACGGCCCCGGCCGCCAGCTTCTGATCGACGTTATCCGCTGGAGCTTCGAGAGCGGACATGAAGTGCTCGATCTGGGCGAAGGCGACCTCGACTACAAAAAGGTCTGGAGCACCAAGCGGCTTACTCTCGTCTCACACGGCGATGCCATCACCTGGTCCGGCCGGCTTTATTTCCTCTTGAAGGCTGCGAAATCCGCACCGGCACTGCGGCGCCTCTACAACCGCATGAAACGCGCCGAAGCCTCTGAGCCCGCGCCACGGAAGGCGCAGCGCTGATGTCGACGTATCGGGGTTCGGTCATGTCCGTTTCAGACCTCCGCGCGGAGGCGCATAACGCAACCAGCGAGATTGAAGCGGTGGTCTGCGTCCCGGCCTTCCGCCGGCCCATGCATTTGAAAAAGACGCTTCAATCGCTTTGCGAACAAGAAACCAAACGCGCATTTGCGGTCGTTGTCGTCGACAACGACGCCGAAGCGCAAGAGAGCGCTGCGGTTGCGGCGGATTTCTTCAAGCGGACCGGGATGCCCGGTCTCTGCGTCGTCGAACGCGCGCAAGGCAATTGCTATGCGATCAACCGCGCGTTCTCGCTTGGCCTTAGCGCGTTCCCGACAGCGCGCCATTTCCTGATGATAGATGATGACGAGACCGCCTCACCCGAGTGGCTTGAGAGCATGGTCTTCGCAGCGGATATGCACCAGGCGGACATTGTCGGCGGACCGGTTCTGCCTGTGTTCGAAGCGGCGGCGCCCGAATGGCTTAAGGCGCACGCCGTGTTCTGGCCCGCAATTACCCGCTCCGGTCCCGTTCCATGCATCTATGGAACGGGTAACTGCCTGATCGCCCGAAAGGTCTTCGAAGGGATGCCAAAGCCTTATTTCGACCTCCGCTTCAACTTTCTGGGCGGTGGCGACATGGATTTTTTCCGGCGCTGCCAAAGCGCGGGCTTCCGCTTTTATTGGGTAAAGGAAGCCGAGATTGAAGAGACGGTTCCGGCTGAACGGCTCACCGCCCGCTGGGTGCTCAGCCGCGGGCTACGCATCGGCGCGGTCAACTATCTTCTCGATTGGAAAGGCTATCCGGGTGCGGCGGGCCGCACGTGGGTCGTGGTTAAAACCGTCCTGGCGCTCCCCGCTTCGCTTTTGAAGGCATTAAGGCGGCTTCTTCAAACCGGACGCCCCTTTGATGCGGTTCATCCCTTGTCGATGGCGGTTGGGCGGACAATGGCCCTGCTCGGTGCTGTGCCGCAGCCTTACCGCGCGCGGCCTGTCAAATGACCTCTTCTGCCGCCGCATTTTCCGGCAATGGCACCTTGCGCCGCGCGCAGGCGGCGCTTGATGACGTCAACGCAACCGACGTGCTGCGCGCACTGATCTTCACGGGCGCTTTCCTGCTTGCCTGGGTAACGGTCAGCCCGTTTTCAGATCTTTCCTCCCGCGATCTTCTCGGCGTCCTCGAGGGCCGTGACGGACTGAGCTACATGCTCTTTGGCATGCTTGCCATCACCGGCGCGTCACTCGCGTTTATCCTGCATGCACGCGCGTTAGCAGCCTTGCTCACCCCGGCCTTTTTGCTTCTTGCTCTTTGGCTTGCCTTTGCAGCGGCGATTTCGCCTGACACGGGCACCTCATTCAGGCGGCTCGTGCTTCAGGGCATGGTGATGGCGGTTGCCGCAAGCGCCTTCCTGATGCCCGCGGGCCGGGTTCGGATGGCGGTTCTCCTCGCCGCTGTCGCCGCGACCGTCATCGCCCTCTCCTACATGGGACTGCTTGTCGTTCCCCACCTAACGATCCATCAGATGGGCGACCTCGTCGAATCGCGGCTTTCAGGCGATTGGCGCGGCATTTTCTTCCACAAGAACCTCGCCGGACCGATTTTCGTGTTCTGTGCCTTTATCGGCATTTATGTCGCCCGCACACTTTCGGTCGCGCTGGGCGCGGCCCTGTTCATCTTGTCTGCCGTCTTTCTCATCTTTTCGGGCGCAAAGAGCGCGATGCTGCTCTTTCCACTCGTGCTCGCGCTCTCATTTGCCGCGACCCAGGCTCGCGGCAGCGTTCTTTCCGCGCTGTTGTGCTTCGGACCGCTCGTGCTCGCGGCTTTTCTGACGCTTGGCACCATCGCCATTCCGGCGATGGGCAGTGCCATTCAGGCACTGCCGGTGGAAACCAGCTTTACCGGACGCACGGAAATCTGGAAGTTCGCGCTTGAGAAAGTGGGCACCGAACCGCTCACCGGCCATGGTTTTTGGGCGTTTTGGGGAGGAGCAGAGGCACGCTACGGCCTTGAGGTTGGCCCGACGCAATGGATCGGCAGCGTTTCACACGCGCATAACGGCTATCTCGATGCAGCGCTTAGCCTTGGGATTCCGGGGCTTCTCCTAACGCTCGCCGTCTTCCTCGTGCAGCCTTTTTTCGACCTGCGCCGGGTGGCGGCGCGCACCGGTGAAAGGGCGCTGGCACTCCTGCTCACCCAGATCTGGCTATTCGGCGTTTATCTGTCGCTAATGGAAAGTTTCCTTTTCAACCGGCACAATCCGATCTGGTTCACCTTTCTTTTTGCCGTTTTCGGTCTGCGGTTCCTGTCACGGTTCCGCTCGACGCCGTGATCCGAGAGCTTAGGAACGGAGGTTCCGCCTTGTCCGTATCGGTTGTCATCCCAGTCAAGGATGGGGAGCGCTTCATCGCAGAAGCGGTCAACAGCGCGCTTCAACAAGGACCGGCTGTCGGTGAGGTGATCGTTGTCGACGACGGCTCGCGGGATCGCACGGCTGAAATCGTCTCGCGACTTGACGACATCCGTTTGAAGATGATCGGCGGACCGCATAAGGGCGTCTCTTTTGCCCGTAACCATGGCGCCCGCGGGGCGCGTGGGCAATGGCTCGTTTTTCTTGATGCCGATGACCGTTTGTGCCCGCAAGCCGTGAACCGGCTGATGGCGGCCGCGGCAGATCATGAGGGCGCAGTCGCCGCTTATGGCGACTATGAGCGCATCGACGAGAAGGGCAGGGTCGTTGGCAAGCGACGCCTCCTGTCGGACCGGAAAAAGCCCGAGGGCGACATCCTCCAGCGCGTTCTTACGGGCAATTTCATCGTCAATGGCGGGGTCATGCTGATCGACCGCCGGACCTTTCTGCGCTTTGGCGGGTTCGACGAGACGCTACGCTACTGCGAGGACTGGCATGCCTGGTGCCGGCTGGCAGCCGAAGGCCCGATTGCCTATCTGGGCGGTCCCCGCGTTCTCGACTACCGCGTCCACGATGCGAGCACCATGATGGC
Source organism: Hyphomicrobiales bacterium (assembly GCA_022360615.1). GTDB lineage: Bacteria > Pseudomonadota > Alphaproteobacteria > Rhizobiales > JAKSCL01 > JAKSCL01. The sequence continues at coordinate 7,109 of JAKSCL010000183.1, forward strand.
GCGCAACCGCAGCTATCGCGACGATGAGCCCGCCCTGGAACGCATTTTCAAAGAACCGTTTATCCTCCAGCGTTTCGGTGCCGATACTCTCGCCAGTCTCAAAAAACAAGCGCGCACGCATCTGCGGATTTACAGCCTAACGCAAGCCATCCGCGCGCACCGCTACCGAGAAGCGATCCGGCTCGCCGCTCGCACTGTGAGAGAGCGGCCCGCCGCGACGCCCCGCATGTCGCTTTACGCCGCTGCGGCCCTTTGCGGCATCTGACGAACGGGAGGAATATTCCATGCCGTACGGCGAAACCGCTCCGGTGCGGGCCGGCCCGCTGGAGAGCGGCGATGCCGCCGCATGGGCCGATAACCATCACGATGAGCTAGAACGTTCCGATACCGCAGCGGCAAAGGCGGAGGTCCTGCATCTTACCTGCGCCAACGACCTTCAACCGATTGCAGCGGAGCTTCAAGCGCTGACCGGCACTCTCGCCGAGCCCAACGTCTTCTTCGACGCGATCATGCTTCAACCGGCGCTCGATACGCTTTTGCCAAAGGACGGGATCGACTGTGTTCTCATCCGCGAGGAAACGGAGGACCGGCGGCTGATCGGCCTTATGCCGCTGATGCGCCGACCGCTGCATAAGTTTCTACCCCTGCCTGCTTACCGTTTTTGGGATCACAGCCAATGCTTCCGTTCCACCCCTCTGATGCGCACGGGATGCGAGGAACTCTGCTGGTCGGCTTTTATCAACTGGTTTCAAGGGCCTGGGAACTCCCGGAAATATCTTCATATACCCCTATTGCCGAGGTATGGGCCGATATCGGACGCACTGCACAAGACGCTTGCCGACCGACCGCAGATCGGTGCCTTTACGACCAGCCAACAGACGGCTTTTTTCGACTTCCGCACCGGCGTCATCGATGCCGAAGCGATCCTTGACCGGGCCATGGGCAAGAAAACCCGGTCAAATTTCCGGCGCAAACTGCGCAATCTGGAAAAAGAAGGCACGGTTGTTTTCGAGGAACTGACGCCGGATACGGATATCGACGCGCTTAGCGATGAGTTCCTGGCGCTCGAGAACTCAGGGTGGAAGGGCAAGGAGGGCACGGCACTCGCCGCAAAGATCACCGAAGCCGCGTTTTTTAAATCCGCCATCGCCAGGGCGCACGCCGAAGGCAGGCTTTCCCTCCTCACCATGCGGCTCGATGGACGACTGATCGCCGCCCGGACCGAAATCTACGGCGGGAATGGCGGTTTCGTCTTCAAGATCGCCTTTGACGAAACGCTTTCGCGCATGTCGCCGGGCGTCCTTCTTGAAATCGAGCGGATCAAGCGGCTTGACGGCGATGATCGGGCGCTTGCTTTCCTCGATTCATGTTCGGCTTTCAACAACGGCCCGTTCTACCGCGTGTGGCCGGACCTGATGACAATCGAACACCTTCGGCTCGGTGCGGGACCGCTGATGAAGACGTTCACGGCGCGGCTTTTGCCGCCACTCTATTGGGCATTAAGGCCCGAAAGGCTGAAAAGCCTGATCAAAAGCGCACTGCCGCGCTGGGTCTACGTGGCCGTCCAGCGGTTAAGGAAACGCTGAGATCATGCCCCGCCGGTCACCCGAATCACACCGCGCAGAAGTGAGGCAAACGGTTTAAGACCGGGCATATAGCGGCCGATGTCGTCGGTGTTCTCGCCTGCTGAAATGGCGATGACGATATCGTCGGCGGTCGACAGGAAGTGACAATCCGTCGGCCCAATCGGAAAACAGGGGCCATCAAGGACAACCTGATCGCAGCGCGCACCGTCCCTCAGGATCGGCCAGACCAGTTGGACGGGGTCGGGGCAGTCGATGCTCAACACGCCCTGGGGCGCAAGCACCAGCGCGAAGTCGTCGGTCGTCCAACGCACGAGCCCCTTATAATCAAGCTCATATCCACTGGGGCCGTACTGCAGGCCCAGATCCGGCGCAGTATCGACCGTGGTCGTCAGTCCTCTTCCCGTCCAGTCGGAATCAATGAGAATAACATTCTCCTGCTCAGCCGCCCCGGCGCGGGCAAGATTGACGGCGAGCTCGGTGTGGGCCCGCGAACCGGGCAGGCCGACAATCGCCAAGCAATGCATACGGCCGGGCCGACGCAATGTCATCAGTTGCGCGCGAATGCTTGCAAGCGAGCGCAAAAACGTCTTGTCGGCCGCCAGTTCGGGCGTCGACAAGCCAGTGTTCCCGAAATTGACCGTGCCGCCGTTGAGCTGGGCGGATGCCAGCCGCGAACTGTGTTTCGGCATCGTCAGTTCGCCAATCACCGGAAGGCCGCAGACCTCCTCAGTTGCAACAGCCGGAGCGCCCAGCATGGGAGCATCAGGTGACGCGCCGTCTGCCGATGCACTTCCAGGAAGCGGCTGATGGCGCGGCATGCGCGGCGCAGCACGCAAAAGCGCGTTGCCAAGTACGCAACCCATACCGCCACCGCCGCCAAAGATGAAACCGGCCATCATTAAAAGCGCCATACGCGGTGGAAAACTGCGGTATTTAGGCGGAGTTGCCGTGGTGATAAGGCGCGTGTTGGCCGTATCGAGCTGTTCTTGTTCGCTCGTCTCGCGGGACCGGGCAAGGAATGAACCGTAGAGATCGCGGCTCACCGCCGCCTCGCGTTCCATTTCGCGCAGTGTGACGAAGGCCTCGCCGTCGCCAATTGAGCGCGCTTTCAGTTCCTCAAGCTCACCTTCCGCCGCCGCCTCACGGCCCCGCGCCTCCGCAAGCATGTTGCGCGCCTCTTGAACGACGCGATCGATCTCATCCTCGATCAGAGTGCGCAAATCGCGCTCCTGGGCGGCAATCCGCTCATATTCAGGATGGCTTGGCTGGAGCACAGCGCCCAACTCAGCCATGCGGCGGCGGACGACGGCATATTGCCGGCGCAAATCCGCGATGGTCGCGGATTGGAATCCTTCGGGCACGCTCTCAGTCCGATTTGCCGCACCGCGGTTGGCGAGAACGGCGGCAAGGCGCGCTTCAGCGGCATCCGCCACACCGCGCGCTTGGGCGACCCTGAGGTTGGCCTCGCTCAACTGCTGCTCGGTGACCAACTGGCCACGGACACCAATCAGATTGTTCCGCGCTTTGAAGCGTTCGATGCGCTCCTCCGCGGACCGGACTTGCTCCCGCAGCTCGTCAAGCCTGCGGGTCAGTGCAACGGTCGTGCGGCGGGCGGCCTCGGCGCGCGAAGCCGTTTCCTCCGCGAGATAGGCTTCGACAACGGCATTGGCGAGACGCGCAGCCTTGTCCGCGTCCTTCGCCTTCACCGTGATTTCGATAATGTAGGTACGCTCCGGACGGGACGTCGTAATCGCGCCCTCGAGTTCCGACATGGCGCGAAGAACCGCAGCCCCGCTGTCGCCATCTTCCTCCTTGCCGCCAAAGTCCGGATCGGCGGCCAGGTCCTCCGCATCAACAACACGCCGCAAGACATTCGACGACGTGATGACAAGCATCTGGCTCTCAATCAGCGCGATCCCAGTGTTTGGATCATCCGTGCGCGGCGTGAGTTCGCTCTCCAAAACGCGCAAGTCGCGCGGATCGATATAAAGCTGCGCGGTCGCGGCAAAACTCGGCGGCAGCGACTTGCCGACCGCAAGCATAAGAAAGGCGCCGAGCAACGCGCCAGCGACGATGATGAACCGGCCGCTCCATAGAATCGCAATCAGTTCGAAGACGGACCAAGCGCTGGGTCCCGGCGCGGGCGCGGCGGCGGTCTGCATGCCGGGCCCGTTGCGCGGCAGCGCGGGCGGAGACTGCGCAGCACCGTAGTCCAACATGAAACGCCTCAACCATCACTCTCAACACACGCGAAAAGGCGTGCTCGCTTCCGTCCATAACAGTCAGGCTGGAAAAACTTCGTTAACCACGTTTTGAAGATCAGAGGGCATCGGCGACGGCCCTGCGTAGCGCCGCACGGGCGAGGAGACGGGTAGAGTCGAGCGTCGGCAGCGGGGAATTCTCATAGTTCATTATGAGCGGGATTTCCGTACAGCCGAGCACGACGGCATCGCAGCCTTCATACTTCATGCGCCCGATGACCTTCTGGAAGAAAGTCACGGACTCGGGCTTGAAGATACCCCGGACCAGCTCATCCATGATGATGCGGTGGGCTTCTTCGCACTCGGCGGCCGCCGGGCGTACGAAGGTCAGTCCCCGCGCGCTCAGCTTCTCGGGATAGACGTCGCTTTCGACCAGCCAGCGTGTCCCCGTCAGGCCGATGCGCTTAAAGCCGCGCCCGGCCGCCGTTTCGGCAACGACCTCGGCGATATGCAGCCAGGGCAGCGGGGAGCGCGGCCCGACGAAGGGAAAAGCCTGGTGGATAGTGTTATCCGGGCAAATCAGAAAGTCAGCGCCCGCCTTAGCGAGCTTTTCTGCTGACGCCAGCATCAGCTCGCCCACGCCGCGCCAATCGTCCGTTTCGATACACGCCATGTAATCGGACAGGGACGGCGTATGCAGGGAGGCTTCGGGATGCGCATGCCCGCCCAGAAACTCCGGACCTTCAACGCAGATGGTGCGATAGCAAAGGGCTGCGCCCTCTGCCGAGCACCCGACAATCCCGACATGCTGGGGCATCGCGTTTGCGCTCCGTCGCAGCGTGAGGAATACCGCGACGTCAAGCTTTCACGTGGAACATCGACCGGTCAAGGCTGGTGGCGCATGCGGTCCCTTATGCGGCCACCATTGCCGTTTCCGGATTGAAGGAAGGGACACCGATGGCATCGAGCGCCCGATCGACGGTTAAGCAGGTGAGCCCCGCTTCGAGCGATTGCTCGACAATGTCCGAGAACTGTTCGGGCGTGCAGCCGAATGTGTCCGGATTGGGCGCGACATCATGGGTCATGAAGATGAGCCAGCCATTTTTGTTGCGCGTTTCGGCGAACAATGCGGCGATGTCCTCCCGGCTCGGCATCGGGTCGCGCAATTCGACGGACAAGAGATAGTGCCGGTCTAGTATCCCGGTATTGATGCCGGAAATGACGCTGCGGCTTGAACGCACAAGCGCGCTAAGTTGGCGTTTGCGTCTCAAGGTCGCGCGGCCATAGGGGTAGGCGTAGTTGGTAAACGCCTTGTCCGGCAAAATCGCCGAGAGGACATCCCGGTTGTGCCCTAAATCAGCCGTGAACGCGGCAGTGCTTAGCCTTCCAGACGGATCGTGGGCGTGGGAATGGAGCCCGATTTCGTGCCCGGCGTCGCTGAGCGCCTTTACACCGGCCTCACTGATGACCGTCCATTGCTTGAAGCGGCGTCCGATCGATCCGCTCGCGATATAGAAGGTGCCGCATACGCCGAAACGCTGAAGCATGGGATGCCCATGCTCAAACGCGCTTTGCGGACAGTCATCGAAAGTGAAACTGACCAGCGGACCGTGATTTTTCATCGCGCACGCGCCAACAGGCACCCGCTTCGCCATACGGTGGCTGAGCCGTTCAAGCATGCCAGCGGGTTTCACCTCATGGGACATGGCAGAGCAAGGGTGTCAGCCTAGCGTTAAGCTCCGGCTAACAAACGGAAAACACGCTTTCTCTTCCCAGGAAAAACGAGGACTGGCCCGGCGCTTGCTTCCAGACCCGCTAGGGTCCCGGCAGGCGATTGGATATCCCATAATGACGCAAACGCGGCGCGAAATCCTTCAAAGTGCGGCCCGCAATCTGACAGGTGCAAGTCTGCTCGGCCTGACGGGCGCGGCTTCCAGCACAGCGCAAGCCGGATTCTGGCAAAAAAACACTACAATTCCTTTTGGCGCGGCAGTGAGTACCCACCACGTTCGCGATGACGCCGCGTTCCGGCGGGCTCTCATCGGCCATTGCCAGATGCTTGTGCCGGAAGGTGCGCTCAAATGGTTCGATTTGAGACCCGCACCGGATGTTTTCGACTTCGCCGATGCCGATCTTATTGTCGATTTTGCCCGCCAAAACGGGCTCACCATGCGTGGCCACACGCTCGTCTGGTATGCAGCCATGCCCGATTGGGCGAAGCGCATCACCCAACGTCATACCGCCGAGTATGAATTCAGCCGCCACATCGATACCGTCGTCGGACGCTATCGCGGCGTCATCCCGTCATGGGATGTTGTCAACGAACCGATTTCTGACGACCCAGCCGGGCTGTTCGACATCCGCGCATCGGTTTGGTCGCAAACCCTTGGCCGGTCCTATGTGGAAACGGCTTTCCGCCGGGCCGCTGCAGCGGACCCGAATGCCCATCTCATCATCAATGAATATGACATCGAGTTCGTGGGACCACGCTTCCGGGCGAAGCGCGATGCGTTGCGCCGTCTTATCTTCGACCTGAAGGATCGCGACGTACCCATTCACGGGATCGGTCTCCAGTCCCATCTACGTGGACCGTTGACAATTGACCGGGAAGGTATTTCGCAATTCGTCGCCGACATGAACGGCATCGGCCTCGATATCCTTGTGACCGAACTCGATGTCATCGATCACAAGCTGCCAGGGCCGTTCGAAATCCGGGACGCGATTATCGCGGCGCGCGCCTATGACCTCTTGGAAGCCGTTTTTGAGGTTGTCCCGCCGAAAGCCATCCTCACCTGGGGCCTCAGCGACCGCTATAGCTGGATCTCCCATATGTTTCCGCGTGGCGACGGGTTCGAAAACCGGCCGCTGCCATTCGACAAGCATTTTCAACCGAAGCCGCTCTGGTATGCCATCCAGCATTTTCGGCAAGGCGGTGCCTGAACATGGTTGTCCGCCATATCGCGACATACATGGCCGCGCACGCGGTTTCCGCCTGTCTCGGCTTTGCCGCGATTATTGTCTACACGCGCCTTTTGAGCCCGGCGGAATACGGCCTTTATACGATTGGCATGAGCACGGCAGGCATCTTCGCCGCCGTTTTCTTTGCCTGGGTACGCAACGCGGTTCTGCGCTTTGAATCCGAAGGCGGCGGCGTCGATGTCCGGCGGACGGGCCTTGTCTGCTTTGCGCTTTCAGCGCTCGCGCTCCCCCTGGCGCTTGGCGGCATCGTCCTGATGCTCGATCTGCCCGCGCATCAGGCGGTTGCTGCAGGCTGTTTTGCAATTGCCATTTCCTTCTTCGAACTGAATCAGGAAATCCTGCGCGCCCGCCTCAGGCCGATGTTTTATCTTATCGGCGGCGTACTACGCGCCAGCCTTGCGCTGTGCTTTGGAACCATCGCCGTTTTCTGGACGGAAAGCGGTTTGGCGCTGCTCTTCGCTGTGAGCTTGGCCTATCTCTGCGCGGTGCTGGCGCTTGCCTTCAAGACCTGGGAGCACCCGGTTGCGCGCTTCAACGGACAGGCATGCCGGGAATTTGCCAAGTTCGGCGCACCCTTCGCCATTTCAAGCCTCGTCTTCGCCCTGTCTGCCGCCCTCGACCGTCTCCTCGTCGTCACCCTGCTTGGCCATGAAGCGGCCGGTCACTATGGCGCGTCCGCTGATTTCGTGCGGCAAATCATCTTGATCCCCGCCATCAGCATCTCCGCCGCCGCCTTTCCCATTGCATTTCGCACCTTCGCCCAAGACGGGGAAGAAGCAGCCATCAAGCACCTTGAGAAAAGCGCAGAACTCTTTTTCGCGACCATGATCCCCGCAGTGACCGGTTTCGCGATTGTCTCGGATCACATCGCGGCGATCGTCTTCGGTCAAGAATTCCGGGCCGAGGCGACGGAACTGATGCCGGTTATCGCTTTCGCGGCCTTCCTTGCCGCGATCTCGCAGTTCTACTTTCATATCGGCTTTCACATCACGAAGCGGACCCATCTGGCACTCATTCAGGAAACCGTGATGCTGATTGCGGGCCTTGCCCTGATGGTCCCGCTCATCCGCACCTTCGGGCTCGAGGGAGCCGCGGGCGCACGCGTTGCAACCGAAGCCATCGGCTGCCTCGTCTGCCTCATCGTCGTGCGGCGCATCTTCCGCCTGCCGCTCATCCCGCTGCGCCTCATGCGCATCGCCCCGGCGGTCGGCTTCATGGCGTTTGTCACGCTTTGGATGGAAAGCCTGTTGCCGGCAGGCGAACCGCTCACGCTTGTGTCCACCGTCCTTGCCGGCCTCGCGTCCTACGCCTTTGCCGTCTACGTCTTCGATATCTGCGGCGCCCGCCGGATACGGCCTATCAGCCGCCTTGCGGACGCTCATCAGATCGTCATGCGGCTTGCCGCTTCCGGGAAATCCGCCTGACGGTCATTCGGCTCTTCCAGCAGCCGACGACGTCAAATCCCGCTGTAGCTTTTCGTCCAGCGGGAAACGCCACATGATGGCGATCGCAGCGAGCTTCAAGATGACAGGGACGAAGGCGTAAAGCAGCCCGAGCATCATCAACGCCGTCTCGGAGTTCGCAGCGTCGACGGGTGGTGTGTTCGCGTCAAACCCGACCGCGCCCAAGGCGAGAAACGCCACACCCACAGAAATCCCAAGCGCGGCCTTGGTGGCAATGCCCCAGGCGGCGAAATAGATGCCGGTGTTGCGCGCGCCGCTTTTGGCGCGGTCGGCATCGACGACATCCGCCTGGATGGATGCCGGAAGCGCCAGATCGGCCCCGACGGCAAAGCCCGAAACAAGTGAGATCACGACGAAGACCGCGATGTCCCCCGGCCCGACGGCGAAGGGCGTCCAGACAAAAGACGCACAGGCCAGCAGCATGGCGTAACCCCAGGCGCGGTGCTTGCTGATCCGGCGCGACAGCCACGTCCAGAACGGAATGCCGGCAAGCCCCGCAAGGAAATAAAGAAAGAGCAGCCCGCCTTGCGCCTCCGGCATTTCAAGCCGGTAGGTGACGAAGAGAAGAAAGAGGGTCGCCGGAAAACCGTTCGCGGTCGCGTTGATGAAGTGGGAGGCGATGAAGCGCCAGAAAGGCCCGTTCCGGCGGATATGCGCACCCGCCGATCTGAATGTCCAGGACTGCACGGCGCGATGCGCTTTGTCCGGGACATGCCAGAGCGCCAGCGCCACCGCCGGCGGCAACAATATGCAGACGCCGACCGCCAGCCAATGAAGCTGATCGCCAAGAGCCGCGATGCCGAACGCGGCCAGTGCCGCCGGAAGACCCACCGCCAGAAGCGTGCCGGCGACGGTCACTCCCTCGCGGACAGCGGAAATGCGGGTACGCTCGTGATAGTCGTCGGAGAGTTCGGCACCCCAACTGTTATAGGGCAAGAGCGCAAGCGTCCAGCAAAGGGTGAGCGCGACGCTCCATAGCGCCAGATAACCGATATGCGTGTCCGCGGCGGGCGTCATGATGGCGTAAAACGCGATCATGGTGAGGGGCGTTGCCACAAAAAGCCAGGGCTTGCGGCGGCCAAAGCGGCTCTTCGTGGCATCGCTTGCAGCCCCGATAATGGGGTCAGAAACGGCATCGACGATGCGAGCGAGCATCAGGACGAGGCCGATCATCCCCAATTGGGCAGGCGGCAGGATCGAAGCGTAGAGCGTCGGCACATAGATGTAGACGGGAAGTGTCAGCGCGGCGAGCGGGAGGCTCGGCAACCCGTAAAGGAAGAGCGTCGGCCAGCGGATGCGCTCCACAGGCCGGGGCTCATTCTCTTGATCTGCCGGGACCGGCTGCTCGGCTTCGGCGATGGTCATGCGAGAGTTACGGAATGTGCCCATTGATGGATCAATCAACCGGTGCGGCGTTTCTCATTCCGTTTTCGAATGACCTGCTTTTTCGGTAAAACCGCACCGTTAGTCCAATTGCGCGTAAAGACATGGGAACGCTATTCGCCGCGCGGTCATCTTCGGGCCATGACCCCAAGGAAGCATACACCGCTACTCTCTTGCACCTCACCGACGAAGGAAACGACTGATGCGAAAACCGCTTCTTACGACCGCTGTTCTATACGCGCTTGCAACGTCAGCCGCGCAAGCCGGCGACACGGTGAAGGTCGGTATTGTCTTCGGCTTCACTGGCCCAATCGAATCGCTCACCCCGGACATGGCTGCTGCCGCCGAACTCGCCTTCAAGGAAGCCTCCGACACCGGGCTCTTTCTCGACGGCACAACGATTGAGCCCATCCGCGCCGACAGCTCCTGCGTCGACGCGGCCGTCGCCACCGCAGCCGCCGAGCGTCTGATCACGGCCGATGGCGTGGCGGCCATCATCGGCGCGGATTGCTCCGGTGTGACAACGGCGGTTGCGAACAATGTGGCCGTGCCGAAGGGCGTCCTGCTGATTTCGCCGTCCGCCACCTCGCCTGCCCTTAGCGATATCACGGACAATGGCCTTTTTTTCCGAACAGCGCCGTCTGACGCCCGGCAGGGACAAGTGCTGGCAGAAATCGTCAAGGAACGCGGCATCGACACCATCGCCATCACCTACACGAACAACGATTATGGCAGGGGCCTCTCCGATTCCTTTTCATCGGCCTTCGAGGCACTTGGCGGCTCGGTCGTCATGACCGCCTCGCATGAGGACGGAAGGGCGGACTATTCGGCCGAGGTTGGCGCGCTGTCCGCCTCAGGTGCGGAGCATCTCGCCGTCTTCGGCTATGTGGACCAAGGCGGCAAGGGCATCATCGAAGCCTCCATCGATGCGGGTGCGTTCGATACCTTCATCCTCGCCGATGGGATGATCGGCGAAAGTCTGACGGAAGCCTTCGGTGCGGACATGCCCGGCAGCTTCGGCACGCTGCCCGGTTCCGATAGCCCTGCGCGCGCCACCTTTGAAGAGATGGCGAAGGCCGCCGGCATCATCGGCAGCGGGCCTTATCGCGGCGAATCCTACGACGCCGCCGCTCTCCTTGTGCTCGCCATGCAAAAGGCCGGATCCGCCGAACGAAGCGCCATCCAGCCCGCCGTCATGGATGTGGCCAACGCTCCGGGTGAAAAGATTTTTCCAGGCGAGCTTGAAAAGGCGCTCACCATCATTGCCGAAGGCGGTGACGTGGACTATGTGGGCGCCACCGACGTGGAATTCACCGAGGTGGGCGAAGCGGCCGGGGCCTATAAGGAAGTCGAGGTGAAGGATGGCGCGTTTGCGACGCTCTCGGTCCGCTGAACGACACGCATCGCGATGACGACGCCCGGCGGCCCTGCCGCCGGGTTCTTCTTTTGCGCGAGACACTCATGCTGATTGTCAAGGACGTCCATCTCAATTTCGGCGGTGTCCGCGCCGTGAACGGCGCGACAGCGGAGATCGGAAGGGGTTCGATCACCGGGCTTATCGGACCGAACGGCGCTGGCAAAACGACACTCTTCAACCTCATCGCAGGCGTCTTCCGGCCCACGGCGGGCTCCGTTCTTCTCGACGGCGAAGACGTCACCGGCTTGCCACCGCACGCGCTGTTCAAGCGGGGCCTGGTGCGCACTTTCCAGCTTCCGCATGAATTCTCAACACTGACCGTGCGCGAGAACCTGATGGTAGTTGCCGCCGATCAGCCCGGCGAGACATTGTGGCGCGCCATCTTCCGGCGCGGCGGCGTCAAAACCGGTGAGGAAGCGGTTGCCGAAAGGGCGGATGAGGTTCTCGATTTCCTCGAACTCATTCCTGTGGCGGATGAGCGGGCGGGCAATCTCTCAGGCGGGCAGAAGAAGCTTCTCGAACTCGGCCGCACCATGATGACGGATGCAGAGATCGTGCTTCTCGATGAGATCGCCGCAGGCGTGAACCGCACGCTTTTGAACAAGATCGGTGACGCGATCCTGCGCCTCAATAAAGAGCGGGGCTATACCTTCTGCCTCATCGAGCACGACATGGATTTCGTCGCGAAGCTTTGTGACCCCGTGATCGTGATGGCGGAGGGCCGGGTGCTGACCGAAGGCACAATCGCCGAGGTGAAGGCCGATGAACGGGTGATCGAGGCCTATCTCGGCAGCGGCATGAAGACCCTCGGCGACGTGGGCACGCCATGACCCATCTTGTCGCTGAAGAAATGCGCGGCGGTTATGGCGCAGCCGATATCTTGCAGGATTGCTCGCTTGAGGTCGCGCGCGGTGAAATCGCCGTCATCGTGGGCCCGAATGGCGCCGGCAAATCCACGGCATTGAAGGCGATCTTCGGCCTACTCGGCTTGCGCGGCGGGTCGGTGCGGTTTGAGGGCGAGGAGATCACCGGGGTGGCACCGCAAGAGCGGGTCGCGCTTGGCATGGGATTCGTGCCGCAGAGCGCGAACATTTTCGCGACGATGACAGTAGAGGAAAACCTCGAAATGGGGGCTTACATCCGCACCGATGATTACACAGAAACCGTTCAAGACGTCCTGACACTCTTTCCGGCGCTGACCGAGCGGCGCAGGCAGGCGGCGGGCGAATTGTCAGGCGGTCTGCGCCAGCAAGTCGCCATCGGCCGTGCCTTGATGACGCGGCCCTCGCTGCTTCTCCTCGATGAGCCGACAGCAGGCCTTTCACCCATCGTCATGGACCAGCTTTTCGACCGCATCACCGGCATCGCGAAGGAAGGTGTTGCTATCCTGATGGTGGAACAAAACGCGCGCCAAGCGCTCAATATCGCGGACAAGGGCTATGTGCTGGTGCAGGGGCAGAACCGCTTTAGCGGAGCGGGACGGGCGCTTCTCGAAAACCCGGACGTGCGCCAATCCTTCCTGGGGGGCTAAAGCCCCTCGATCCCATTTAGAGCCATTCTGCCGGAGGGGATTTGTGACAAGATCAAGCAAAAGACCGAAGGCCATATCGGGCATACGGACAAGGGTTTTTGCACAGGTATTGGCGCAAAGGCACCCGGCCCTTTCGGGTTTCCGATTGGCGGACGCCCGACGCCGAAACGTCCTTGCGAGATGGAGTGACATCGCGATGCGGCCGTTTCGACGCCGGATCGCGCACGCCAATCGAGAAACAGAATTGTCTCGCAATGGAATTGAAGGGCTCTGATGGACGGTTTTCTTAACGCCACGGTTCTCCTGTCGAACTTTGTCCTCGTTCCTGGGCTGGCCTATGGCGCACAGCTTGCGCTCGGGGCCTTGGGGGTGACCCTCGTCTACCGGGTGCTGCGGTTCGCAAACCTCTCCCATGGCGACCTCATGGCCTTTGGCGCCATGCTGGGCGTGCTCTCCACCTGGGCGCTACAGGCGGCAGGCGTATCTATCGCACCTCTGCCGACCGCACTTCTCGCCCTTCCGCTCGCCATCCTCGGCACGGCCTTGATGAGCCTTTTCATCGAGACCGCCGTCTACCGCCATCACCGCCTGAGGCGCAGTGCCCCTGCGATTTTCATGATCGTGTCCGTGGGTGTCATGTTCATGCTGAACGGACTCGTGCGCGTCGTCATCGGCCCCGACGACCAGCGCTTCGCGGACGGCGCACGCTTTATCGTCCGCGCCCGCGATTTCGAGGCAATGACAGGCCTTTCAGAAGGGCTTTCGATCCGGGTGAGCCAAGGCATCACCTTCGCCGTCGCGATGGCCGCCGTTGCCGCCCTCTTCTATTTTCTCAACCGCTCGCGGGCGGGCAAGGCGATGCGCGCCTATGCCGACAATGAGGATCTGGCGCTTCTGTCAGGCATCGACCCCGATCGCGTCGTGCGCCACACCTGGATCATCGCGGCCGCGCTCGCGGCAATCGCCGGCACGCTTTACGGGCTCGATAAAAGCTTCAAGCCCTTCACCTATTTCCAGCTTCTTCTGCCGGTCTTTGCCGCGGCCATTGTCGGCGGCATCGGCAATCCGGTCGGCGCGATCGTCGGCGGGTTCGTGGTCTCCTTTTCCGAGATCGGACTGACCTATGCCTACAAGAAGTTCCTCACCTATCTGGTGCCACCCGCTTGGGCGCCAGAAGGGCTCATGCAGCTGATTGCGACCGACTATAAGTTCGCGATCTCCTTCGCGATTCTTGTGATTGTGCTTCTCATCAGACCGACAGGCATCCTGCCGGGGAGGGTGCTGTGAGCCCACGCGCCCTTCTTCTCTTCGCGGCGATGGCCGTCTTGCTTCTCGCTGTCGGACAGTTTCAAAGCTGGACCGTGGCGCTGACCATCTTCAACCTCTGCCTGATCTCTGCGGTGATGGCGCTGGGGGTGAATGTGCAATGGGGCTATGCCGGGCTGTTCAATGTGGGGACGATGGGCTTTGCCGCCATTGGCGGGCTCGCGGCGATGCTTGTCTCCGTGCCGCCCGTCCAAGCCGCCTGGACGGCAGGCGGTGGCGGCATGATCCTCTCGGCGCTGATCATCGCTGCAACGGCCGCAGCGGTCGTCGCGGCACGGCGCTGGCTTGCGCCGCCTTTGCGGGGTGCTGCGACCGTTGCCCTGATCCTCATCGGTTTTCTGGCGGCCCGCCATGTCTTTGGGCCGGCGGCAGACGCCATCGAAAATGTGGACGCAGCCCGCTTCGGCTTCCTCGGCGGCCTCGGCATGCCCATCATTTTCTCATGGCTCGTCGGCGGGTTGTTCGCGGCGGGCGCGGCCTGGTTCATCGGCAAGATCGCACTTGGCCTGCGCACCGACTATCTGGCCATTGCCACGCTTGGCATCTCCGAGATCATTATCGCCATCCTGCGAAACGAGGACTGGCTGACACGCGGCGTCAAAAACGTCACTGGCCTCAACCGCCCCGTACCGCGCGAAGTGGATCTTCAACAGGCATCTTGGTTTCTGGACCTTTCGGCGCGGCTGGGCGTCGATCCGGTGCCATTTTCCAGCCTTTTCGTGAAGCTCTGCTACGCAGGGCTCTTTGCCACCGTGCTGCTCCTCATCGTTGTCCTGCTCGAGCGCGCTTATCACTCGCCCTGGGGACGGATGATGCGGGCGCTGCGCGACAATCCCAAAGCCGCCGCTGCGATGGGCAAGGACGTGAAGTGGCGCCAGCTTCAAGCCTTTGTCCTCGGCTCGGCGATTGTCGGCGTGGCGGGAGCGATGCTGACAACGCTCGACGGCCAGTTCACACCCGGATCCTACAACCCATTGCGCTACACTTTCCTCATCTGGGTGATGGTGATTTTGGGCGGCTCCGGTAACAATCTGGGATCGGTACTCGGCGGTTTTCTCATCTGGTTCCTGTGGGTGCAGGCGGAGCCAGCCGGGCGCATTCTCATGGAAATCATCTCCTCTCAAGTGCCCAAGGACTTCGCGTTTCGCGTGCATTTTCTTGAAGCCTCGGCCCATCTCAGACTGTTCCTGATGGGATTTATCTTGATTTTGGCGCTCCGCTTTTTCCCGCAAGGGTTGTTACCTGAAGAGCAATCGCGGCGCCGTCCAAGGCACGTCCCGTAAAGGTGGCGCAATTATTGCCTCACATTTTATAGTTTCCAAAATGGACTGCAAAAAACATGCGATCTTTTAACGTTAGGGCATAAAGACTTCTTGAGTTTTCTTGATTGGCCATCATATTGGCGGCATCAGTTTACGAAGACCTGGCGTATGCATTTGCGCGCGAACGCCCAAGCACACGGCCCCCGGACATCGTTCAACTGAGACGAAACCGCCGCGACTGGATGTGGCGGCAAAACGCTTTGAAGGAAACAGATATGACGACTGGAACCGTTAAGTGGTTCAACCGCACAAAAGGATACGGCTTCATTGAGCCCGATGGCGGCGACGGCGACGCCTTCGTTCACATCTCGGCCGTCGAGCGTGCGGGCCTCGATGACCTCCGGGAGGGTCAGAAGGTTCAATACGAATTGCAAACCGGCCGGAACGGCAAGCAGTCGGCGGAGAACTTGGTTATCATCGACTAAAGCGTTCTTCGCAAAAATCCGAAAGGCCCGCGGAAAGCAGCGCCCGCGGGCCTTTTGTTTTCGACTTTGAAATTTCCTAAGCGCATACCGTGTATATTCACTGATAAATTACTGAATTAAACAGTATTTTCACATTCAGATTTTTAATTTCTCAATATACCCTATCGACATCCATATTTCAGTTTTCTTTTTTAATCGGGCTTGATCGATACTATCAACTCTTAAATACAAAATAACTTCCAGGCCTCCATTTTAATGCAATTATTCCTACAAAGGATTTTCATACGGCGACGAGAATACAGCCCCCCGCTCAGTGGAGAAAAACACGGTTCGACCGTGAAGCGCGGGCATACTTCATCTATCTCAAAGACGGCCGCTGCCGTTGCGATAAGATGATCTGAACGAAAACGCGGTGACGGTGAAGATCCCCAGCGAGGCATCATCGCGAAGCATTTCGTTCAAGCCCAGGCCAGCAGCCCGAATGCCGGAGCGGGAGGGATACCTCAAGGACAATCCTCGCGGACGGCCATCGGCAGAACCTTTGGAAAGACATGAGCACCAATTCAACCTTGATCGTTTTCGCCGCACTTTGGCTTTTTGTGCTTTTGGCAGCCGTGCCGATCACCCGGCAGTACCGGCACCCGGACGCAAAACCGATCGGCTCCTATCTTCTCTTCGTCATCGTTTTCACAATGGTCGCCTGGGCCGTTTTCGTGTTCCTTCTATCGCTTTTCACCGCACTCGGTGTCATTGCGATCCTCTCCGGCGCGGTAGGTGCGGTGATCGTCGTCACCGTCAGCTTCGCCCTGGCATTTCTCGCAGGTCTCTATTTCATCGGCCGAAAACCGCAGCAAGCACCAAAACTTGATTGAGATGCACACGGGCGGCCATCCAACACCTGGTCGAACTATCTCCGCAGCGAAGTGAAATGAGATCGGAGAATGCCGCACCGTTTATGGGAGATGGAACATTTTGGACACGAACAAAGCCAATCCGGCCAGAAGGATGCCACCTACTGAGCGCTTCGGATTCAAATTCGACTGAGCATTTCGGTCCAAACGGCGATCGGCATCTCACACGAGGGAAAACAAAAGTGTGATGCCCGGATCATCGGTTCTGCTTCGCGTCGCAGTTCCAAAAACCCAAGGACGCAAACGAATCTCTCAACACATAGGTTCCTCAAACCGTGACGTCGTCAGATTGAATCGCAAAAAAATCCACCACCCGAGGGTGGTGGATTATCTCATTGTCGCGACGGCTGACGGCGCGATTCCGAAAAAAAGCCCGCTCTAGGCTTTAGAAACCGAAGGAAACGCCTGCTCGCACCACCACAGAGTTGATATCGGTTTCAAAATCGCCGCCATTGGCGCCAGCGATGGAGTTTCCGCCAATGCGCCGCTCGCTTTCGGCATTCACGGTTTGGTGGAAACCGATATCAGTAAATAGTGAGGCGTAGTCGTTCGCCTGGTAGCTGAGACCGCCTGTCACATGCCAGGCAAAAGCTGTGTCGTCGTCATCGCTGAAATTGAGATTGGGCGGATTGTAGCTCAGATTGTGATCCACAATGTCAACGCCGATCCCGCCGCCGAAATAAGGTGTGATCCGGGAACCTCCGACATTGGGAATGTCAAAGAAGAGGTTCGCGCGCAGACCCAGTTTCGAAATATCGCTGTCGCCATTGACCGTTTCGTTGCCGGGTCCATTGCCTGAGAAATCAATGGTATCGAGTTCGTTTTCGGAATAGCTGATTTCGAGTTCGGTCCGGGGAAGAATCCCACCTGCTTTAAAATTGTACCATCTGTATCCAAGCGCACCGCCGAAAAGGAATCCGGTGTCAAAATCAGCATCGACTGTCGTGCCGAAGTTATTTTCATATTCCAGATCGTCAACGATGATGTTGGCGCCGCCAAAAAGCGAGATGTAGAATGGCTTTTTATCCGATTTAACCTTCGCGGGTTCAGGTGTGAAAGTCCCGATATCGGCAGCTGAGGCTGCAAAGGGCGTGAGAATCATCAAAGCGCCAGTCGCGGCTGCAACAAGTCTAGTAGAACCAAGCTTGCCCATTATCTAAATGTCCTGTGATTGATTGCCCCAAGAAGAGCCGGAGCCACGCATTTCATAAACTAAGTTTTTGATATCATTTTGTTCCGATCTCAACAAGTAGGCACATTTTTGTTTCTAGGTGAGAGAAATTTCACTATTGGAATAAATCAAGATAAATTGGCGAAAAATGCAATATTTACCGAGTTCATGGCGCGCAGTATTAATTGAAATGTGCGCCTTAGACGTCACGTTGCGTGAATCGCATATTCTCAATTCACAGCCATCTCAGAATGGGTTTCGATATGTTGTGCGCTATGGCGCATCTTTAAGCGCCTTTGCGAAATTGGGTTCCATGTGATGGACATGGACTTGCCCCCATTCGCACATCGCCCGCAAGACAGGCTCTTGCGTTTTCCCGAGTTCTGTAAGGGAGTATTCGACGCGCGGAGGGATCTCCTTGAACACTTTGCGGCGAACGAGCCCGTCGCTCTCAAGTTCACGGAGTTGGTTCGTCAGCATGCGCTGGCTGCAGCCGGGCAGTGTCCGTAGCAATTCGTTGAAGCGGCGCTTACGCACAAACAGCCTAAGCATGATAAGCGCCTTCCACTTACCGCCAATGCGGGCCAAGGTCGCTTCAATGGCGCAGACTTCAAAGACTTCTGTGCTGTCTCTTGATGTTTTCACGTGCATGGCCCAGGAGAATTCTTGAATTCCATACTTGAACCCATGCAAGAAACACGAAAAAACTGATTTCACGTTGGTTCACAATTTTGCGCTTTCAACGTGTGCGGCCAGTCTCCGTTCGGCTTCGCATCTCTCGCAGGTCTCTATTTCATCGGCCGAAAACCGCAGCAAGCACCAAAACTTGATTGAGATGTCCACGGGCGGCCGCCGATGCCAAAACCTGGCAGGGGCCGTGGAGTCGAAGTTCTTCATACATGAAGCCGCGTGTTACTTCGCTGTGGCGCGTCTCACGATGATCGTCAGCAGCGCCTGCATCTCGCGCCGTTTTCCGGCTCCGCCCAAAGCTCTAACTGTAACTCCGAGTGCCGGCCAACGCGCCCAAGAGCCGGTTATTGTGACGGCCGCCAAACAAGGCCCGGTTCGCTGTCGAACTCGATATACGCGAACTCCGATGAGGGACCATCTTCACCATCGATCAAAACCGGCAATGGACCATCGAGACTGCGCAGTGATGCAGTCACGGCGGACTGCGCTACAACGCAGGCCTCCCCGCGCCAGTCTTGCGCCAACACGGATAGACAGAACGAGAAAAGCTGGGCCGGTTTCGACCATGCGCCGACAGCGAGTTCTGGTTCCGATGGTCCCGCCGCTGACGCCAACCCGAACGCAGCGTCGATTGGCCTTGGCGACGCAACCGCGACGCTTGCCTGGAAACCTTCATACTCGAATTTTGGTTGGAAAAGGGTACTGCTGGTTTCTGTGAATATCTTTGCTGCCTCTAGGGGCTGTCCTGCGCGAAGGCTTTCGCGGGACTTCGCAAGCGCCATGGGCGCTCCGTAGCCCGCAGCACAATAGAAATGAACACCATTTATTGATCCGCTGGCGATTGGCACAGGTGCGCCGCTTTCCAGAGAGGTCAGAATGTCGCGAATGCACGCAGCCCCATAGACGGATTTGGAAATGCGGTTGAGCGAGCCTCCCGGCAACGGGACGACCGCTATATTTTCCGACGACAACCGGCGAAGCGCTGAAGACGCCGTTCCGTCACCACCTAAAACGATCACCGCCTCTGGGCGGTAGAGGATGAGTCGCTCAATCGCCCCTTCCAACCTTTCCGGTCCAACCGCAGTGATAGGCAGGCACTTGGGCCCAAGCGCCGCGTCAAGGAACGCGCCGAGACGGCGTGTTTTATTTGCGCCTAAAATGCCGGCGCGAACATTTGCGAGGGCAGCGAACTTCGCCGCGCGGCGCATAAGCATGATAGGCCTACTCAGTTTGCCAAGAAATCTCTCCCACACGTTGAAATATATACGAGCGTGAAGGCATTCAATTCAGCCTAATTGAGTTTCGGCGCCAGTGATCTTTATTGGTGGTTGCATCGCTCCCATATCGATCTTCGATACGTATCGGAGCAGCGCATGAGTCAATACACGGAGAATGCTTCACAAAATTTTTTGGATGCAATTGCCCAGGTTGCTCCGGGCAAGCACGAGCGCACAGTCACGCTCGGCGAGATTCTCGATCGGCTGGACGAGCGCGCCTACGGCTTGCTGTTTCTGCTGCTCGCCCTGCCATGTTTGGTGCCTGGCCTCCCAGGAGCTCAGCTTTTCGCCGCGGCGATCCTTGTTTTGTCGGTCCAACTCCTCTTTGGACGGCGTGAACCTTGGCTTCCGCAACGGGTCCTAAACATAAGACTGTCAAGCCAGTCTGTTGCACGCATGATTTCCTTCGCTCAGCGCCGGTTGAGATGGATTGAACGTCTCTCTCGACCGCGGTTCGGAGCGTTCAGCACCGGGCTAGGCGAGCGCATTGCCGCTCTGTTCGTGTCAATCGCGGCACTCGCTGTCATGATGCCGATAACAAACACAGTCCCGTCTGTCGCAATTACGTTGATAGCAATCGGACTTGTTCAGCGCGACGGACTTCTATGTCTGACCGGATGTATTGTCGCTTCGGTATGGACGGTCGGGCTCGTCTTCACTGGATGGAGCTTAGCCGCCGGCGCAAGCTGGCTGACAGACGGTAACGCCATCGGCTGACTTCGCTTTAGCGCGGGGTGCGATTGACCAGTATACACACTGGTTCCGGCGGAATCCGAGGCAAGTAGCAATAGGCGAGCGGCACCAGTTTGACTGGATGCGAGATGCTTGCACAAAGCCGCGTCCGAGACAATTCGCAGCCATTGGGAACAAACGAGATGAAACGCATCCTGATGACCAAGCCGTTGAAACCTGACATTCGGATCACGCACCACTCATTCAAAAATGCCGATCGCAGCCGGCGCACAATCGGCGGCATATAGTGGACGTACTTTGGAACCGAAATGGCGCGCCGGGGAAGATTCGAACTCCCGACCCCCAGATTCGTAGTCTGGTGCTCTATCCAGCTGAGCTACCGGCGCCGCAGGCGATAGATGGCGGAAGTCGGCGAAGCCGAAAGGCCACATCGCGAGGGTCACTCCAATATAGGCTCTTTGAGCCCCATGCAAGGGGCGGCCGGGAGCGTGTCCAGCAAAATTGGGGAACGGTTCGGCATCCAGGTACGCGACGATTCAAAGACGCAAATCCAATTCACCGACTTTGCCGGCGGGCGCGTTTTGGCTCAAGCTGCACAACCGGATCAGGGATGACAATCTGAAAGGTCGCGCCCAATGTGCCGTCGACGAGACGGATCTCGCCGCCATGGGCGCGCACCAGCTCAGATGCAATCGCCAAGCCGAGCCCGGTGCCGCCCGGCCGGACCGAACCTTTGAACGCCTCGAACAGATTGGCTTTCGCCTTTTCCGGCACGCCGGGCCCCGTGTCGGAGACTTCCGTCGTCACCACGCTGCCCTCACGCCGCGCGCTGATGGTGATGACATTGCGCCCGGCTTCGCTCCGGCTTTCAGATTCCAGCACCTGGACTGCGTTCCGGACGAGGTTCGTTATCACCCGAATGAGCTGATCGGGATCGGCATTGATCTCGAGATCCTCCGGCACGAGGTTGTCGAAATGGATGCCTTCCTTGAATTCCAGTCCCGACACGTGACGCACGTCCTCGACCATGGGATGGAGCACGAAGACGCGGCGTTCGGGCGGCGCCTCGCTGGCGCTGCCATATTTCAAGGTCGAGGTGCAGAAGTCGATCGCGCGGTCGAGCGTTGAGAGCAGCTTCGGTGCGAAACGCTGCACCGTGGGATCCGGAACCATGCCAAGCCTGTCAGAGATGAGCTGCGCGGAGGCGAGAATGTTCCGCAAATCATGGTTGATTTTCGATACGGCCATGCCGAGGGCCGCGAGGCGGCTTTTCTGTTTGAGGGCTGCCTGCAAATCCCTTTGCATGGCGGAGAGTTCCTCCTCCGCAACGCCGATCTCATCGTCACGACCGCTTGGGACGATCACGCGATCAGGATCCTCGGGCTTTTGCGCGAAGTCCAAAACGCCTTCGGTCAGCCGCCGCATCGGCCGCACGAGCAAGCGAATAAGAGAGAAGTAGACGAGAGCGGCCGTGATCACCGAAATGATGATGGAAAGCAGGAGGATGTTCACTGAGAACCGAAGCATCGCCGCACGCAGCGGGGTGTCCTTCATGACGATCTCGACGAAATCGTCTTCGTTGCCCCCCAATTGACCAACCGCGAGGATGTAGTGACCATCCGGCGAAAACAGTGTTTGGAACGCCTCGGTGATCGATTCAACCGCGCCAATGGTGCGTAAATCGACCCGCATATCGATAGAAACCGGCATGTCGGTGACAGCAAGCAGCCGCCTCGTATTGCCCCTTTTCACCGCCACCGTCATGGCGCCGACATTTTGAAGGAGCTCCGTCTCCAATTCCGTCGGCAGCATCTGCTCGGGCGCCGCATCAAGGACAAGGGCGGCAATCTCGGCGGCCGCCAGACGGTCGCGCAACCAGTTGTTCCGGAAATTGGCGATCGAAGGCACATAGATCAGCACCTCGGCGATCATGACGAAGACGATCGTCAGGCCAAGAAGCTTGCCCGAAAGGCCGGCGGCAAAGCGAACCTGACGCGCGCGGCGTGCGCCGTTTCCGTTCTCACCGTTCCCGGCGTTTGAGTGATGTTTCGGCGTGTGATCCATCCTCGGATGCACAATTGCTGTGGACCGTTCTTCAAATGGACAGCCCACCAAGCGCCGCCGGCAAGCCTCCCGGCAGCTTCAATGAGACTGCGTTACCCGAATTTTCTTAGAAACGCCAGTAGGCGCCGAAGGTTAGGGTTGGTAAGGCTCGGCGTGAAATAGGTGATTGCGGCGCGTTTGGAGATCTCCGAGTAGGTCGGGTAGGGCGAAACGATGCCGGTGAACGCCTTGATGTTGAGCCGCTGCGTGATGGCAAGCGCCCACATCTGGATGAGTTCGCCAGCCTGCGCACCGACAATGGCAGCGCCCAAGATTCGGCCCCTTTTGTCAGTGATCGCCTTAATAAAACCTTCAGTGCGCCGCTCCGCCTGAGCCCGGTCGTTCTCCGCATAGGGCCATCGCAGCACGCGGATCGTGCCGTATTGCCGCGCTGCTTCCTCTTCGCTTAGGCCGACCCCGGCAATCTCGGGATCGGTGAAGGTCACCCGCGGTACGATACCCGGATCCTCCTTTGCCGACAGGCGGAAGAGAATGGCGCGGATAACCAGCCCCGCATGATAGTTGGCAAGATGCGTGAACTGCATCCCGCCGGTCACATCGCCGATAGCGAAGACGCGGCCATTTGAGGTCTTCAATCTCTTGTTCACCTCGATGCCGTTGTCGGAATAGCGAATTCCGGCCGCCTTCAGGTTCAGGTCCTTGACGTTAGGCCGGCGTCCCGTCGCAATAAGGAGATGCGTGCCCTCGACGCTCTTACGGGCCTCCTTGTCGTCGTAGACGGCGCGCAAACCGACACCATTTTGTTCCTCAAAGCGGGCGACGCGCGCGCCGGTGATCACATTCACGCCCTCATCGGCGAGCCGGCGCAAAACGACTTCAGCCAGTTCCCGGTCTTCTTTTGCGAGCGCTTCTTGCGCTTCAAGCACGGTGACATCGGAGCCAAGCCGCCGGAAGGCCTGCGCCATTTCGAGACCGATCGGCCCTGCACCGACGATGATCAGATGGCCGATGCGGCGGGTATTGCCGAAAACCGTTTCATTGGTGAAGTAAGGGACCTTCTGAAGCCCCTCGATGGGCGGCACGGTTGGAGCTGAGCCTGTCGCGATCACAAAGCGGCGCGCGCGGATGCGGACCTCGCCCGCGGCAACCGTCCGCCGGTCAACGAACTGCGCTTCGGCTTGGATGACCTGCACGCCAAGCCCAGTGAAGCGCTCAACCGAGTCATTCGGTTCGATTGCGGCAATCACGTCGTGGATATGCTGGTGAATCTTACCGAAATTAACTTGCATCTGGTCGGCGAAGACACCGAAGTCGGCGCCCGCCGCGATGCTGTGGGCATGTTTGCCCGCAGCGATCAACGATTTGGAGGGAACGCAGCCATAGTTGAGACAATCGCCGCCCATTTTCCCCCTTTCAACGAGGACAACAGAGACGCCGAACGCCGCAGCGGCGGCGGCAACAGACAACCCGCCCGATCCGGCCCCGATCACACAAATATCAGGCCGCAATATTTCGTTTTTTGCCATGTACCCGTCTTAATCGCACACTGTGAAGATTCCACTCACCCGCACCTCACGCTAGCGGCCAATCGTCCATGCCGCCACTGTTATGAGGGGAAATCTCAGGATGAGGTCGATTGCCGCTCAGCCCGCGCTTTTAGCCTCTTCACGGCAACCGGTATCAGCGCAAAGACGCCGAGCGCGAAGAAGGCGAAAATGAGGTTGGCGTTGATGAGCGTGGAGGGATCAAAACTAACGGCGCATGCACCGCTCACACCGTCATATTGTCCGACGCAGACCATGTACTCCGCATATTGGGCTTCAATAACCGTATCGAGACCCGCCCCGACCGCCGTGAAGGCGACTGTTCCCGGTATAATGCCGATCAAGGTTGCGAACACAAAGGTCGGCAGCCGCACGCCCAAGAGCGCAGGGGCAAGGTTGATGAGCCAAAACGGAAAGACGGGAACCAGCCGCAAAAACAGCATGTAGTGGAAGGCATCCTTGTGAAAGCCATCGGCAAGCTTGCCAAGGAAAGGCCCGGCCCGGTCACGCAGGCCGCTTTCAAACGAGGTCTTCGCGATCAGAAAAATCACGGTCGCGCCGAGGGTGGCGGCAAGAACCGTCAAGGCGCTGCCGAAGACCGTGCCGAACAGCAATCCGCCAGCGACAGTGATGGCCACCGCACCGGGCAGCGAAAGCGCAACGGCCGCGAAATAAATTGCGAAATAGGCCAGTACGGCGAGAAGCAGGTTCTCGGCAACGAAGGCCGACAGAGCGTAATTGTTGAGGACGATCGACTCGTAGGAAAGATAGCGCACCAGCCCGCTCTGCCAAACGCCAAACATAATCGCGACGACGAGCGCCAAGGGGCCCCAACGCCTCCAGCGTGCCGCCTTGCCGGGCTCATTGCGCTCACGCACCGGCGATCCCTCTCCATCCGGCAAAACAACCCAATCCTGTTGCGACACGCGTCATTCCTTTCATCAACACTGCGTATCACCTAACTGGGAAAGGTTGCTAAGATTAAAGCAAACCCTCACCTATCTGTGATTTTTCCTTATTCGCCCGTGTAACCGCGTGATCTGCCCAGCCCTTACGCGATCAACTCTTTCGTTGACGGGTTTGCTTGCTGTTTCTATAGACAGTGCTCAGCGCCGACGGGTGAAATAGACCGCTCGCGCTTTATTTGTTTTACCAGCGCGATTGCGACGAACCGCAAACCCTTTTGATCCGCCCGCACAGCGTCAGAAGCCGTGCGCGACACAGGGCAGGAAAAGGGGCGAATACCGTTCCAAAGCGCTGTAACCGATTTGGAGAAAGCTCGTGAAACGCACCTACCAACCGAGCCGGCTCGTCCGCAAACGCCGTCATGGTTTTCGGGCACGCAAAGCCACACAAGGCGGGCTCAAAGTCCTTGCCCGCCGCCGCCAGCGCGGACGGAAGCGCCTGTCCGCCTAAAGGGTTGCCGTATTACGTTTTTGCGTCCCATGGAAACGCTGAAGCGAAGACGGGAGTTTCTTGCCGCCGCAAAAGGCGAGAAGGCGGCAACACCAACCGTCGTTCTTCAAGCGCGCCGCCGCGCTCCTGGAGAAGAAACACCTGCGCGGCTTGGTTTCACGGCAACGAAAAAGCTTGGTAACGCCGTCGAACGTAACCACATCAAACGGCGATTGCGTGCGGCCGCACGGCTTGTTGCAGAAGAACATGCACGCCCTGGATGCGATTATGTGCTGATCGGACGCGTGGCAACGGGCGAAGCGCGCTTCAGCAAGCTCGTATCGGACTTGACCGGCGCGTTCAAAAGGGTGAACACGGGACTTGATAGGGCAGGTTCGCCCGAAATGGGCGCTGCCGTTGCGTGACGGCCGGAAAGGCGGAAGCGTTCGACGAAACAGTCCACGTGCGATGGTCACGCAGAAAAGGGCTTATAAAGGGGATAAGCGCGGTCAGATGTCCGAATATCGCAACTACGCCATCGCGATGGTTCTTTCTGTCGCCGTGCTTTTCGCCTGGCAGTATTTCTATCAACAGCCGCTGATCGAACAGGAACGGGCGCGTCAGGAAGCGATACAGCAGCAGCAGCAAATTCAGGCGGAACAGCAAACGCAAACGGGCATACCCGCTCCGCAAACGCCGGACGGTGTTCAGACGCCGACTGTCGCGCCAGGCGCGGCAACCGCTCCAACAGGTGTCCAAATACCGCCAGCCACCCCCGGCGTTGCCTTGCGCGAAGCCACCATCGCCGCGACCGAGCGGATCACCATAGACACAGCGGAGCTTTCCGGTTCGATCAATCTGACAGGCGCGCGGCTTGACGATCTGCGCCTGAAGGAATTCCGCGAAACCGTCGACCCTGACAGCCCGATCATCACGCTCCTCTCACCGACCGGCGCAAGCAATCCCTATTTCATCGAAACAGGCTGGGTCGTCGCCCAGGGCACGGAATTGACGATGCCCGGCCGCGAAACGGTGTGGCAGGCCGAAGGCGCTTCGACCCTGACCGAGACGCAACCCGTCACGCTTGTATGGGAAAGCCCGGAAGGTCTCGTCTTCCGGCGCACAATTTCGGTCGACGACCATTACCTCTTTACTGTCGAACAGCAGGTCACGAATCGCACGGGCGAGGCCGTGACACTGTTTCCCTACGGTCTGATCTCGCGGCACGGCACGCCGGAGACCACGCCTTTCTTCATCCTGCATGAAGGC
>JAKSCL010000161.1 GCA_022360615.1 Hyphomicrobiales bacterium
TGGCATTCCCGAAAACGGCGCTATCCGGACCGCCGAGTAGATTGTGGCCGCGCTGGCAAGCCCATGATCCGAACGCCACGACGCGTCTGGATCACGGCGCCTGGACGCAAATGCTGGAACGGCGTCTCACCCCCGGCAATGACGGTGTAAACTATATCGACTACGCAGGCTGGCTGGGCTCGGCCGACCGGGACCGGCTCACCGCCTATCTCAGCGATCTCCAATCCACCAATGTGGACCGCCTGAACCGGGCCGAGCAGTTCGCCTATTGGGCCAATTTCTACAATGCGGGCACCATTCAGGTCATTTTGAACCACTATCCGGTTTCAAGCATTCGCGATATCGACATTTCGCCGGGGTTTCTCGCCAACGGCCCCTGGGGGGCGAAGCTCTTCACCGTTCTTGGCGAACAATTGAGCCTGGATGACATCGAACACCGGATCATGCGGCCGATCTGGCGGGATCCCCGCATTCACTATGCCGTCAATTGCGCGGCCATCGGATGTCCGAACCTAGTTCCCCAAGCGTTCACGGCCAACGGCCTGGAAAAGATGCTCGAAGCCAATGCGCGGACCTATGTCAACGATCCGCGCGGTGCGGCGGCGGTGAATGGCAATCTCGCCGTTTCGTCGATCTATCGCTGGTTCCAGGAAGATTTCGGCGGCAATGAGCAAGGCGTTCTGGCTCATCTGCGCCGATATGCCGGCAAGCGCACGCAAGCGCTGCTGCAGGACCGGCGCAGCATCGGCCGCTACCGCTATGATTGGGCGTTGAACGACACCCGAACCGCGGGCTAGATCCCCGCTCCGCCATGCCAAGGCGCGCCGTGCCTTCGCCTCATGTCCCCGACGGCCTGTTTCTTATCCGCCGCGGGCGGTTCAACACCTCGATGCGGAGCAAGAACGAGACGCATACGAACACGCAAACGCGGGCTTTAGCCGCCATTGGCGTCCATTCCCGCGCCCATGGACACAGCAATGCATGGCATCTCCACATTGGGAACATGCCACGGACACGCCGTCATTGAACAATCCTGCGCCTTGGCCTTGGAGCGGGCAGAAGCGCTCGTCGCGCGCTATACCGCTGACAATGGTTACATCAATGCGTTCTTCAACCAGTATCTGTTCGCGGACCCTGGAGGTCTGCTGCTTTCGGCCGCAAACCGCCCGCAGAAATCATATTTTCTTGAATTCAGTTTTTATTTATTCAAATAAAACATAAAGAGATAGGGTATTTTATTTTTTGAACAGTCATATGTTTTTGTATATGGATAGTGATTACTTTATTTTAGCTTTCAATTTCTGGAACGAACCAAATCCGGGTGCCTCATGAATGCGCAGGGAATGAACGTCGATCTCTCCGGCGTGCCGGAAACCATGCTCTGGCCGCTTTGGAACCGGGCAGCGGAGATGCGCCGCGCGGACCGGCTGATCGACGATCCGATGGCCGTCGATCTGGTCGAGCGGATCGACTACGACTTTGCCGCCCATTTCGGAAAACCCACCGTCTTTCATCCCATCAGGGCCCGGGTCTGCGACGATCTCATTCGCCGTTATGTTACGCACTGTCCGGGAACGCCCACCGTCGTCGCGCTTGGCGAGGGCTTGGAAACCCAACTATGGCGCATCGCCGATGAGAGAATGAACTGGATCAGCGTCGATGTGCCCGAAGCGGCCGATATGCGCCGGAAACTGCTGCCGGACCATCCGCAGGCGTCATTGCTTGAGTACTCGGCACTCGATCCGGCATGGATGGAAGCGGTGCCCGATGGCGAAGCACCGTTCATCGCGGCTGCCGGTCTGTTCATGTACTTTGAGGAAGCCGATGTCCGCGCCTTGCTGGGGCGCATCGCGGAGCGTTTTCCGGGCGCTGAGATATTCTTCGACGCCATCACGCCCCATATATCCAAGCGGACCTTGAGCGGGTTGAAGATCACGAAACGCTACACGGCCCCGCCGATGCCCTGGGGGATCGCCGTCGACGATCTGCCTGACTTTATCGGCGCGATCCCGGGTCTCCAACCGGTTTCGGTACAGAGCTACGCCGATCCCTTCCCGAAACGGACCCGGCTTTACAGGCTGCTTTCCCGCGTACCCGCCATTCGCAGGCGCTATGCTGGGAGCCTTGCGCATGCCCGCGCGGAGAAAGACGTCACTGTTGGGGACACGCATCCGCCCTCATGCTGAGGAAGCCCAAGGGGCGTCCCGAAACATGGACCAAGGAGCCATCGCATGCCGTTCTAACCGCCCAGAGACGTGCGTCTAGCTTCGGGCCATGTTGGATGAAGGTCGTCGATGACGAAGGGATGACTGTGACGCAATCCGCCGGCGACATGGGGATGGTCTGACGGCAGATGCTCATGCGAATGATAAACCTCGACGGGATCGTCCTCCGGCCATAGCGACCAGGCGGCCGCAAAGCCGAACGCGCTGAGCATGGCAAGCACCAGCATGGCCGTGACACCGCCGTAAGCGGTCTGCAGCCAACCAGCCAGCGGATAAGTGACCAGCCAGCAGAGGTGCGACAAGGCGAACTGCGCCGCGAAAAGCCCCGGACGGTCCTCCGCATGGGCCGAGCGCCGCAAAAGCCGGCCCGAAGGCGTGAGCGCCGCCGAGTAACCGAGGCCGATCAGGAACCAGCTGGCGAGCAGAGCGGCCCAATTCATGCCGCCGATCATCACCGCCGCACCCAGTCCGGAAAGAACCAGCGTCATCGCGCCCGCGCCCGCCAGCATCACCGTCCGGTCTCCCCGCCGGTCCAGAAGGCGCGGCAGACTGACCGCAGTCAGCATGGAACCCGCGCCAAAGGCGCCGAGCGTCAATGCAACCGCATTGTCCGCCAGCCCCAGCCCGTCGCGGACGAGAACGACCGTATTGACGATGACCATGGCGCCTGCCGCCGCGACCGACAGCGACAACGCAAAGAGGCCGCGCAGGCGGGGGGTCGCCAGATAAATCCGCAACCCGCGCGTCGTGCGCATCCAGATGCCGCGGTCCCCGCTCCGGCGCGGGCTGGGCAGCGCCACCGAAAAGATCAGGCAAGCGGACGCCACGAACCCCAGGGCCGTGCCCGAAAACAGCGTCTCGAAGGCGACGAACGACAGAAGCATGGCTGCGAGGAGCGGGCTCAAAAGACCTTCAAGATCGTAGGCGAGCCGCGAAAGGGACAGCGCCTTGGTGTAGTCTTCCTCATCGGTCAGGATATCGGGGATCGCGGCCTGAAAGGCCGGTGTAAAGGCTGCGGACGCGGCCTGGAGAAGAAAGATCAGCAAAAAAATCTGCCAAATCTCCGTGACGAAGGGCAGCGTAAGCGCCACGGCCGCCCGGATCAGATCGAGCGCCACCAGCATCGCGCGGCGCGGCATGCGGTCCGCAAAGGCGCCCGCTAGAGGAGACAGAACCACATAGGCGGCCATCTTGATCGTGAAGGCCGTGCCGAGGACGAGCGCCGCCTCGCCGCCCGCAAGATCGAAGGCCAGAAGCGCCAGCGCGACGGTGGCGAGACCGGTGCCGAGAAGCGCCACCGCCTGTGCGAGGAACAGATGGCGGTAGCACCGGTTGGAAAGCACCGAGAACATGGATCAAAGATATTTCGTGATCGTCTTGAAATCGGCCGTGTCGCCCACCGCGCCGTTTTCGTCCGGCTCCAGGCAATGATCGATATGGTCGTGGATTAAAACGCGCTTGGCGTTGACCACGGCCTTTTCGACGGCGTGAAGCTGTTGGGCGATCTCCACGCAGGGACGCCCCTCCTCGATCATTGCGATCACATGCGCCAGATGCCCGTGCGCTCGCCGGAGCCGGCCTGCGACCTTGGGGTGAGAGGCATGGCGCACTGCCTCGGCGGTTTCCGCAATATCGTCTTTCATGGCTTGACGCTATCCCCCGGGGGAGGATATTGCAACCCATGAACCCATGCAGCGGACACCAGCCCTCCCAGACTTCACGGCACAGCGAGCGCCATGGCGCCGAGAACCAACCCCCGCAGCAGAAAAGCCGCGGGGGTTGGCGTTAGCATACAGGAACCGGCCTTTTTATCCTGCCCTCACGGAATACCGCGGGGGCGGCGAAGGTTACCGGACAGGAAGACTATCGGGCAAAACGCGCCGCCTCTTCCGAACCGCGCGTCGCATTGCCTTCGCTGTAGGATTTCGCGCCGACGCCCGCGAGCTTGCCGCCATCCACGATCAAATATTCGTCGCGGATCGGCCGGCCTTCGAACCAGCATTCGAGAATTTCCCGGACTCCGGCCGCATAGCGCGCCTGGGCGGACAGGGACGTGCCCGAGATATGCGGCGTCATCCCGTGATGCGGCATGGAGCGCCAAGGATGATCCTGCGGCGCGGGCTGGGGAAACCAAACATCGCCGGCATAACCCGCCAATTGGCCGCTCTCCAACGCTTTTGCGATGGCGTCCCTGTCGCAGATCTTGCCGCGCGCGGTGTTTATGATGTAGGCGCCGCGCTTCATCTTGGCGAGCATCGCCTCGTCGAAAAGATGCTCGGTTTCAGGGTGCAACGGACAATTGATTGTGACGACGTCGCAGACCTCGACCATCTCTTCGACCGAAGAATGCCACGTCAAGTTCAGCTCTTCCTCAACCTCTTTCGGCAAACGGTGACGATCCACATAGTGAAGGCGAACATCGAACGGCTTGAGCCGGCGCAGAACGGCAAGTCCGATCCGGCCGGCGGCGACCGTGCCGCCATGCATGCCTTCCAAATCATAGGAACGCGCCACGCAATCAGCGATGTTCCAGCCGCCTTTCAACACCCATTGATAGGACGGAAGGTAGTTCCGCACCAAAGCGAGGATCATCATCACCACATGCTCCGACACGCTGATCGAGTTGGAGAACGTCACTTCGGCGACGGTGATGCCGCGCTTGATGGCCGCTTCCAGATCGACGTGATCTGAGCCGATGCCGGCGGTCACCGCGAGCTTCAGGTTCGGCGCCTTTGCCATCCTTTCGGCAGTCAGGTAGGCGGGCCAGAAAGGCTGGGAGATAACCACATCGGCATCCTGCAGTTCGCGCTCGAGCACGGAAGCAGGTCCGTCCTTGCTGGACGTCACCACGAAAGCATGTCCGTTTGCGTCCAGGTACTTCCTAAGGCCGAGTTCGCCCGTCACACTGCCCAGCAGCTGGCCTGGGGTGAAGTCGATGGCGCTTGGCGACGGCGCGGTCTGCCCGTCCGGGTAACGCGTTATGGTCGGAACGTCGTCACGTGCATATGAGGTCGGGTAACCGCTTTCCGGATCTTCGTAAAGAACACAAACGACCTTGGCCATTTTAAAACTCTCCCATACGGTTGTATAAAAACAGCGAAATCAACAAGAATTTCCGGAAAGAAGAAAATAAAATCTTCTTATACATAAGAAATTTGTCAATCTCGAATATTTTCACACATGTTTATTTGAAAGATTATGGAATCTATCGAAATGCGGATCGTTAATCGATCACACACAAAATATAACACACATTCGGATGGGATTTTGTCTAACAAATTGTTTTAACTGCCTAATAGAAAACGTCAATCAAGCGCTCAGGCACGCCGCCTCGATATCCGCAGCGAGATTGGATTTCGTCACCGTGCCGAACAGAGCGTTCGTCATCTTCGCGAGAGGGCGGCGGTTCGGTATCACCAGGCCCAGGCTCTGTGACGGCGTCTCGTGGGCGATCTCGATCGCAACGAGTTCCGGCGACAGTCCGAAAAGATAAGGCAAGGTATGCGGAACAATGCTGATCCAGTTGCCGCGGCGCAGATGAGAACATATCGCCAGAAAAGAGTTGCTGACGATCGCCGGTTGAAGCCGCATGCCGTGACTTTCGGCGATGGCATCGAGAATTCTCCGGTTCTGCATATCGGTGCTGAGAAGGCACAAAGGACAGCCGCGGATCGTTTGCCAATCGATGGACGCTTCATCCTCGAAACGGTCGCGTCTCGCAATCACGACATAGCGTTCCCGGTAGAGCGGCAGCCGGACGACCCGCTCAAGGGGCTCATTCTCCAAATAGGTGATGCCGCCATGGAGCTCCAGGGAATCGAGCCCGCCCTGAATCTGGCGCGATGTCATGGAGATGATTTCGATGAACGAGGCGGGATGCGCATCCCGGAAACTATCGGTCACGAAGCCGGCGACCGGCATCGCGGCGGGTATGACGCCAAGCCTCAATGTCCCCGACAAACCGTGCGTCACGCTGGTCAGATCATTCTTAAGGCTTTCGTAATCCGAGACGATCTGCTGTCCCCAGGCAAGCACCCGTTCTCCTTCCGGCGTCAAGCCAGTGAATTGCTGTCCCCTGAGCACGAGACGGGCGCCGAAATCCTCCTCCAGTTTCCGAAGAGCGGCCGAGAGCGTCGGCTGGGTGATGTTGCACGCTTTCGCCGCTTTAGCGAAATGCCCTTCGCGGGCGAGGGCGATAAAGAATGTCAGATGGCGGATCAGCATGGTCGAATCAACGGTCCCGTCTCTCGTTGTCATGGCGCGCGCCTGGCCGATTCCAGGTCATTGCAACCTGTGCGGCCAAGGCAGAGCGGCATCTGGAGCACCCGGCTTCGCCGGTTTGCCGCGATATCGTCCCGCATGGCTTGACGTTATCCCCTGGGGGAGGATATTCCAGCAGTGGAATATGCGAGGAGCATACCGGATTTTAAGGCTTAATGACGTGATCGGAAGCGTTTTGCGCTTGGCGAAAACAACGCTGGTCTTCACAGCACTTGCAATGCTCGTAGTGTCGGTTCCGGTGCGGCACGTGGCCCATGTGGGGTTGGACACTGGCACATCGCCAACCGAACTCTTGCAGATCATCGCGCACGGCCACGCCCATCCGCCGAAAAACGGCACGAAAAACGCCGTGGACGCCTTATCCATCCTGCTGCACGGCCATGGCGGCGACCATGCAGATCACGATCATTCCACGCCATTTTTGACCGATCCCGCCAGCCTGCGCGGCCAGATCCTCAACCGGTCCAGTGAGAACAGGACCGCTGAGGCCGACACCGGGCGCGCGCCGCTGCCGCCGAAGCCCCCTCCCCGCGTCTGAGCGCTGGCCCCGCAAAAGGGGCGTCGCACACATCTCAACGCAAATCGGAGGGTCTTCATGACCATGCTATCCCGCGCGCGGGGTGGGCCGGACGCCGTGTCCTGGCTCATCGCCGCCGCGCTCATTGCGCTTGCCCTCACGGCCAGCGCCACCTCGGCCTATGCCCATGCCGTCACGCTGGGCGACAAGGGCTACATCCAGGAGATATCCGGCGTCCGCCTGATCCCCTTCCTCTATCTCGGCGCCAAGCACATGGTGACCGGTTACGACCACATCCTGTTCCTGTTCGGCGTGATCTTCTTCCTTTGGGGGATGAAGCAGATCGCCACCTATGTCAGCCTTTTCGCCATCGGGCACTCGACGACGATGCTGGCCGGGGTCTATTTCGATTTCGGCATCTCCAGCTACATCATCGACGCGATCATCGGCTTTTCGGTGGTCTATAAGGCGCTCGACAATCTCGGCGCTTTCCGCGCCTGGTTCGGGGTCCAGCCCAACACCAAGGTGGCGACGCTGCTGTTCGGCTTCATGCACGGCTTCGGTCTCGCTTCCCGGCTGATTGAGTATGACGTTGCGCCCGAAGGCAAATGGGTCAATCTCGTCGCCTTCAATGTGGGCGTCGAGGTCGGCCAGCTTCTGGCGCTCGCGGCCATCCTCACCGTCATGATGTATTGGCGCCGGACCGCCGCCTTCGCGCGGCAAGCCTATGCGGCGAATGTCCTCATGATGACGGCGGGCTTCGTGCTGATGGGCCTTCAAATCACCGGCTATTTCGTCGCCTGACCCCCTTCGGAGACCAGAACCATGAACCAGACCTACAACGTTCAGAACACGCCTCCGGCGCCGGGCGAACGGCGCCATCAGCAAACCGCGGGGACCGTGTTCACCCCCGGCACCAGCCATACCGGCTTGCAGGGGACGCCCGGCGGGCTGTTGCGCTCGACACTCATCTCCTTGGGCGCGGCGCTCTTGCTCCTCGTCGCCGTGGTGCTGCCCGCCGAATACAACATCGATCCGCTCGGGGTCGGCGCCTTCCTCGGCCTCACCGAAAT
The DNA here is from genome assembly GCA_022360615.1 of Hyphomicrobiales bacterium. Classification (GTDB taxonomy): domain Bacteria; phylum Pseudomonadota; class Alphaproteobacteria; order Rhizobiales; family JAKSCL01; genus JAKSCL01. Next base: position 8,097 of record JAKSCL010000161.1, read on the forward strand.
GGGCGGGATCAAGGCGCAGCTTTCCGAGGAAGCCGCAGCCGATGCGGCCGCGCTGGCCAATGCGCCGTCGCCGGAGGTTCTTGCCCGGCTCGCCGCCATCGAGGCCCAACTCAACGGCATGACCGCGCTTCTCAGGGCGGGTGCGCGGCAGGCCGTTCCGCCGCAAGCCCCTGAAACCGCTGCTCCTGAGACCGCTACCCCTGAGGCTGCCACCCCTGGGACCGCTGCCCCCGCGGCACCGGCGGCCGCCCCTCCTGCCCAGACCGCGGAGCCGGCATGGCGCGATGAAGTGCGTTTCGTTCTAACGCCTGGCGAGGGGATAGAACTGAAGCTGGTGATGAACGAAGGCGCGGTCGCTGAATTCGAATGGTCGGCAAACGGCAGCGTGCTGAACTTCGACACCCACGGCGACGGCGGCGGCCAGAGCGTCAGGTACGAGCAGGGCCGCAGCGTGCCCGGTCAATCGGATGAACTGATAGCGGCTTTCACCGGCAAGCACGGTTGGTTCTTCCGCAACCGGACCGATCAGGACGTGACCCTGACGCTTCGGGTCCGCGGAGATTACATCGAACTGATCCGGACGGCCTAAGAAATCCGGCCCCGCGCCAGCGCGCGGGGCCCAACACCGCCTCGTTTCAACGCATCAAACGCCTGAGGAACCGGCCCGTTGCAAAAAGATAAGGCCCCTCGGCCTCCGTCTGGTCAAGGCGATGTCTCAGCCGTGGCTATCCGGACCAAATCTTCATGAAAGCAAAAGCTTAGAGCGAGGGCCGGAATCAAATTCAAAGCACACCGCCGCAAGTCTTTGCGATCACTTGTTAAGTGATGGTCGCGGCCTAAGCCGTTTGCCGGGCGATCATGCTGGCGGGAAACGGACGCGATGGCACCCGTCACGCCATATCTCCATAAGGCCGTACAGGCCTCCTTTACCTCTGTTTCCGATTGGCCGCGGCCTCCCGCATCGCATGAAGAGCTGCCGCGAACATGCCGTGCATCGGTTCGCCAAGCGCCGGGTCGATCTTGTCCGGAGAACCGGCGTCAAACGGGGGTTCAGGCGCATATTCGGCCTGGAGCTGGATGGCTTCCGCGTAAGGCCTGCCCCGGATTTGAGCCAGGAGCGCAAGCGCGAAGTCGAGACCGGCGGAGACGCCGGCCCCGGTGGTCACATTGCCGTCCTGTACGACGCGGGCATTGACCGGCGTTGCGCCGAATTCAGGCAAAAGATGCCGCGTGGCCCAATGGCTGGTCGCGCGTTTCCCGTCCAGGAGCCCGGCCTGACCGAGTATCAAGGAGCCCGTACAAACGCTGGTCAGATGTTTTGCGCGCGAGCCCCGATCCGCGATGAAATCGATCAAGCCGTCATCTTCCATCGCACGCACGGTGCCCATCGTCCCTCCGGGCACGAATAGGATATCGAGAACGCCAGGGCAGTCGGCCATGGCAAGTGTCGGCACGATGGCGAACCCGGTGTCGCCTTGGACCGGACGGAGTTCGGGATCGGCGCTCACGAGATGCACCCGCGCGCCCATCATCGATGCGAAGAAGTATTGCGGGCCAACAAGATCGAGCATGGTCATGCCCTCGTAGCAGACCATCGCGATCTCCTCGGCGCCGTGCATGACGAGGCCGGGATAGGCCATGAGGTCTTCATGGGCCTTTGCAGCGATATCCCAGGCTTCTCCGGGCGTCTCTCCGAAGCGGTACCCCTCCGCTTGAGCACGTTGCATGGCCGCGGCAAGCGTTGCGAATGGGGCGATACCGGCGAGCGCCAGGAGCTGGCGGCGTGATGTGTTCATAACCGGATCTCCTTAATAGGTCGCGGACAAGCTGAGGAAGACGGTCCGCGGCCTTGCCGGGCGCACAACCGATTGGCCGAGGAATTGATAGGGCTCGAAGTACTCTTCATCGGTCAGGTTCTCTATCGACAGGCGAAGGACAGCCAGACCGATTTCATAGGACGCTTGCGCATCGATGGAGAAGAAGGCGTCGGTCTCAAGGTCGTTGGGCAAGGTGATCTCCCGCTCCGAAGCCGCGGTCAGACCGAGCCCGAGCCCCAGACCGTCCAGACAGCCGCTTGAGAATTCGTAGAGGGCGGCAATGCGGCCGCTGTGAAGCGGAACGCGCGCCAGGCGGTCCCCTTCCGGAATCGTTGTGTCTACGGTGACCTCGGCATCCGTGTAGGCGTAGTTTCCAAGTATCGTAAGATCCGATGTCGCTTTCCAGATCAGGTCGAACTCCGCGCCGCGCGCCCTCTGCTCGCCCGTCTGGATCTGAATGCCAGGCCTGTTGGGATCGGCAACGGGCACGTTCTGGCGCGTCAGCTCATAGACCGCCGCCGATCCGCTGAGCCCGATCGCATCGAACGAAAACCGCACACCCGCTTCGATTTGTTCCGATTCCTCCGGTTTTGCCGATGTCTCGCCCGTGAACGCCGCAACGCCCTCAAAGCCGCAGCCGTAGCTGACGAAGGGGGTCAGGCTCTCGGTCACATCGAAGGCGGCGCGACGGCATTTCCATGTTGTTTTGCCCAATCGCAAAGATCGCGGCTTTGCTCGATAGGCTGACCGTCCCGATCCAAAAACACGGTGACCGGTCCGTGGCCCGTGCAGATCACGATGGCGAAGCCGCCCGCCTGCGCCACGGGCATGGTGCCCGGCGCGATCCCCGAGACCAGCAGGAAACAGAACGTCACGATCCATTGGACCAGTGTCCTTGAACCGGAGCGTTCCGTGCGGCTTGAACGGCTGCCCTTCTGGGTTTGCCCGCATGGTCCTGGCAAAAAATGACGGCATTGTCCGGACCGGCTGCCGGAACGGTTCAGCACGCCACTGGCGGCCCCTTCGGCCCGCACCCAAAAAACCGGTTTTCACTTCTCCAAGGCATGGGCCGGCGCATCGGTTGCTCTCGATCCAACCGCGTTCTAACGCATCGGAAAGGACATGTCTGCTCGGCGGCGTTGCGTTTGTCGCGCCGTGTCCTTTCGGACACGCACGCTCAAACCTGAAGAAACGAAAGCCGCCGCCATGAGCGCAATGCGCGGCCCTTTATTCAGCCTTCCGGTGCTTGGCAAGAAAGCCCGCAATCGCCGGAAGCGCTTCGGGATGAAGCGGCAAGGCTGGATCCGTATAGGTCGCGAAAGGCTGTCCCGGCTGATCGGCCTTGAGCATATGGGTCGCGCCCGGCAGATCGATCCGTTCCGCCTGCGGCATTGCCTTGGCCAGAAGCTCGGCGTCGAGCGGCTTGATCTGTACATCGCGATCACCCTGAAGGATCAGCGCGGGACCGCGCCAACCCTGTGCGATCAGCACCGGATCGTGCCCGAAAAGGTCGGTCATGTAACGTTGCACGCCAGGCGCGAACAGGCCCTGAAGGGGTGCGGAGATCGTGGCTGGATCGCGCGTGCGCCCGGCCTCGAGATCGGCGACGATGGACGTGAGTTCAGGCATAAGCGGCGCCATGGCGGGATTGGCTTTCACCTGTTCGATGAGAAGCTGACCCATCGGGCGTCCCGCGGTCGCTATCAGGATCAGCCCGCAGAGCCCTTCGGGCGGATCGGCCGCCGCCGCCAACGCGACAAGCCCACCCTCGGAATGACCGGCGAGCCAGACGCAAGGAGCGAACCCCCTCGCCTTCGCCACCCAGCCGCGCACATCCTCGGCATAATCGCCGATGGTGACGTCGTTGGGGTCTTCGATCGCCGCCGAACTGCCGTAAAAACCCCGCTTGTCGATCCGGATCGAAGCAACGCCATGTTCAGCGAGCCCTTCGGCCAGGAGGCGGTAGCTGTCGGAGTTCAGCCCCACCGGCGGACCGTTGCCGTCCCGGTCCACCGGTCCGGAACCAGGGATAATCACGACGGCATGGACCGCATCGGAAACAGCCACCGCTTCGCCCTCGAGCGCCCCTTTGGGGCCGGGTATCTGCACCGGATCGGCGGCGGCGGGCATGATCGCCTTGGCTGTCAAAACGCAGGCGAGGATCGCAGCGGATGGGAAAAGATGGCGGAAAATACGGCTTCCCCTTTCGTCAGCTGGGCGCTATGGCCGGAGATGGCAGGCATTACGCGGTCCCGGGCGGGCCTTGCCCCGGATATGAGGCGTCTACCGCATGCATCCGATAAACGGAAAATACCAGTATATCAACCATTTTAACAACAAAAGACATCATGCTTCCAGTGAAATCGGAATGAAAATACCGTATATTGAAATATAATAATTCTAATATAAAAAATCAGAACTGTGTTTTTTCAAACAGTAATAAATTTAACCTCCATAGGAATACGAATACGTTATAAACATATTCGGTTTTGTTAGAGTAGAGGTCTGTAAATTGCGAAACCGGTTGGACATGGCTTTATGATGACGCAGAAGCAGATAACGGAGAGACATCAGAGACACGGAACGGTTGAGGATATGATCACCACGGCGAAGTCAAGCGCCA
>JAKSCL010000235.1 GCA_022360615.1 Hyphomicrobiales bacterium
GCTTCAAAAGGCCTGACCGAATTTCAACACAAGGCGATCGACGCGGCCCGCGAAAACGCCAATGCCGGCTTCGACTTCATCAAGGATATGATGACGGTCAAATCGGTGTCGGAAGCTGTTGAGCTTCAGACGGCGTTTGCCCGCAAACAATATGAAGCGCTGATGGGCCAAAGCAAAGAGCTTGGCGAAGTGGCGAGCAAGGTTGCTCAAGACTCCGCAAAGCCACTGAATGAAGGCGTTCAAAAAGCTGTCAAAAGCGTTTCGATTGCCAGTTAATTTCTCGCCGTTGGCGTGGAGATTTCAGTAATGCGTAAGCAGACGGCCCGCCGGTGCGGGCCGTTTGTCATTTTGGATCCCGGTCCCGCATTCCTGTCCTCGCACCCCTTGCCAAACACATCCCATCCGACATAGTTAAGAACTTTCCGACAGATGCGCCGCCTTAGCTCAGTTGGTTAGAGCGCTAGATTGTGGATCTAGAGGTCCCCCGTTCGAACCGGGGAGGCGGTACCACTCCAGGCATCCCTTATAACGGCAGCTTTATTCGGATGCGCCCTTGCTGGTGTTGAAACGTTCACGCAAGCCGGCACAATGGTCCGTAACATCGGCACGCGGCGTGAAGACGATGATGTCGTATACGCCCCTGCCATTTTCGGTCTCCGGAAAGTAATCCGCCGGAGCGTTCATCCCTTCGGCGACCTCGATAAAGGCAACACTGAGAATTGAAACATCCGGCAGGTGTTCAGCGAGATGCCAGGGCACACCCCAATCGCGGCGCGTATGCCCGGCACCGGCGATCAAAACCGCGCCGTTGTCGCGGCCGACACGGTTCATCCCATCCGCAAGAGACACTGTGAGAGCGGCGTCGCGCCCGATCTGCACCTGCCGCATCGGTGCGATGGCATCGCGGGGGACAAGCTCGCAATGCGAACGGAACAGTTGGTCGTCCAGCGACATGCGCGATGCTGCGCGCAAGGGCCGCGCCGTCCCGGTAATGACGGCAAGATCTTCCGTTAGGTTGCCGGGATCACGGCTGATGGTGCGGATATCGTCACGCGAAAGGTCACCCGGCAGGATGGTGAGACCGTTCTCCAAGGCAACCCGGGCAATCGGTGCATAGATGTCCCAGCTCGGCCAGCCGCGCGCCTCCCATGACAGGGCATCGCCGAGCCCCTGCCAATCCCGTGGGTTTTCTGTCAACGCGGCTTCAAGCCGGCTGGAAAGATCGCGTGAAATCATCTCAAAGACGACCGCGGGCGTCCTACCGCTGTCCACCACATAGCCGAGCGCTTCCGCTTGAAGGAGGTGGTGGTCCGGATTGGTGTGAACTTCACCGAGGAGCACCAGATCGGCCGAACCGATCGCAGCCTGATATGCCTCAAAGCTGAGGCGCTGGTTGCGCCGTGGCGACCAGATGACGCCGGCAAGTTCATGGTCTTGAAAGTGCGCCGATTGCCAACCCCGGTCCGCGAACACCGCATTGAGGCTTTCGTCGCCAAAGCCAGCACCTGCGGACGCGAAACACAGACAGAACGCCAGCGCTCCAACGGCCAAAGCCTTCCGCCCATACCGGCTCAGCATCCTTTTCGCACCTCCTCATCGCATTCATCGCCGCCTTCTATGTGGAGGACAGCGCGGGCGGCCTGAAGAGTTTCTTCAAATGTGCCGCCAGTGTCGATGCAGTGCCAGGCGATGCGGCCCGTCCTGTAGCTCTCTTGACGTTCAGCGATCTGGGCATCGGCGTCCGAGGCATCCTGTTTGACGGATCCGGCACGGTGAGTGACCCGTTCCACCCTCCGGTCAAGTGGGGCTTGGAGCCAAATCCCGCTGAACGAGACCGATGCATTGCATGCGACCGCCTCAATCGCATCGCGCTCATCAGCGCGCGCAGCTACGGCATCGACGACGGCGCCGTGGCCTTCGGCGATAACCCTGCGTGATTCCCTGTAGAGGGCCCGATAGGTCCTGGCGCTTGCTTCTGGGGTATAGGCGTCGGCAGGCAGGCTCGAAAACTCATCCACGTCCCACAGCCTTTTGCGGAGAACGTCACTCCTGAGATGAACCGCGCCGGGCGCCGGTCCGATATTTGGCGCAAGCGCTTCGGCCAGTACCGTCTTCCCAGTGCCGGAAAGGCCGCCGATTGCAATGAGCCGCGACGGTGGCGGCTCAAGGAAGGACGACGCGAAGGAAAGATAGCGCCGCGCATCGGCAACGGCCTCGGTCTTTTCATCGCCGTCCAAAAGGTTCGCGCGCGCAGCCCCGACCCGTGCCCGGACAGCCGCCCTTAACGAAAGGAAGAACGGCAAAAGCCGGAACAGCCCGTCTGCCCATTCCGGGTTCGCCGTCTTCAGATAACCGTTAAAGACGCGGTTGGCACAGGACCGCATGCCGCGTACCCAAAGGTCCATCATCAAAAACGCGAGATCGTAGCCAATGTCGATTGTGGCAAGGGCTTCATCGAACTCGATCGCGTCAAAGGCAACGGGTTCGCCATCGATCAAAACGATGTTCTTTAAGTGCAAGTCGCCGTGGCAGCGCCGGATCAGACCATGCGCCCTGCGCTTATCGAGAAGTGCGGCGTTGGCGGTCCCGCATCGCCGGACCGTATCGGCGAAGCGGCAGGCATCGTCTCCCCAAAGCACGGCCGTTTCCTCAAGAATTCCAGCCGCAAGCGCATCCGCGACGCCCTGCAGATCAGCCGAGGGCGGCGGGTTCAACGAAGGGATCGCCGAGTTATGAAGCGTCGCAACCATGCGGCCGAGTCCCTCAGCCAGCGGGCCGTCAAGTGCATCGCGTTCCGCCACGCGGTCCAGTTCATCCGCATGATTGAAACGCGCCATTTTAAGAACCCACTCAACAGGTTCGCCACCGCCCTCAAACTGATAACGCCCGCCAGCCTCGGTGATCGGAAGAATGCGCTCATAAATCATCGGCGCTGCGCTACGGTTGACGGCGAGTTCGCGCTCTATGACCGCTTTGCGCTTGGCGCGCGTCGAGAAATCGAAAAAGGCATAGCGGACGGGCCGCTTGATCTTGAAAGCCTTGTCGCCGGCAAGGAAAACCCGTGCACCATGGGTCTCGATCATGTCGACGGACTGGCAGGCAATGCCCAGCGGCCGGTAGCTCTCCGGATTGCGCATGAAGGCGAGGATTTCAGCCTCCGGGCTCTCGCCCTCTTGCCCATGCGAACATGCAGCCATAGCAAAAAGCGGTTTTTTCACGGACACGAAGATGTTGATGGCTTAGCAAAAAAGCCGTGCAGTTGGGAACTATCTTCATATCCAGGCAAAAAACGCCGCCCTCGGAAATCATATCCAGGGCATCTTTACTTGCCTTGCGTCAGTATTTTTGCCTAAGAGATTCAAAAAATCGATGTTTAAGCGCCGGACAGCCCGGCGTATTTTTGTTGCAAACCCTGATAAGCGTCTTCCGAAACCCATTGTGCATCAACTGCGCAGGATAGGCATACGTGCGGTCCTGCCGGTAACGTCGCTTAAAGAGGCCAATGAGCTGGGCGCGAACGGCGCCTTCGCATTCGGTATTGCGAGCGGGGAATTCGGTGGGCCTCTCTGGCCCGATTTGTATGATCAGGCAGCCAGAACGCAATGAGGCGGGTTTCCGGGTCCCGTTTCATTTGGGCCTCATCGTATTCAGGGCAAATGACATCCGCACCGATTGGTGGGCACATGCAGGCTTCAATCCAACTCTGCCCTTTCCAATCGGAGACAAGGATATGTTTGCCCGGCTCGCAAGCGCTTTAAATGCATGTCTTTTCCGGTCCGTCAGCCCGTGGAACATGTTTATGTCTGAGAGGGGACTGCCGCCGAAACGCATCGCTTTGGTGGGAGCGAACCAACTCCGCCCCAGAGGGGGCGGTCGGGGTGAAGTGAGAATCGAAGATGCGGTTGCGATTGCCGGTTGCTTTGGCGGCCAGCCGCTTCAGTGCGACATGAGCACCGGCAGGGTCATGGACGACAGAAGCTCGCGCGTCGTACCGCCGAACAGCAATTCGCGGGCCCGCGAGTGGCCGTAACCGCCCATGACAAGAAGGTCCGCGTTGCGTTCTGCAGCATCGTTCAAAAGCGCATTCGCCGGATCGATATTGTCCCCCGGGATCATCTGGTATGCCCCTTCAAGCCCGTGCCGCTTGGCGGTTTCGATGAAAGCATTGGCGGAACGTTCGCGTTCCGCGCTGTCGGTGCCGCGCGAAACGGTGACGAGCTGGATGGACATTTTGAGGGCGGCAAGCAGCGGCAACGCATCGAACGCGGCGCGGGCGCCCGTCGCCCCGCCATCCCAGCCGACGATCGCTTGCTTGAAACGGTCGCCATGCTGGGCACCGATGTAAGGCACGATCATCATCGGCCGGCCCGAGTTGAAAAGCACGGACTCGATAACCGGTGTTTTCAAGGGGTCGTTGGTGTCGGGATTGTACTGGCCGACAATAGCAAGATCCGCGACACGCGCCTGTTCCGCGAAATGGTCGGCAACGGCGTCAAGCGTGCCCGAAGCAATGGCGGACTCGTGGCTCACACCTTCAGCTTCGCTTGCTTCCTTGAAGGTCGTCTCAGCGGCGCGTGCGTGCCGTTCGGCCTGTTCCTGCTGTGCCTTGATGAGCTGGATAGGAATATCCCCCATCATCATCGGCGGCATGACCTGTTCGAGGGCGTAAACATGCCCCATGACATGGGCATCAAGCTTTTTGGCTAATTTCAACGCAAAAGCGATGCGATGGTCCGTTGCCTCATAGGCGTCGACATGCAGTATAAGCGTTTTCGGATGCACGTGGCCGTCTCCTCGCCGTGATGGATTACGCGGGTAAAGGAAGCCGAATCCCCCGGCAACCGTATTGATTTTGGTCAACAGCATGGCTGCTGTCCGTTTTTGCCCGTCGTTGCGGAATGTATAGAAGGGGCTGCGTCCGCGTTTCAACCTGTTTCGCCGCGTTCCGGCTTCTCCGAGGTGCTCGCCACGATTGCCGTCACCTTGCCGTTCTTCGCTGGTGTCGGATTGGGGGCCTCGCCGCCGCTTGCGGCACCGAACTTGACGGGCCGCTTGAACGTTTCTTCGGGCTTTTGGGCGCAGCGGCAGGGCCGGGGGCGTTGCTTGCGCTCGGCGTCAGTCTTGCGGGCCGGGGGCGAGGCGCCGGGCATCGCCGTTATGATCGCCTTGAAACTGATCGTTCACTCGTTGTTGGCTTATCTGCTGTTGACACAGCTTGGGGCGACGGGCATCGAACGGGTGATCGGAACGCTGATCGCCGCCATGCCGGTTGCGGGTAATGTGTTCGTTGTTGCTGAGATGTATGGTGTGCTTATGCGCCGTTCGTCGGCGTTGCTTCTGATCTCTGCCGTCCTGGCAATCCTCGCCGTTGCCGTCACCATGAAACTGTTCAGTGCGGAGTAGTCCACCGCCTGTCGCCATCGGAACATTTCCCAAGAAAGTGGATATATGGCGCGTCGGCAGCAATGGGTTTATTCGAGTAAGAAGCGCTTGCTCTGCAAAGCTCGCCGCCGGTTCACCGCGATATCCGCGGACAGCCCCTGAAAGGATCGCAAGATGAACGTAAAACGTCTGCTGCAACTAGCCGCGTGCATAGCCTCGGCATCGGTTCTTGCGGGCTGTTACGGTGTTGCTGCCCAGGGCGGGGCATATGCCATGCGCCAGGCGCAGAAATCAGAATTTGAAGAGGCCGCCAGGGCGGGCGATGCTTCGGCGCAGCTTGCCTATGGCCGTTCCTACTGTTGTGCGGGGCTTGGCTATTCAACGCAGAAGGCAACGGAATGGATTTGCCGGGCGGCACGGCAGGATTACACGCCGGCGCAGATCGAAATCGGCAAGATTTATCTGGGCAATGTGGTGCGCAGCCCGTCGATCGGGACGGCGATCATTGGAAATGCCCGAGCCAAACGTGACCGTGTCGTAGCCCTTGCCTGGCTCAAGCGGGCCCAGGCGCTAGGCAACACGGACGCGAACCGCGTTATATCCTTCGCCGAGACACGGGCAACGCCGGAAGAAATCGCGAGCGCCGAACAGATATCGCGCTCCCGCGCCTCGATCCCTTGCACCTATACCGAGGTGTTCAAAACGGGAGCCTGACGCAGAGACCGGCTTTCGGATCGTTCGCCAAGACAGCAGCTTGGGACGAATACTGCTTCCGATCCAACCGGTTCGCTTCACATCAGCTGGGGCACGCCCGTCAGTGCGCCATCAGCACAGGCGTGCGCATCATGTCGAGCATGTCTTCCGTCGTACCGCCAATGATGAATTCACGCATCCGCGAATGGCCGTAGGCCCCCATGATGATGGCGTTGGCGCCCTCGGTCGCGGCATAGTCGACAAGTGAACCCGCAACGTCGCGGCCCTGAATGACCGGCAGGCGGCGTGCTGTGGCGGCAATGCCGTGCCGGGCCAGATAGGCAGCGACATCGGCGCCCGGATCTTCCTTGGGACGGTGATCATAAACCGTCACAACATGGACGTCTTCGAAAAGCGCGAGAAAATCGCGGGCTGCGTGGAGCGCGGCGGTCGCGACATTGCTGCCGTCCCATGCCAGAATGGCTGTTGTGAAATCGATCGTTCCGCCCATCTCGTGCGGAACAATGAGCGTGGGCCGGCCCGACTGGAAGAGCACACCCTCGATGACCGACGCCCGGTGCGGGTCTGTACCGGCGGCATCGTCCTGGGTGATGACGACGAGATCGGCCAGGCGGCATTCGCTTGCAAAAACGGTGTCGGCGGCGGATGCCGTCGTCGTCATCGCCCGCACGGCATAGCGCTCGAACCCCGTAGGCACCATGCGCGTAAAGCGTTCGGTCATCCCGGCTTGCGATTTTTCCTTACGGGCCCGAAGAATCTCGCCCAGCCGGTCGCCAGCCTCGGCCATCACATAAGGCGGGATGTCGGGCTCAACATGCATGGCGATCCCCGTCACATGCGCATCGGCCTTCGTGGCAAGCGAAAAAGCCGCGGCGACGGCTGGCGGGTTCTCGCGGTGCATGTCGATGAGGCAGACGATATCGCGGACAGCCATTGTTTTTTCCTCCCCGTACAAAAGCAAATCCAGGAAAAGTGGAAACCGGTTTTCCGTCCGGATTTGCGACAAATCAATAACTTAGAGCGATTGAGCGAGTCGAAGAAAAGCGAAATTGCTCTGAAGTGACGCGCGGACCTTAGCTGGATGATGGGAATCCCGCAAAGCCGGGAGGATACGTAGGGTGACGCTTGGCCTTTGGCGATTTCCGCACGGACCCAAAGGAGACGGGGCAAGGCGCAGCGCTACGCCGCTTCCTTCAGAATGCCTTTGGCGATGATGTGGCGTTGGATTTCCGAAGTGCCCTCATAAATCGTGGTGATGCGCACATCGCGGGCGTAGCGTTCAAGGGGATAGTCGGCGATATAGCCGGCCCCGCCGTGCAATTGAAGCGCGGTGTAGGTGGCGCGCTGAGCGGCCTCAGTGGCATAGAGCTTGGCCATCGACGCCTGCTTCGCAAAGGCTTTGCCGGCATCTTTCAGATTGGCGGCGTTCATGATGAGGAGGCGGGCGGCTTCAAGTTCGGTTTCCGCATCAGCGATCATCCATTGGACGCCCTGAAAGTCGGCGATCTTATGCCCGTGTTGCTCGCGCTCGAGCACATAGCCGACGGCTGCATCCATTGCCGCGCGCGCAATGCCAAGCGCCATGGCGGCAACGCCGATGCGACCGCCCGTTAGCTCATGCATGGCGACGCGGAAACCCGTTCCCTCCTCGCCAATGATGGCATCGGCCGGCACCCGGCAGTCTTCGAACATGATGGGGTTCGAAGGCGAGCCGTGCTGGCCGAGCTTCCTCTCCGGCTTGCCGATGGTCATGCCGGGTGTGCCCGGCTCAACGAGAAAGGTGGAGATGCCCTTGCCCTTTGGCGCGTCCGGGTCCGTCACCGCCCAGACAACGAAGATATCGGCGAATTCGGCGGACGAAATATACAGCTTCGAGCCGTTTAAGACCCACTCATTGCCGTCCATCACCGCGCGGGTTTTCATACCGGCTGGATCGGAGCCAGCACCCGCTTCCGTCAGGCAGAAGGAGCCCGCGCGGAACGAACCGTCGCACAGCTTCGGCAGGTATTTCTGCTTCTGCTCCTCAGAACCGCAGGATTGGATGACCTCGCCCACCATATTGGTGATGGAGACGGCGACCGCCGTTGAGGCGCAGGCCCGCCCGAACTGCTCCATGGCAAGCGCATAGGCGATCGTGCCCGCTTCCGAACCGCCGTAATCCGCATCGATGTTCAGCCCCATAAACCCGTTCTCGGCCAAGAGCTTGAAGTTGGCCATCAGGGCGTCGCGCCCGTCTCCCTGGTCGAGCGGTTCGGCGTTCGGCTCCAGATGGTCGGCGGCGATCCGCCGGGCCATGTCGCGGATCATCGACTGCTCTTCGGTGAGTTCGAAATTCATGGGGCGCATCCTCCAGCGCTTGTATCAGAGCCTTCTCCCTAAAATAGTATCGGGCCGCGGGAGCGTAAATAACCTTGATGCGGAGTGAGCCATGCGCTCGCGGCACATTCCGGCGGGGAGCTATGCTTCCGCATTTATCCTTTGTTGAGCCTGTTTCCCCACCGGCATAGGTGAGGTCAAAGGCGCATGGCAGACTGCCAAGCGTCAATCACGGATCACCTGAGGGGAAATGTCATGGCGAGTCGGAACGAAACGCAGCCGAATGAGTGCAGTAGCCCTTGGGTTCTAAGGCGGTCGAAGTCGTCGGTCTGCCGATCCTTTTTGTTGGCCTCGGTGGTGTTCAGTGGGGCTTTTTTTTCCAGTCTGACGCATCGGCTACTGGCTTTAACTTTGATCCCGAATGCTATGGGGAAACACTTGAACTGGTGATGAAGCAGCCGCCCGGCAGGGATGGTCTTTACTTCAGTCTGCCAATCAAGTTTCAGCCGGAACTCGTTCTCAACCACCCCTCGCTTCGTCCGGACCCCAAGGGGCCTCGGGACCAAGAACTCGTTCGGCGGGCTGAAACGACGTGTCAAGAAGAGCCCGTTCACGTGTCAGCCTTTTATTTTCCCAACATACAAGGTCCGCTGGAAACGATCGGGCTTACGGGCGATGGGCCGACCGAGATTTTTCGAAGTTGCGAGTTGGGGTGTGAACAAGCCCGTTGAAGAGAAAAAAAGCGTATATCGACGCGATTTTGAAAAGGTACGAAGGTTATCGTCCAACTGTCACCGATAAAGGCCTCTATTTCTATGGTCGCCTCAATAAAAATGGACTTTATATTTCGAATAATGACACCGAATTTCCTGAAAGAAAGTCTTTGGGGTTTTTATGTATATTTAGAAATGACTCTCATTTTCCAGGTCAGTGTGACGTAAATACTTATGTGAGCGGTGCCGCGCTGATTTATCGCTTCGATCCCAAGATAGTGCCGATGAGTGAATGGCTTGCGCTTGACCGCCGCCTGCGGCGGCTGGTGCAGCGCTTGATGATTGACCCCGAACAAACGCCGTTAAGCGACGGGTAAAATACGCGCCGACCAGGTTTTCTAAAGATCAAAGCGCCTCGACCACCGCATCGCCGATGGCAAGCGCTGCCGTGAGACCGGGCGACTCGATCCCGAAAAGGTTCACGAGACCTGGGACGCCGTGGACCTGCGGCCCTTGGATGACGAAGTCGGCGGGTTGCTCGCCCGGACCGACGATTTTCGGCCGGATACCGGCGTAAACGGGGACGAGAACGCCATCGGGAAGAGCCGGGTAATAGCGCCGGATCGCCGCCTCGAACTCGCCGAGCCTGTTTGAATTCGCGGCATAATCTTCCTCCTCGATCCATTCGGTGTCGGGGCCGAAGCGATTCTGCCAGGCCATGTCGGTCGTCGCGTGGATGCCAAGCCCCGCCTCGGTCGGCATCGGATAGATGAGTTTTTTGAAAGGCGCCTTCACGCCTTCAAGCGCAAAGTAATTGCCCTTGCAGAGATAGCCCTGAGGGATGTGATCCCGGGCCAAGCCTTCAAAACGTCTGGCAAGCGTTGGGGCGTGGATCCCGCCCGCATTGATGAGGATATCGGTTGTCAGCGTCGCCGGTTCCGTGCCGCCGGTTTCAAGCGTGATCGAGCTGTTCATTTCAGCACCGGCAACGGGCGTGTTGAAGGCGATCATGCCGCCTGCCTCTTCCAGATCGCCCTGGAGCGCGAGCATGAAAGCGTGGCTATCGACAATGCCTGAGACGGGTGAGTGCATGGCCGCCACGCAATGCAGATTGGGTTCAAGCGCAACGGCCTGATTGCCGGAGAGCATCTCTAGCCGCTCGACGCCATTCTCCTCCGCTTTGAGGCGCAAGGCTTCGAGCCGGTCGCGCTCCTCGCCATTGGCCGCAACGATCAGCTTGCCGAGCGCGCGCGCCTCGAACCCTTTTTCCTCCGCATAGGCGTAAAGCCGGTGGCGCCCCTCAACGCACAGCTTCGCCTTCAGGCTCCCGGTCGGGTAGTAGATGCCGGCGTGAATAACTTCCGAGTTCCGTGAACTCACGCCCGTGCCGATCATGTCGGCCGCCTCGGCGACGATGACCCAATGGCCTTGCATGGCGAGCGCGCGGGCGACCGCGAGGCCGACGACACCGGCGCCGATGACTATCGCATCCACATGATCGCTCATCGCTTCATCCACTCACTGTCATTCCGCATGTGCCAGTTGGCTACGAAATGACCGCCGGAACCGCAAGCCCTACTCAACCAGTGGCGTGGCTTGATGGGGATGTTGCGGTGCGCCGGGTGGTCCGCGATTTGGCGCGGGAGGGGATCGTCCGTTTTGCTCCGAATCCGCATCATATGCGGGCGGATCTCGTTCTGCTCACGCCGCTCGGTCAGGCCACCTACGCTCAGGCGATGGAGCGTCAGCAGCCATGGGCTGCGGGCCTGTCATGTGGGTTGTCTGCAAAAGAAATCGAAAGAGCAACGCGGCTTCTATCGGCGATCCGGAAAAGGCTGGAGCATCCCGATACGCGGTTGCCCAAGAGAGAGCAAGAACGCACGGCCTGACCGCTGAGTTGCGGGTCTTGGGAGGTGAAGCACCATGCTAAGACGTATTCACCTGGCCGCTGGCGCGATTGCCTTTTTGATGATCCTCAGCTTCTGGACATCAACTGTCGTCTCCGAACTGAGCGGCGACCTTGCCGCAATCGCCGCCGTCAAAGCAGGTATTATGTGGGGCATGATCGTTCTTATCCCCGCCTTGATGGTGACTGGAGGCAGTGGCTTCCGGCTTGCCGGCGATAAGAGGCTGGGCCTTTTGGGAGTAAAGAAAAGACGAATGCCTTTCATTGCGGCGAACGGCGTTCTTATCCTGGTTCCTTCCGCTTTCTTTCTTTGCCTGCGCGCCGAGGCGGGGGTGTTCGACATGGCATTCTACACTGTCCAAGCGATCGAGCTTTTGGCGGGAGGCGTCAATCTTACCCTGATGGCGCTTAACATGCGCGATGGCTTCCGCCTGACGCGGCGGTTCGCAAACGCCTAGGATGTTGATCGGCCAAGGTTGTTTCAAGGATCGTTGTCCGCGCGCTCGTTGATTTTCTGATCGCGTCTCCATGTTCTGAGGTGCGTATTATATTTTTAATTATTATAAAAACGATTCAAAAATACTTTAGTATATGAGGTTAAGTCTTGTTTATTCTTGACTAAACGGATTGGCTTTTGCATTCCCCGGCGTCGGGGCTGACCTTTTCAACGATGAAGGGAAACCCATGCGCTCGTTTCGAGACCAATTTGACAATGGATCGGAATTCTTTGGCCGCTTTGGCAATGACCATGAAGGCCGCAAACCTTGGTGGTCGTGGAAAGAGGAGGACGGGCAAAAGGAAGAACCAGGCCTGGTCGAGACGGCAGGCTCGACAGTCGGCGCGGGCAATCATTTTTCGGTCTTTCTCGATCCCGAGACCAACACTCTTTACGCCACCGGTGAGAACGTCGTCGCCCAATTGGGGATCGGCGTTGAAGGCTTTGATGTCAAAACCCCGGTTGCCGTTGAATTGCCGGAGGACTTTTCCGGAAACATTGTCGCCGTCTCGGCGGGGCTGACGCACACAACCTTTCTGACCGACACGGGCGATGTCTACAGTTTCGGCTTCGGTATTCGCGGGGTCCTGGGCCATGGCGACACCGAAAACCGGACGGTCGCCACGCGGATCGAGTCCGAATTCGATGGTGAGACTGTAACGGCGATCGAGAATGGCAACGGCGTGTCCTATGCCATCACGGAGGAGGGCTCGTTGTTTGCATGGGGGAACAATGCAAACGGGCAGCTTGGTCTGGGCGACCAGGAAGAAAGGCTGGTGCCCACCAAGGTCGCCGCGCTTGCGGATGAGAGCATCATCGATGTCTCATCGGGAACATCCCATACGCTTGTGCTGACCGAGGATGGAGAGGTGTACGGCTTCGGCTCTGCGCGCGACGGAAAGCTGGGCTCGCCCGATGCACTCGATGAAGACGGCAATCCGCTCACGCGCGTGCTTGAACCCGTTCTGGTCGCGGGGCTTCCGAGCGGTGTTGCCTCGATCACGGCCGACACCAACACCTCGTTTGCTATCACGAGCGACGGGCGCGTGTTCGGCTGGGGTGAGGACCGCTTCGGCCAGCTTCTTCAAGGCGTCGACAATGGCGACGGCACCTTCATACCAAGCGGCGAAGACGTCTTGGAGCCTATCGAACTAACGGCGCTGCCCGATGATATTGTCGATATCAAAGCAGGCGCCCGCTGGGTGGCAGCCCTTACAGCCGATGGCGATGTCTATATGTGGGGGCCCAATGACGAAGGCCCGGCAGGCGGTCTCGACGGCGATCCCGATGCTGAAAGCAATGTCAACTTTTATCCGACGCGGATTGCCGAACTCGACGATGTGAACGTGGTCGAGATCCAAACCGGCCCGAATTCAATCATCGCGGTGGCGGACAATGGCGAGATCTACACCTGGGGATCGAATTCGGATGGCCGGCTCGGGTTTGAATCGGATGGACCAGTCTATTTCCCGACCCTTATCGATCCGACCGGCGACGCGGCACCCTTTCTCGTGTCGGCCGCCCCGGCCGACAATGAGCGCGATGTGGGTAATGATGCAGCGCTGGAACTGAACTTCACCGAAGAGGTCTTTGCAGGCGAAGGCGCCGTGCGGCTCGTTAATCGCGACACGGGACAGGTTGTCGAAATCGACATCAACGATGATCGTCTGGTTGAGCTTGACGGATCGACGGTGACGGTAACGCCGCCCTCGCATTTGGAGGCAGGTGCCCGCTACGCCGTGGAAATCGATGACGGCGCCCTCGTCGATGCCACCGGAAACGCCTATTCGGGAATCGAGGCGGGCGATTCCTCCACCTTCAACTTCGCGATCAGCGACACGGAAGCGGAATCGGCGCAGAGCTACAAAGGAAGCTTCCGCGCCGATCTGCTTCGCGGCGGCTCGGGAGATGATGAGATAAAGGGCCGCTGGGGCGATGACATCCTGTCTGGCAATGGCGGCGATGACACGATCAAGGGAGGTTTCGGATCGGATCAATTGCTCGGCAACGACGGCGATGACGAACTCAAAGGCGGCTTCGGGCATGACACGCTTCGTGGTGGGGCCGGTGATGACGTTTTAAACGGCGGTTGGGGACACGACCTGCTCCACGGTGATGAAGGCGGCGACATCCTGCGTGGCGGTTCGGGGAGTGATCGGCTCCACGGTGGTGAAGGCGACGATGTGCTGACCGGTGGTTGGGGGCAAGATGTCTTCGTGTTCGATGGCGGCAATGACGTGATCAGCGATTTCTCGACCGGTATCGGCCGGTGGTGGAGCCCACCCGCCGATACAATCGAAATCGATCTGGACGAGATCGCAACCTTTGACGCTCTGATCGCGGCCGCCAATCAAGAAGACAAGAACATCGTCTTCAACACCGGTGAGGATGAAAGCTTGACCCTCTTGAACACCGATCTCGCGGATTTGACCGGCGACATGTTCTCTTTTGTCTGACGGGCGAAAGCTGCGCAGCAGTAGGGCCCGGGGTCACCCTGCAGATAGGTTGTGCGGATTCAGAGCGTTCACAACGCGTAAGGGTGCGATGCGCGCGGGGGGCGTCTGCGAATAGACGGATTCCGATGGTTCATACGCCCGGCATCGCGTGTATGCCGGTTTCATCCAGCAATGAATATCCGAGGACTTTCCGGCAGAGCCAAGGCAAAAGGCCCTCCCCCATATGTCGACGGGGGAGGGTTTGAGGGTCAGGCGTTCACCGCGTGAGACAGCGGGACAGTGCGCACCCGGTTAGAGCGTGTCCAGGAAAAGTGGACACCGGTTTTCCGTCCGGACACGCGAAAAAACAAAGACTTGGAGCAATTGAGCGATTCATAGAAAAGTGAAAATGCTCTAGATGCCGAAACGTCCGCGAATCCAGAGCCTGGCGGTAAGGCCTTCGTTCGGGCTGGCGTCCAGGAAGCGTGTGTATTGTTGATCGAAGACGTTATCGACAGCCGCGCCAAACGACAAATTGTCGTTGTGCTCATATTCCGCAAAGAGATTGACGACATCGAAAGCATCGCTTGTGGGGGAGCCCGCAGGCACGCGATCCTGCTCGGCGACCGCAAACCAGCGCCCGCCGAACGTTAAGCGCTGATCGAATGCCCTGAAGCCCAGGGTTGTCACGACCTTGTCCGGTGGAATTGTCGTGAGCGGCTGGTCCGTGTTGACGTTGTCACCGCGGATGCGATGCGCCGCGAGCGAAACGAAGACCCAGTTTGCGTCGTATATCCCCTCGATTTCAAAACCGTTGATCTCTGCGTTCGCTACGTTTTCGTAAGTAAAGAAGCCGGGAAAGGGTGCGGGCGTGAAGACGCCGTTGATGAAGTTCTCCACGTCGTTGTGGAAATAGGCCCCCTTTACCCGCAGGGCATCATTCTCCGTAAGAATGGCGTCCCGCGCCAGGTTGAAACCGATCTCATAGGTTTTCGCGACCTCAGGTTCGAGATCCGGATTGGGAATGAATTCGAACTGAAAGGGCGGCGGGTGGAAGCCTTGGACCAGCGTCTCTGTGACCGCCGGTGCCCGGTAACCTTCGGCGTAGGTCGCATAGATCTGAAATCCGTGAAAAGCTGTCTGCTCGAACGGCGACACGCCCACGGTCAGCTTCGGCGAAACGCGGTCTCCTTCGCCTTCCACATCCCCGCCTTCAAGCTCATAGGCATCGAAACGCAGCGCGCCGATGACCTCAAGCCAGGATGTCGGCTCGATTTGATGTTGGATGAAACCTCCGTAGACGGTCCGTTCCCCGGATGGGGTGAACTGATCGCCGGCGCCGAGGGGATCATTGGTCTCCACTTCGTCCCGGAAGGCATCGATCCCGAAGGTGAAGGCGTTTTCCACCGACCCCATTGAGAATCTGGATGTGTTGAAAATGTCGAAGCCGACCGTATCGATATTGAAAGTGCGTCTGTTACCCCTGAGCGAGCCATCGAGCCTGAGTTGCTCTGTGTCGGTGCGCGTCCAGTAAGAGCTTGCGTGGAGATCGATCAGCTCTGAGTTGGGAGCATCCCACGAAAACGTTCCGGTCAGCGTATCGTCCGTTATCTCCGTATCGCGCTGAAACCCAGTGGCCCCGGAGACGAATTCCGAGCGGTTGCCCACATAGCCCAAATCGATTTCCATGCCGTCCGCCGGCAGGATTTGGATCTTGCCAAGACCGGCAACCACGTCGCTGCCGGAGTTAAGGATCGTGTTGCCGTCGCCGTCTTGATAATCATCACGGTCACGGAAGACGATGTTTCCAAGAACGCCGATCCGCTCACCCGCCTGGGTCGCGGCGGTTGTGCTGAACAGCCTGCCGTCCGCATTCGTGTCGTATTGCGCCTTCGCGGAAACCGCGAAACGTTCGCCGGGAAGGAGAAAGTCGAGAGGGTCTATGGTTTCGAACGCCACGACCCCGCCGATTGCCCCCGATCCATAGACATTGGAGACGGGACCGCGGATGACAGTCACCTGCTCGACGAGATCGGGCTCGATGTAAAAGCTGCCGTCGGCATTGTGTCCGCTGCGTTGAAAGTTCTGACGGGCGCCGTCGATGGTCACATTGACGCGGCCGAAGTCTTGAAGCCCCCGGATGTTCACAGAAGATGCGACGGGATCGCTACCGATACCGGCGCCGCTGCTTTCCGTGGTCGTGACACCCGGCAGACCAAAGAGAATGTCCGCAGGTGTCGTTGGCTGGATCCGGTCAAGTTCATCCCGGGTCACAACGCTTGTCGACGAAAGCGCCTCAATCGGTGCCTCGTCTTCCCGCGTCGCGGAAATCGTGATCCTGTCCAAAACGATTTCTTCGGTTGCCGCTTTTTCGACGGATACCGACAGAAGCGCCGCCACAGAAACCGAACTCAACAATAATGCTCTCACGCCTGCCCTCCAATTCCACAACGAGGTGTTTGATTGGGTGGCTGGCTGGAGGTCTTCCTGTGGCTGGCTTCCCGTTCCTGCATTGTTGCAGGATTGGTCAAAATCGTTAGTCGGTAATATCTTCTGGTGTCAAGGTAATAGTGGAGAGTAAATTTCATTTTTTAATAATTAAAAAGAAGAGAGGCGAAAAATAAAGCATTATTCTGTTTGTTGAAAAACCCGATCAACATCGATAGTTAGGGTGTATCGAGCTAACAGGCGCTGCATTAAATTTGAATAGTTATAAAAAATCATATGTTTTATATTTCAAAGAGATGGGTTTTGCTGTTTTGGAGAAAGCCGGGATGATCGACGATGGGCCGCTAGCCGTTCAACCTGGCTCGGTCGAAAAAAAAGCCGCCAGCGAGAATATGGAGCCGATCGATGCTGAAACGCTCTTTCAAGGTCGGAAAGAGATTCAGTTGAAGCACAGCGGTGAGATTTACCGTTTGCGCATAACGGGCAACGGAAAGCTTATTCTCAACAAATGACGACATGTAGCCGAAACGGCCTTCGACTGGCTGGGCTCTATCGTGGAGCAAGCAGCCCCGGTGCGGTGTGCGCAGGGGCTGCTTTGCCTTGGCCTAGGCAGGCCTTGCAGATCGCTCCGATATGGCGGTGATCCGTGCCGCAGCGCCCGCCAAGCACGCACGCATGCGGCAGGATTTCAAGCAGCGCGCGGTAGCTCTTGCCTAGCTCATCCGGATCGCCCGCATCGAGCACGGAGGCATTGTCCAACTCCTCATGACTTATGCGCGAGGCATTGGCGCGCGGGCCAAGAAGCCGTTTCGTCCAATCGCCGCCCTTCCTTATCTCTTCATGGAAATGGGTCGGATGGGCGCAGTTGATCATGAAATAGACGGGATAGCCGTC
This sequence comes from Hyphomicrobiales bacterium, assembly GCA_022360615.1. Classification (GTDB taxonomy): domain Bacteria; phylum Pseudomonadota; class Alphaproteobacteria; order Rhizobiales; family JAKSCL01; genus JAKSCL01. Next base: position 17,305 of record JAKSCL010000235.1, read on the forward strand.
CGTTTCCTGATCCACCGCCGTGATTGCCTTTTCGAGCGTGCCGCCGGTTGGCAGGCGTCCGTCCGTCTCCACTGTAAAGGGGATAACGGCCGGGATGTGAAAACTCTGCGCCGCGCGCGATCCCGACCGCTTCTGGGATGTTGGTCATAGTGATCGCTGTGACAAGATCGGCATCCGTATAGGCGAAGATGCCGATCTGCCAGGCGTGGTAGCGCTCTGCCATTTCCGGGATAAGACAGCGCTCGCCAAGGCCCTTTTTGAACGCACTGTGGTGCGCGAGGACGAGATGTTCGGGCTTCTGTTTGGCCCGCGCCGATGCGCTCGACGACGATCCGCTCCATGCGCTTTTGATTGCGCTCAAGCTGCTTGCCGAAATGCTGCTGGCCGTCGTCGATGGTGGAATCAACCTCTCACGCGCCCATGGGGATAAGGCACTTCTGGCAAAACAGGTGCTGCTCTACCGCGATTTCGTCAGGCTGGTTTTCCGGGGCAGCCGATAGCGGCTTTCACCCCGTCCTGAACCTGTCTCGTGCGGGCATGCGTTGGATGTGTTCAACCTGTGCGCCATTCAAAGCGTTGTTCGCGGATAATCGGCCCCCATTTATCCGTCTCCCACTCCTCCGCCAGCTTGAACCCTGCCGCCTCATACAGCGCCCGGGCAGTGTCGAGCCCGGCGAAGGTTTCAAGTTTAGCGGTTTCGTAGCAGCCGGACAGAAAGTCCGTTGCCGCGGCGATCAAGGCTTTGCCGATGCCTTTGCCGCGTGCGCCGTCTGCGACGATGAAAAAGCGCAAATGCGCCTGGTTCGGATCGAGTTCCGGGTTCGACCCGTCGATGATGACCGAACCCAAAACGCGTTCTTTCTCCCAGACCGAAAAAATGCGGTCTTTTTCCGGGGCGAGCCTTTTCAGGAAATCGCCAAGCCGTGTCGCGCAGCCGGCCTCGAAAATGGGATCGAAGTTCCACTCCCGCTCATAGTAAACGCCATGCAGCCGGATGATTTCGCCAATAAGGCCGGGCGAGTATCCGGATACGACACTGATAATTGTCATTCCCGAGCTTCCCTTTTTGCCAGGGCCTTGCCCGCGCCTGAAACCGCTCTTGCAATTGAGGCGGCTGCCTGATGGTCCACCGGCCCTGTCTCAAACAAGATCCGCAGCCAGAGCATGCCGTAATAGGTATCGAGCAACGTTTCGATATCGCCTGCTTCGATCTCCCCGCGTGCGGCGGCGCGTTCGAAAATCAGCCGTGCCTTTTGCCGCCGCGCATCCAGATAATCGCGTTTGAAAAGCGCCATAAAGTCCTGATCGGCGACCCCTTCTGCAACGAGTGCACGCATCAGCGGCAGAAGCTGCGCGGAGGCCGCCTTGTCATTGGCTTGCGCGAGGCCCAACAGATCGGTTGCGAGCGCGCCGGTGTCCTGAATGTGCACGACCTGTTCCACGAAGCTTTTGAGTGCATCGAGAAGGACATGAGCGCGCGACGGCCACCAGCGGTAGATGGTCTGCTTGCCGACGCCAGCCTCATGCGCGATTCGCTCAACCGTCGCTGCGCCAAGCCCTTCAGTCCGTACGATCCGAAGCGCGGCCTTGAGAACCCGCGCACGGGCTTTTTCGTCGCGCGGCCGTCCGCGCTTTTTCCCATCGTCTTTCACAAGATCCGTCTCCATCGATTTAAAATAAAACGATACGTATCGTATTGTAAATAGAGTCTCGGAAGCGTTGGTGGAAAGGATGGTGGGTAACGCAGGCTGTTTCCGGTCCGGGATATGGGAGGGCAAGACAGGACGGGTATGCCCGGACGCGTCCGGCCTTTGACGATGGCTGTTCTATGCTCTGGCCGTCGGAGGGCAAAGTGCCGTCTCGTTCCGGGATCGGGTCTAGTATAGCATAGCATCTCAGAGGGTTTGCGCTGAGCAATCCCCCCCGGTCTTGGCCCGATTTGATATGCGCGCCTAAATGAACTGTCAGCCTGACCGGAGTCTGGAACGCACGTCATGACCGGGTTTTGGGAAGAAAATCCTGTGAAACAAAAGAGGGTGGAAACGCGACTATGCCAGTCATTACCTGCATCGAAGACTTGCGTGTTCTTGCCGAGCGCCGGGTGCCGCGCATGTTCTACGACTACGCGGACTCTGGCTCCTGGACGGAGTCCACCTATCGCCGCAACACCTCCGATTTCGACGATATCCTGTTCCGCCAGCGCGTTGCCGTGGACATGGCCGGGCGTTCGGCCGTCACCAAGATGATTGGGCAAGATGTTTCGATGCCGGTCGCGCTGGCGCCCACGGGACTTACCGGTATGCAGCACGCGGATGGGGAGATTCTTGCGGCGAAGGCGGCAGAGGCGTTCGGCGTACCGTTCACGCTTTCAACCATGAGCATCTGCTCGATTGAGGATGTGGCTGCGAATACGGCCAAACCGTTTTGGTTCCAGCTTTACGTGATGAAGGACCGCGATTTTATCGAGCGTTTGATTGGGCGCGCCAAGGACGCGGGCTGTTCGGCGCTGGTCTTGACGCTTGATCTCCAGATCATCGGTCAGCGCCACAAGGACCTGAAAAACGGCCTCAGCGCACCCCCGAAATTGACGATCCCGAACATCATCAACATGTCGACCAAACTCCGCTGGGGTCTTGGAATGCTGCAGACGAAGCGGCACGAATTCGGCAACATCGTCGGCCATGTCAAGGGCGTCACCGACATGTCGAGCCTCTCTGCCTGGACGGCCGAACAGTTCGATCCCTCTTTCACTTGGGACGATATCAAGTGGATTCAGGATGTTTGGGGCGGACCGCTCATCCTTAAGGGCATTCTTGATGTGGAAGATGCCAAACGGGCGGTCGACACGGGCGCCGAGGCCTTGATTGTCTCCAACCACGGCGGGCGTCAGTTGGATGGCGCCCGCTCCTCGATCCGCCTTTTGCCGGAGATTGTCGATGCTGTCGGCGATCAAATCGAGGTGCAGTTCGATAGCGGCATCCGCTCAGGTCAGGATGTCCTGAAAGCGCTGGCGCTGGGTGCGAAGGGCACTTATATCGGCCGCGCGTTCCTTTATGGCCTCGGCGCGATGGGGCAGGCCGGCGTCACCAAGACGCTCGAATTGATCCATAAGGAGTTCGATACGACGATGGCGCTTTGTGGCTGCCGCCGGATCGAGGAAATCGACCGGTCGATCCTCCTGTTCGAGGACGACAGCTGGGCGGCCCCTCTTGCGGAAGAAGCCGGCAAGCCCAGCCCGGTCCGCGCGGTAAATTGAGTCGTCTCAGTCGAAGTCGTTCGATAAGAGCAATTCGACGATGACAGTGTCGCGCCAAATCCCGTCGAGTTTGCCGTGCATGCGGTAAGTGCCGACATTGCGAAAGCCGAGCGCCCAGCAAAGAGACAGGCTCGCAGTGTTTTCCGGGAAGATGCGGGATAGGAGTTTCCAATAACCCCGTTTGCGCGCCTCCTCGATGAGGCCCTCCATGGCAAGGCGTCCAAGGCCTTTCCCGCGCGCGCTGCGTTCGACGTAGACTGAAAACTCGCCGATGCCGGAATAGCAATCGCGCTGCCGGTAGGGTGACAGGGAGGCGAAAGCCAGAACCATGCCGTCATCCTCGACAGCGACACAGGGCCGGTCGGCTTCGAACCAAGCATGGATATCGTCTGCGGAGCGGCATTCGGTTTCAAAGGTGGCGATACGGTCCTCGATCCCCTGATTGTAGATCGCGGCGATGGCGTCTGCGTCTTGAGGAGAAGCGGAACGGATCGTCGGCAAGGTGGCGTGTGCCTGGCTTTAGCATACCCGCGCCCGGTATTCGGGCGTTGCGTTCTTCATATCTTCGTAGAGCGGGACCTTGCGGTCAATGAACCATCATCTCCGGAGATGGGGCTTCGGACGTTTTTGACGAGGAGTGGCAGTACGGGTTGTTTAGCCGCGCGACCGCTCCGCCTTGACCGAAACGGAATCGGCGAGCGCAGGTACTCCTGATTTCTCCACGATTACCTCAGCCCATGTCACCTTTTCGTCCTCCATGACGAGTTCGAGGATGCGGGCGGTGAGTTTCTCGATCAGATAATAGTGTAGGGGTTCGACATCGTGTTGAAGCTTTGACGCAAGTGAATCGTAGTCGATTGTGTCCGCGATATTGTCGCTCGCAATGGCTCTTGCGCCATCGAAGCGCATCCGAACGGTCACGATGACATCGCGCGGCCGGGATTTTTCCCAATCATAGACGCCGATTGTGGTGCGCAGGCGCAGCCTGTTGATGGTGAGGATCAAGGCGGGGGCTTTCGATTCAAGAACCAGCCGCGCCAACGGCATCATTCGGGGCTGAATGTCAAGTCATAGAGCGCTTGTCTGTCCGTTATCTGGCCCCCCGCGTCCATTCCATTCAGCCATTGCTTAGCCAGGGTGGAGTTGTTAACGATCAGGTATGGCTGGTTTCAGTCCAAAAACCCGGCCGTCAACTAAAACAAAAGTCCAATTCGGTCTTTTTCCGAGTTGTTTTACGCCTTTAAGGCGCCATAGAGCGCTGCTCTGGCCGGGGAACGCCAGTCTTTAAGGCACGGATGTGAAACGGCACCGTGCGGCAAAGGGAGGAGAACAACGTGAAATCGCTTTTGAGAACGGCCGCGCTTGGCGCGGCCCTTGCGTTTGCGGGTGCCGCATCTGCGGAAACCTGGAGCATGCAGTCCACCTATCCGGGTTCGCTGACCCAGTTGGGTACGCTCGGCAAGCGCATCGCCGATCAGGTGACGGCGGTCACCGGCGGTGACGTCGAACTGGTCTTTCAGGAGCCGGGTGCGCTCGTTCCCGCCCTCGAGGTGTTTGATGCCGTGGCATCCGGCGCCGTTGAGGCTGGGTGGTCGACACCCGGTTACTGGGCCGGCAAAGTGCCCGCGCTGCAGCTTTTCGGCGCGGTGCCTTTCGGGCCGTCTGCAGGTGAGTATCTCGCCTGGGTCAAGTTCGGCGGCGGCCAGGAGCTATTCGACGAAATCTATGCCGAATCCAATATCAAGTCGATCTTTTGCGGCGTGATTGCGCCGGAGGCATCGGGCTGGTTCCGCAAGGAGATCAACTCTCCGGAAGACCTTCAGGGCCTGAAGATGCGTTTTTTCGGCCTTGGTGCAAAGGTGATGGAGAAAATGGGCGTTTCCACGCAGCTCCTGGCGGGTGGCGACATCTTCCCGGCGCTTGAGCTTGGCACGATCGACGCAACCGAATTCTCCATGCCCGCGATTGATCTGAACCTTGGTTTCTATCAGGTCGCCAAACACTATTACTTCCCCGGTTGGCATCAGCAATCCACCCTGTTCGATCTGATGATCAATCTCGATGTTTGGGAAGATCTCGATGAGACCACCCAGCTTCAAATCCAAACCGTTTGCGATGCCAATCTTGCCTATGGCCTTGCCGAAGGCGAAGCGATCCAGGGCAAGGCCCTTGCCGAACTGGCCGACAAAGGCGTGACCATTCACAAATGGTCGGATGAGATGCTGCAGGCATTCAGTCAAGCTTGGGCGGAAGTTGTCGAGGAGCAGAACCAGGATCCGGATTTCGCCCGCGTCTGGGAATCGCTTTCGGCTTTTCGCGCTGAATACGAGAAGTGGAGCGACCTCGGGTATATCCAATAACCGCCAAGAGAACCGGTCCCGCCTAGCCTAAAGGTGGGCGGGGCCGCCATCCTTTTCCGCCGCTTGAGCGGCCGTCTTCAGTTATATGTTTCTTAAAGCCCCTTTGAGAGCGCCGGGCCGAAGTATGGGTACCATCATCGCCGCAGCCGCGCTGGTCCTTGCGATTGTTCTGACGAACACGGCTTTTGGGCCGCATTTCTATGTTCTTGCGGCGGCGATCGCCCTGCTTTGGACGGCGGCGTTCACGCGTCCCCGCGCCGCCCTCTTTTTTTCCGCCGTTTTCGTGACCGGGTTTTCGGCGCTGATGATTTCGCCATTTCACGCCCCGCGCGCCTTTATGAATCCCTTGAGGCGCGAAGCACGCGGCGGCGATGAAGGTGCCCAGGCGACACTCGGCTTTTACGACGGGTTGGCGGCAAACGCAGTGCCGATAGAGATCGTGATGATCCTCCTGATTGCCGCTGCGGGGTTTCTTGCGGCGCGCCGGGCGGAAAGAGGCCCATTTCAATTTCTGTTCGACGCCAGCGCGGGCATTGGCGCGTTTGCCGTCAAGGCCGGGAAGGTGGCTTCTTTTTTGTTTCTGCCGATGATCGTGCTCATCGTTTACGATGTTGCGCAACGGCAGTATCTGTCGATCGATCCCCAATTCACCAATACGGCGCTCTACGAGACC